>JAJRXV010000160.1 GCA_024276115.1 Deltaproteobacteria bacterium
CAGATTTACACTCACCTCGTCGACGGCCAGCTCGAAGAAGCTCTTGAGCGGCTCTAACCACTCTGTAAAAATTAGGGAAACTTTTCTTAATATTTTTTTCATGGCGGTGATTATCTTTCATCGCTTTCGCCTTAAGAAACTTTTATTAATAATTATTACTTAATAGAACATGTGTTCCTTGACATTCTGTCATTAGCAGTCGCCCGTAAACCCGCATTAAACCGCGGTTTACTTTTTGCCACTTTTGGTGTTATCCGCAATCTTTTTCGGCTTTTTGCGGGGAGCGGCCTTTTTCTTACCAACCTTGGCGGCGCTTTTTTATTGGAAGGTTCTGCTTTTCACTTGAAACGCCCGGCAAGATATCGGAAAAATAATTGCCATTGCAGCAAAAGCAACATCATACAAAAAAAAGCACATGCATTTTTTTTAAAAATTGATATAATAAAAAATAAAATAAGGACACTTTTGTAAACGGGTGTAATTGAACTTTACACATAATTATATTATCTTCCGTCAGATAGAAATATATTTCGCAGATGAAAGGATATATTTAAGATGGAAGATAAGAAAGTTACAGGGGAAGAGATTGTAAGAATTGCGGAAAAATATTTAGGCATCCCATATAAGTGGGGCGGTAGTCACTCAGATGGCATTGATTGTTCTCATTTGGTATGGAGAGTATACGAGGAAGCTGGGTTGTCTTATTCATATACCCAAACTAAGGATTTTGATAGTCTGGATGGAAGAGATTTTAAAGAGGTAATTTCTCCACAAGAAGGGGACGTTGTCTTGTTTAAAAAACATATTGGTATTTATACAAGAGGTGATATTATCAGCGCCCAGTCTGGTGCAAAAAAAGTCAAGTTAGGGAAGATAAGCTGGTTTTCTAACTTCGTTGGATATTATCGGCATATAAAGGTAGCGGACGAGGAATAATTGTGAATATTTGTTTATATAAAGTGACTTTTTGCATGGCGTTTTTATTAATTCTACTTATGCAAAGTCTTGCTTTTGCGATGGATCCCTCTGTAGAAGATGTTATCAAAAAATATTACACAGCCGATTTGAACGGCGCCAAATTTTCAGGGAATACATATGAAGCCACAATATCTCCCCTTATCGTCTGGGAAAACGAACAGGGATGGGATATCTCAACTGTTACCAATAAAGTCTACATTTTAAATGTAGAAAAAGTTTCTGGTAATGAGGTTCGTACAAAAGTACGTTATGAAAACATTGGTGTCGCATCGGCGTATGAAGTAGTAGAAGAGAAATCTACAGAAGATATTGAATTTGTTTTGGGGAATGGATGTATAGATGAAAGCATTTTCTACCCGAATGACGCTTTAACCCTGAAATTGCATAGCAGTGGTATAGTAAAATATGAAGATCCTGATGATAAGGAATACCCGATCTATATATTTTTTGATGAAACCCTCACTGATGAAGCCCGGTTAAAAGAGCGGCTTAAGCAAATGACTGTCAGCGCGGCAGAAATTGAAACGGTTCTTACTGTCTGGCGGAAAGCACGGAATGAAAGAGACCAGTGGAAAATCAAAAGCCCGATTTTTCAGCCTCATGTTTCACCAAAAGCGATAATTACGCATTTTAAAACTCTTATTAGAAATACTCCAGCAGAGAGTAATGCAAGAATCAAAGAATTAGAAAAAATAATACAAAAGTTAGAAGCGTTGACTTATTAGGCTGGTTTTAAATGCAACAGGTGAGTTGTGTTAAGTTGATCTATCTGTGCTACATTCTCGTGAGCTGAGTGTGCCTGAACCATACGTGATCTCAGCCACGCGAAGTACTCAGGTGTAAGCTTGCGGTAAACTTTCCCGTCACGCTCGATATCCCGCTCGTCGGTTAATCGCTCCATCCTGAGCTTGAGATCGGTCGTGACAAAAGATACCAAAGGCGAGACCTCAGCCTCCTGATGTGGATTAACGGTTTCGTGATCGGTAGTATGCGTTTCGTTCCTGTTAATATAATCACGCATTGTTTGTAATAAGCTCATCGTTCCCTCCAGTAGTATGCATTTAATCTTTCTTCTCTATATTACTTACCGGAAGCGGAGCCAATGTGTCGGAAATATTTTAATATATTGATAATTAATCTGTAATTTACTGTAGGCCGCCGAATATATTAGCGTTATTTTGCCGAAAGGGGTTTCGGCAATACCGAAAGGTCTTTCGGCAAATGACTGATTCGGACACAAAAAAGGCTCGCAGTCGTAAAACCACGAGCCTAAATTGATGCTGGTTAATATTAAAACGTGAAACTTACAAAGTAAAACGCTTAAGAAATCTGTTGTTTAATGGAGTAAATTTTCGTCCCCCTGCGCTCAATTGTGATATTAATATCAAACCCTGCTTCCCTGATCGTTTTCAGCCCGGTAGGATGGGGTACTGCTGAAAGCATACCCCATCAATAAATGAATGAAAACGATGGGTTACTCCGCTGGAGGTAACCCATCCTCTTTTAAAGAAGTAGTCAAGCATAAAGTTACAATCTGTTAAAAATATAGTTAGTTGTGGCGGTCTTCCATCATTAGTCCCTTTATTTAACCTCTTTCGTTTTACGAGCCTTTATGCCCAACTTACTTTATAGAAATCTAAAGGGCGGTGGAAGTCGACCAAGCTACATCGAGAAGGCCTTTAAGCCTACGATGGGCAGCGATCCTCCTTCCACCACAACTGTTAAAACCTGTATCTATGCTGTCAGCGCAAGTTTCAGCGGTTCTTCCGTGAACCCTCTTTCGTCTCTGAAAAGCGCGAAGATCACCTTGATTAACTTTATCGCCACTGCGCAAAGCGCCTCTTTCTTCTTGATCTGTCTGCCGAAAATGTTGCTCTTTGTGAGCTTCTTATCGTAATAATCCTTGAAATACGCGCTGTTTTTTATCGCCTGCAGGCTCATGAAATAAAGCGTTTTCCGAAGCAGCCAGCGCCCCTTTTTGGAGATGTGTCTGCCGCCGGCCTTCATACCCGAATCCCTCTCGCAGGGGTCGTAACCCGCGTACTTTATTATTTGTTTCGGGCTTTTGAAGTTCACGGGGTCGCCAAGCTCACCCAAAAACTGAGCCGCACTCAAAACACCAACACCGCGCATCGACATGAGATAATTCGCGACCGGCAGCGTTTTTAGCAGAGATCCCATCTCGCGTTCTATTTCACAAAGCATCGTCTCTGTCCGCCTGACCTCTTCTAAATGCATCCGCACCCTGAACCGGTCACCAGAGCCGATCTCTTTTATCCCGATAATAGCGTCCTGAAAACCATTTTTTCTCATAGCCTTATTTATCATGTCAAGAAAAAACTCAAATCCTTTCGCAGAGTTATAGACCTTTGGGTACCTGCCCAGCACCTCTCCGGTTTTGTTCATGAACGCCATCGCGTTGAACCTGCTCCCGATATCCAGCCCGACCACCAAAGTAGTCTCCTTTATCCTTTGACGATTCCCAATCTGCTTGCTATAATCTTTAATGAACATGGTGATTACCTCCTCTGTTTTTTTGGTCATAAGGACCGTATTATAATTACAGATTGTAATCGCCATGTTCAACTTTTGCAACACACTTACTTTATAGTAAGCTACGGACTGCGGGAATCTATCTCGCTTTACGATCTGTATAACGCCGATGAATGCTTCCTGACCGGAACAGGAGCGGAGATCATGCCGATTAACAAAATTGACGGTAGAATTATCGGTGATGGAACGGTTGGTAAAATAACGGAGAAGATCATCGCCGGCTTTAAAAAATATGTTATTAACCCGGCGGTCAAACAAGTATACTTCCTCACGCAGCATAAGCTATTTTCGGGTGTCTAAAATATTTAGCAACCCGCGCCGGTGTTTTCTGTAGTTTCCGCATGTGCGAAATAACCTTTTTCTTCAGTCCTTTTTTGTTTCGCGCAGGTGCCCGAGAGTGGACGCCAGCCTTCAAATCGCAGTTCAAATACTCGTCGGGGTTCAGGAAGATGAAATACCTCAATCTTATCGTTATGTTCTGATAGCCACGTCTTGACCACCTTCGCATGGTGTACCCGAAGGTTATCCAAAATCAGGAACACTTTTTTCGAGCTGTCCTTGATCAGCCCCCGCATGAATTTTATCAGCACTTTCGCGTTCATATTTTCTTCATAAGTCATAAAACGGACTTTCCCCTGGTTGGTGACGGTCGAAATCATATTGACCGAATTTCGTTTGGCCGATAGCCGAATCACCGGCGTTTTCCCTTTCGGAGCGTAGCTTCGACCATGCTGACAGTCGCTCCTTATGCCGGTTTCATCGCCTCAGTGGATCTCGGCGCACTCTTTTCTCGCACGCCCGGCGATCACTGGATATTCCTCATCGAGCCATTTCTGCACCTTCGCCGGATTCTGTTCGTAAGCGCGTTTCAGCGGCTTTTGCGGGGTAAAACCCCATCGCATGAGATAGTCCCCGACTGTCCTAACCGGCATCGTAATGCCATACTTTAGCTTGATCAGCTCACACACCGCCCGACGCGTCCAAAGCGCGAACGTCAATTTCAGCTGGTCAGGTGTCTTATCGAGGATCATCTTCTGGATCTCCGCTTCCTGAGCCGGAACAAGCGTTCGCCCCGAACCCTCACGACGACCACGCGTCTTCGATTTTAACGCCTTTGCGCCGCCAGACTCGTACATCCGCCACCATCTCGAAACCGTGTTATGATTAACCCCAACAATCTCAGCAATCCTGCGATATGTCATGCCAGTTTTACGAAGACGAACCGCCTGCTTGCGTAATTGATCCTGCACCTCTTGTGATAAATTCCTGGAATCTTGTTTTTTCATGCTTAGAGTGTATCACATCTCGACCCCATTGTCTATACATTTATCCACCAGGTTAATATAGGAACAGATAGTAGCATAAATTTGATAACTCAAAAAAACATAAAACTTTTTGATAAGGATTTAAATTATATCACCACAATAGGTGGTGACGGCACGGAAATCGGCCAAGTAGACAGTTTTGCATTGACAAACGCCGG
>JAJRXV010000161.1 GCA_024276115.1 Deltaproteobacteria bacterium
CAAGTTTTCACCGGTATGTGAAAGACGGTTTGTATGATATGAATTGGGGAGCGAATGAAAAGATTAACTTCGGCAGTGGTGTGGGAAATGAATAATAAAAACGATGGGGTATGCTTCCAGCAGTACCCCATCCTACGAACTCCATCAGGACTGTCTGAAGCTGTTTGGCAATAATACAGGAGGAAATAATATGAAATATAAGATTATCTTTATTAATTTTATATTGGCCATAATCCCCCTATTTGTATGGATTTATTCATGGTCATGTGGGGACGACTCTTTAAATTCATCATTTAAACAATTAAGTTGTTTTTATGAATACATAGTAAAAAATAAAATGTTTTTACTAAAAGAGTTTTTCCCACACTATATACTTTCCTTAGCTGTATTGTTTGCTCTAACACTATTGCTATACTTTATGTATATTAAAATATTAAAAAGAAATAAAGAAAAAACATTATACATCTTGGCTATATTAGCACTTTTCTTTGGTGCTTCCAGTCTGACATTTGTATTTATTATATTTATTATTATTTCCTCTAAAATACTAAAACAGGTGTATGAAGTTGAAGGAAAAATAAATAATGAACGACTATATACACTAGTAATTATATTGACTCTAGTTTTAGTGACATTAGACTTCATAAATGGTTTATTGTTTATTTCGGCATTATTTTTGTCATTTTTTATTTTTGTGATTTATTACAAAGTTCATAATATTTTAAGAAGTGATAAAAAAAATATTTATTCTGAAATCAAACAAAAAACAGCTATTCTTTTACCTTTAATAATAATACTATCTGCGTCTATAAACTTTCTTGCACAACATGAATTAGATAGTTTTATAAAAAACAGAACTATAGAAAATGTTAGGATAATCGAGAGGAAAGTTTATACCAATGTCAATGCTCAAGGTGATTTCCTAATAATTAAGAATAGAGAGAATTACGAAAAATTCGAATCTGAACATAGCTTAAAGCTCCCTTTAGTCGACTTTAATAGTGAGGTATTACTTATTTCTTATGGAAAAAGAGTGAAGCGGGTATTTTATGTAGCTGGGGAAGTAAATGAAGAGCTTGTAAGATTTTTATTTTTTAATGAGGAAATAAATGCTATAGAAGCAGTTGTTGTTGAAACTTATTTTAAGAAATGGATTAAAGTTGAAGACGATTTTTTACGATATAAAATTTCGCCACATGATTCTTTGTATAACGATAGGTATATATTAACAGCCGGGTAGGTCAGCTTAAGCAAAGCGAATCTGACAAAACTCTTTGGTAACGTGGAAACATTTTAACAACCTTTCCCGTTTTTAGGGCTTTCCAGCAAGCTCAAAAAAACATAAGTGCAGGATAATACATGCAATATATCTTTTCACGTCTGAGATGGTGTGCGGGAAAATAAATTTATTTTCGTACCAAGTGCGAATAGTGAGAGCCCTTTTAAAACAGGCCTTTTTCGATAAGCACTCGTTATTAAAGGATATACGGTTCTGGACGACGTTCGGACTTCGTCCGATTGAACAGAGAAACAGAGAGACGAAACGAGAAATATGAGAGAAAAAAACTTCCTTTTTGGGTAATGAAGTCGGCATATAAAAAATGCTTATAACGCTACAACCCTTTAATTACTTAGGAAAAAGAGAAACCCGCCTGCGCGAAGATGCTACCGCAGAGACGGATTTTTATTGTAAATTTGGTGGAGGGTGTGCAGAGGTTAAACAACCCCTCGCTAATGTGGAATGCTCTGTAAAAAAACTATGTATATCAACCAGTTGTAGACTCAAGAACCACGTTCGTAAAAAAAATAAATAGGAGGCTTTTTTTAGGTCAATTTCCGTGAAGCGATTTAACATGCTGTTATCACTATTTATTTGTTCCATGTCGCAAGTTTACTTTTTAAAAAGGTTTAAACACTCGTTAAATAGAATTAATTAATACAGTGAGTTACAAATATCATCTCCGGGGAAATATTAAGAGAATCACGTTTTGTCGCGTGACCTCGCGTGACCCATAAGTCCCATAAACGTCCCAGACTACCGCTCATCGAAAAATTGTGGCAAATAGTTCATTAATATTTTACCTTGCACTCCCCTTGAGTGGCTTGGGCATCATGCCCATTATCTCTCAAGTATGCGGCTATCATACTCAAAGTCCTCAATAGTCTCTATTTTCACTAGGTTCATATCACTGTGCGCCGGATTAATAAGTATATTGTACTCGTGCGGGACAATAGCCGAAGGAACGCGAAGTAAAAGCGATCTCTTTGATTTTGCCCAGTTCGTGCCTAATAGAGCCAAACTCTCTGGCGCAGGGTAGCTGCCCCTCAGGTCAGAGATTGAAATATCATTCGGAGTGATATTGTCGGGAATGCTGATCACGGCTATTTTCAAGTCATCAGGGATGATAGAAATCGGCAGGTGCACAATGTACTCCATTGCGGCCAGTGCCCTGCTTTCAGATGTGTAGATAATCCCTGTCCCTTGCAGATGCCACCTCGCGCCAAACATCCGTGCGCCAACCCCACTGAGATCTTGTATGAATTCAGCTTTTGCGATGCGGTAGATTTCCATTACGCGAAAAGGCCGTGTTCGATTCGACCCAGCTCCTCAAGAACCATAGATGCCCCGAATCTTGACCCTATCAGTTCGATCGGCGCTTTACCGGCAAACGCCTTGTTAGGAAAGTTCAACCATTTTAGGAATTTATCCTTGTCATCAAAAACATCTAAACCCCTCGCCGCAACTTCCGCGATATGCAGTATCTGCTCAGAGACAACTCTTTTAAAACGCTCTTTTGGTGCGTGCCGTTGTATCGTCCTTTCCGTAACAGGCAGAAAAGCCGCGATCTGATGCAGTGACAGGTTCAAGAACTTCGCAAGGCTTAAGAGCGCCTTTTTGGAGACACCGGTGTTGCTCAACTCTATAAGATCCATTTTGTTGTCTAACTGCTTATGAAGTATTTCTTTCCCACCGAGTATTTTTTCAACCATTGCAAGTTCCATGCTTTCACCTCCACTTAAGTGCTATTTGTCTTAAAAATAACGAAATATTTCGTTATTGTCAAGAGGAAATATTGTAATATTGTGAAAATCGGCTTTTTCGGAAGTGGATTACGAGTCCAAAAGAGGGGAGTGTTTTATGCGTTTTTCTGGTCTGTAAGGCTTTGTCAATTTACCATTCTTAGTGCAAATTTATCAAACTCGCCCGGCTCCTTTTTCGACGCTTGCTTCGACGTCGGTACGATCACCGAAATCCCCTTCTCATCGATTTTTTTCAGCTCGCTCCTGTTCGCGTAACCAGCGTCGGCGCAGGCGGTTTCGCAATCGTTTTCCAGAACCTCGTTCGCCTGCTTTATCTGATTCTAATCAGGATCATAGCATGGTAGTAATAAATTGTGCAGGGGGATGCGACACAGTCTGAGGGTGCGCCCCTACGGTTTTGGGGTTTTTTTGAATTCTATCGTACACCTTACGCTACCATAACTAAAGTGACCTTTGATCGTATCACCATCGACAAAAAGGTCAAAGTCGCTCGCGCCCTTTTCTTTCGCGCCGGACAGGACGACGTTCACAGCGTTTTTCAGCTCCACAAGCTCCTCTTTTGAGAGTTGGCTCTCTTTTGTTTTGGTGACTTTTTCGGTTTTGACTTTTTTCGCTTTCTTTATTTTCACGCTGTCAAAGTCTTTATCGGTCAGCTTATAATACCTCTTCAGCGCGGATTTCAGCGAGCTGTTCTGCACAATAAACGGCTCGACAGTAAAGCCCGTGATATACTTCAGGTCAATCAGGCTGAGCTTGTCGGTGGGGTCTGAGATAGCGAGGATAAGTGTGTTTGTCTTCTTCAACACCTCAATCGGGAGTGCTTTATACTTCTTCGCCTGCGATTTATTTATCAGGTTTATCACTTCTGGTTTTAGCGTTGTGCGGCTTAAATCTATCTTCGGTATCCCTTCTTGCCTGCTCAGTATCTTCGTGAGCTGATCCTCAGTGATATACCCGAGCTCTAACAGGCTCTCCCCGACGCGCTGTTTGGTGCGTTTGCTCATTGCCAGAGCGTTGTCGAGTTGTTCAGGGGTGATAACGTCCTCTTGCATCAGCAGTGCGCCGAAGCGTATTTTGTGGATACGCCCATCGAGGTTCTGCGAAAGGTAACGCTCCCGCTCATCTATCCACGCCCGCTTTACATCCTCCTCATAACACTTCGGGCTACAGTACCAGTTACCGTCCTTCTCTATCCCCTCGCCTTTTTTCAGCTTGTCCCAAAAACCAGTCGGCCGCATGTTCACGCAGTGCAGGTTGCGGCACTTAATCTTTGATGTGTCCTGTCGCCAGTCGAGCTTTGCCTGCTCCTCATAATGGCTGTGGGAGCAGTACCAGATTCCGTCGCGCATGATCCCCTGATCCATCACCGAATCATCGGCGTCTTTACCTCTCACCTTCTCGCACTTCTGGTACCCGCATTTCATATATTATCCTTTAGATATCGTATGTAATTGTACTTGGCATAATACTACAAAGCTTATATCGGTAATCTTACTTCAAAACTTTAGAGTTATTAACCCGGCAATCAAATACATTGACTTCAGGCTTGTAATGTGGTACACTTTGAGCATGAAAAAACAAGATGCCAGGAAGTTATCACAAGAGACGCAGGAGCAGTTGCGCAAGCAGGCGATTC
>JAJRXV010000162.1 GCA_024276115.1 Deltaproteobacteria bacterium
AACAAGGGCAGAGACGAGCTTGAGGACGAGCTTTACAAGCAGATCGGGCAACTGAAAGTCGAGCTTGATTGGCTTAAAAAAAAAGTTTAACGAAGTCGATTAAGGAGAAAAAAGCGTTGATTGATAAAAATCACAAGAGTCCGGTGAATCGTCGCGACAGGTTGCGCGGTCCATCCAAAATCGTCGCTGACGGCGATCCCGATGCGCTTACTCCCCATATCCAAACCCATATACTTCATTGTTTAATGCTCCCTTTTTAAGTGTATCTTGATAAGATAAATATACACCATTTATAAAGATAAGACAAGTTAAATTGTACAAAGTGTAATAAATATAATGGGTTGCGACTGGTAGGCGTTGTGATTGTATCTGCGTGATCGGCAAATGTCAAGTGTAACAGTTAAATCCCCGCGAGCACTGCCTCAACATGTCCGGCGACCTTCACCTTGTTGTATATCTTTTCGATGTTACCGCTTGCGTCGATGATGACAGTAGTGCGGATTATCCCCTCTTTTCCGCTACTCTTCTTCCCCCAGGCTCCATACTGTTGGCATACTTTCCCGTCGGGGTCGCTAAGGAGGGTGAAATTCAGTTTGTGCTTATCGATGAACCGCTGATGTGACTTTATGCTGTCTCTGCTGACACCGAGGATTACAGCGTCCTTCGCGTCATAATCAGCCTTGTTGTCCCTGAAAGCGCACGCCTGCTTTGTGCAGTCCGACGTGTTGTCTTTCGGGTAGAAGTACAGCACTACCTTTTTTCCTGTAAAGTCCTTGAGGGAGACGGTGTCACCGCCTGTACTCTCCAAAGTGAAGTTGGGAGCTTTTTTGCCTTCTTGTATCATGGTTTTCCTCCTAATAGTAGAATTATTTCTTGGTATATCAAGAAGCTCTGAAATATACTCACGCTGTTCATTTGTTGGGAGGATGAAATCACGTTTTACTACCTCTATTCCCTTCTCCTTTATAATATCTAATATAAAATCTTGAAATGGTTGTGTATAGGGCGGTAAGCTTGTATTTAGCAGTTTCTTTTCTGAAGCAAGAAAACCAATCTGCACTAAGTGTGAAGAAATTAAATTACTTATTTCACTTAGAGCTAGCTCAGAAGACTTATCATAACATATTTCAAGTCTTGTTATTGCTAAGTAAAGCACATTAACGTTAACGTTTTCACTCTTGATTGCAACTTCCGCAAAAGAGAAAAAGTATTTTATGAAGTGTTGGATTGCATATTTAATACTATCGGAATTATTTTTATTAAAAATCAATATAAGTTTACCATACACTGCTACAATACTATTAAAGTAACTTAAAGGGTATAGCTTTTTGCCGTAGCTTGTATAGTAAGACTCAATAGAGCCAAATACATTACATAATTCATCGAAATCTTGTGAATCTGCTATATTTTTGTTCAATTCCAGTAAACGTGTTCCTAAGAAGCCTAAATGTTCACATAGTATATTTAGTGTTTCTTTGCTGGTTTCAGCCTCGTCCTTATCTAAATCTCCTATGACCTTTTCAAAATATTTCATAATGAAAATAAATATCTGAGGAGAATTATTGATGGATTCTGAGGCTACATCTTTCCAAAAATCTAATATCACCTTGATTTCAGTTGATTCATTTCGCGGAAATATGTCATCAAGTACTTGCTTGCTTATTTCTAATAATTCAATTGTTGATATTATAGTACCGTGTTTTTTTGATGTTTCTAAATGTACTTTTAAAAATTCAACAACATGCTTAAGGTAGTTTTGAACAATATATTTATCGTGTTGTAATATAACAGACTCTTCTTTTAGAGCCTTAATGAGTTTAGTTGTAAAACTAGATATTAATTGATTTAATTCTTCAAAAGCTATTAAATCTGTTTTATTTATGGCACTTTTTATTAAAGAGTGAATCAACTCAAGCGGGTCTTTTATTTTTTCTGGAGAAGGTGAAGCATTTTTTTGCAAAATATAATATTTTATATCTTTTCCAGAAAAGCGGTCGGCTATAAAATTACATACATTTGAGTGTGCTAACCTCTTGCTATAATAATGCCCAAGATATATAGTCCACATTATAATGCCCAAAAATAATATGAAAATAATAAATAATGTATACTGATGAGGAAGCATGTCCACAAAATTAAAGTTATAGCATGGAATAAAATCATGACTAGGGAAAGATAACTTGAAACTAACTATAGCCGTAATGAACAAATGAACTAAAATGAATATTGTATATACAATATTCATTTTTTGAAATAATATGATCTTAATCAGGTTGGTAGAATACTGATTGTAAGCCATTTGTAAGAACACAAAAAATGCCGCAAGGATGATTCCAAATAAAGAAATCTCAATGAAGAAGAGGTTGTTAAAAAAACTAGAATAGGAAGATGGCATTAATTGTATCCTACATTATATGAATTTTACTCTTTTTTCTCCAGCAGAGCATCGCTTTCTAGCTCCTCCCCGAGCGAATACTCCTCGCGCGATGAGTTCATGTTCGCGAGCATCTCACCCAACAGCCCTGTGGTGATGAATTGCACCCCGACGATCATGAGCAGTACACCGAGGAACAAGAGCGGGTAGCGTCCGGCGATGTCGCCTTTCATCAAGCGCAGGTATGTGATGTACGCGTTTATTCCTACGCCACCGGTGAGGGTGACGATTCCGAAGAGTCCGAATAGGTGCATCGGGCGCTTCAGGTACGAGTTCAGGAATAGGACAGTCAGTAGGTCGAAAAATCCTTTTAAGAAGCGTCCCATCCCGTACTTCGATTTTCCATACTTTCGTGGCGCGTGTTTTATCCTCACCTCAGCGATCTTGTAGCCTTTGAACTTAGCCAGCACCGGTATATATCGGTGTAGCTCGCCGTACACTCGGACATCCTTCACGACGCTACTGCGATACGCCTTCATGCCGCAGTTCAGGTCGTGCAGGCGCGTGCCGGTGAGCATTCCTGTGACGAGGTTGAATAGCTTCGACGGCAATGTTTTATTCAGCGGATCTTTGCGTTTCTGCTTCCATCCCGAGACGAGGTCATACCCCTCGTTAAGTTTTTCTATAAACTTTGGTATCTCTTCTGGGAGGTCCTGCAGGTCTGAGTCGATCGTGATGACAATATCGCCGCGCGCCTCCTCAAAACCTTTTGATAGAGCCGCGGCCTTACCGAAATTCCTCTTGAACCTGAACGCGCGTACATGTCCGCGCGCGGATTTGTAGACCTTCTGTATCTCTTCAAAGGAGCTGTCGTTGCTACCGTCATCGATGAAGATGAGTTCGTACTGCTTTCCTGACAGCTTCGCGAGTACAGTTTTCAGTCTGGTGTAGAGTTCAGGTACGCTCTCTGCCTCATTGTACACTGGTATGACGACAGAGATTTTTAGTTTGTTTTTTTTCATTATTTTTTATGTAACTTACAGTTTATTTTTTTGTAATACTCGTGCATCCCACCATCTGGCTTGTATGCGCCGGTATGGCATTTATCACAAAGCCCTGGCGGCACTTTGATGATCCTTGCTTTTTCATCCACCTTAGCGCCTTCTTCTTCTCGTTTTTTCACCTTTATTTTCATGACTTCCTCATGATTTCTATTTACAGGGTGACACATTTCGCACTGGACGTTTTTCAAGCCGCCGACTTCGTTTGCCTGAGTAAAGCCTCCGGGGAAGTTATAACCGGTGGTGTGACAGCTGATGCAATCGGGATCATAGTTTCTGTCCGCGTCTTCTAGCGTTTTGTATGCTTTCGCGTGGCGTGTTGTTTTCCAGAAGTCATACGCAGACTTGTGGCAGACCATACATTTTTTTACCCCACGATATGTTACGGACTTTTTATCTTTATTGCTTGCCGGTCTGTTTTTCTCGGTTTCAGCTACGTCAGAGTAATATTTCTTTACTTTCGCGAGAGTTTTTTCATCTTCCTTCATAGTGTCTACCCGCAGGAATACTTGGTCATTTGTAAACCAATTCGCGTCATTAAACTGAGACAACCTATCTAAAAAGGGCTTTTTTTGGCTTTCTATCTCATCAACCATAGCCTGTACCACTTCTTTGTCGTCGCGTATTATCTTTGGAATCGTTTTATCTTTACCGCTCGCGATCTTCTCCTGTCTTTTTTCAAGCTCTCCTAGCTGTTTTTTGGTTATCGCGATCTGGAGACCGTTTTTCACCGGCTTGCCGTGTTCAGAGAGGTTGTACGTGATGACACCGACCTGTTTGCCGCCCAACGCGTTTTTGACGATCAGAGTGTTACCCACCTGCCGTTGAAGGTGTTTACCCTTTTGCATCACTCCACCGGATATGATTATATCTATCCCCTCAACAGTTTCCGCTAGTTTTTTCTCATTTTTTTCACCGAGACAGCTTAATACGACTATCATATCGACTTTGTCCCTGAGAAGTTTGACAAGTTCCTCAGCGCTTTCAAACGGATCCCGCACTTCAAAATCCTCATCGAGTTGTAATATCGACTTGCCAACGTCATTCTTCATCACGCCGATTACACCGATCTTACCGGACTCATTCTCTAGTATCATGTATCTTTTTGTGAAGTAGTCCTTCTTCTTTTTATCATACAGGTTACTTGAAATATAGTTTACATTATGCTTTTTGATTATCTTTTGCAGCGTTTTTTTGCCCAGCACAAGATCATACCAGCCGATGTTCATAGCATCGTAATCTAGCTCATCATATATGTCTAGTATCAGATTAGCTTTAAGCTTCATCTGCTGTATCCTGATCCTGCGTGTGTTAAAGTAGCTGTACGCTTGGATGCTGAATATAGCGTTCCCCGAATCAAGGGTGAAATACGTACCGGCGCCGTTCTCCTTCTCAAAATCTTTCTGAAATGTCACTCGTCTGGCAAGACCGCCAGATTTGTTGTTTTTTCAGCCACACGGACCGACTTCACCGTTCAGGTCATTTGAATAAAGAATAGTAATGTTTTTTGCCGCTTTACAGCCTGTTCCCATAGTCGCTATGATAATACTGATCAATATTAATATAGATAATAATTTACGCACTTTAAAATTACTCCTTTTTATGTTCTTTCTTATGTTCCGCATTCTCTTCGTCAGTCAACTTTTCAGGTTGGAGGACAAGTTTTTTTGATTTATTAAAGTAGTTGTCAGTAGCGAGATACTCTCTCAACTGGCTTATCTTGCCCTTCATCACCTTCGCTTGAGGTTGGTTAGGGGCGAGTTCTAAGCTTTTTTCAAAAGCTTTTTTCGCGTCTCTGATAGATACCTTGAAGTTATGAAGCGCTTCTGACCCCTCTTGTCGCGCATACTCTTCACCACGACCAAGGTGCGCCAATCCAAGCCCTAAGTACGGTTCTGGAGCTTTTTCATCTAACGCTACTATCTTCTTGAAGTATATCAACGCGTTATCAAAATCCTTCAACTCCATATAACAGCTGCTGAGTCTCTGATATGCTTTGTTCAGATCCGGGTCATAGTTAAGTACCTTCAAATACTCTTTTAACGCAAGTTCAAACAGACCTTCGCCTAGATATTTATCACCTAATTTGATACGTGCCTCGGTGTTACCGGGGTTCATGTAGAGATAAGTCTGGTAGTAGCTTTTCGCGTCCTCCTCCCGCCCCTCTTCCTCAGCGATGCGGATCAAGACCTTATATATCGCGTATCTTCTGGGTTGTTCATTGAGCAGAGCTTCAAGTATCTGATTAGCTTCTTCTTTTTCACCTTTTTTGTATTTGGCGACCGCCTTTGCCAATTTCGCCTCAAAGAAATACGATACCTTTGCCAAAGCTCTGTCAGTCAGCTCTATAGCCTCGTCATACCTGCCGGACTCTATATAGACCGAGGCGAGGTTGCTCAAAACAGCCGGATAATCAGGGTAAAGAGCGTTCGCCTTTGACAGCTGGTCTTCGGCGACCTTATACTCGTTCATCACGATCAAGATAGCGCCGATACTATTGTAACTCTTCGCTTTAAGCCTATCATCCTCTGTCACATTGATTGACTTGTTATAGAACTTGACCGCTTGAGGGAAATCAAATTTTTCACGGTAGATGTTGCCGAGGTTGAACCATGCTCTGTGAGAGTTAGGGTCGGTCTCGGTAGTCTTTGTCCATAGGACTTCTTCGTTCAACCAGTCTGAGTTTCTGTCGATCACACGAACAGAGTAGAACGCCAGCACAACGCAGACGACACCGACTACCGCGCCACGGTTAAAGCTGTCAGTCGCGCTCAGCTTCAGCATGAAAGCGGACAGTATTATTACAAAACCGATTATCGGTAAGTAAAGATAATGCTCAGCCATCAACTCATGGTGAGGTATTATGTGCGAGACCGGAAGCATCGTGATGATGTACCAGAAAAGCCCGAAAGCGATGAATTTGTTTTTTTTCAGCATCCAAAACGCCAAAGTAAAGATCACCGCTACACCACCGACTGAAAAAATCGTTGCCTGCTCAAAAAGCGAGGTCGCCAGCGGGTATGATTTATAATCCGCGCAAAGCTTGAGCGGGAAGAATATCAGCCTGAGGTAAGTCATCCATATCTTAGCGACAGTCGCGAAGTTGAGTACTATGTTGCCGCCATGCCACCCGATCTTGTGCGACGCTTCTTTTATTACGATCATATACCATGCGTAAAGTACTACTATTGCGACAAGAGGTAACACTATGAATTTGTATCGGTTTAGAGTACTCTTTACAGCCGACCAGAAGTCGCCGAAGAGGTTCTCGCTTTTGCTCTTCATCCGCTCGATCACCTCAAACGCGAGGATAATCGCCGGTAGTGTGACCGCCATCTCCTTGGTGAAAATAGCGATGATGTAAAAGAGAAGCACGAGCAGTAAATATAATGGCTTCTTCAGATACCTGCTCTTGAGGTAATAGTAAAATCCGAGCAGGAAGAAGAGACCCATAAGCACATCACGCCGCCCTGATATATACGCTACCGCGTCTACCTGCACCGGATGCGCCAAAAAGACTAAAGCGCCGAAGATAGCAATTATGTATTCGTTCAGGATACCTTTCGCCTCACGACCGTCCTCAAGTTTCATCCACGGTACTGTAGTCATCATAACGTACAGTATCAAGAACACGAGATAACCGCTCAACGCGTGATAGATCATGTTCGATATATGGTAGCCGACCGGGCTGTCGCCGGATATAGCGTAATCGAGCATGAGTGAATAGAACCGCACCGGTCTGTATGACGACATACCCTTTGTTTTATTGCCATCGGTGATTATACCGAGTGGGTTAGATAGATCCTTGAGTACAGGATTCCGAACGATCAGCGCTTGATCGTCAAATACGAAATCATTTTGAACCGTGTTAAAATAAATCCCTGTAACCGCCGCTAGAAGTATCAATAACGCGACTAGTTTTTTCATACTTTTATTCTCCATTGAAAAGCACACGTCTCCTTAATATTTTTGTGTTTATTAATAACAT
This sequence comes from Deltaproteobacteria bacterium, assembly GCA_024276115.1. GTDB lineage: Bacteria > Desulfobacterota > JAJRXV01 > JAJRXV01 > JAJRXV01 > JAJRXV01. Next base: position 7,424 of record JAJRXV010000162.1, read on the forward strand.
TAATACCGCTGGCAAATAAGTAAAAAAAATGTAAAATTAGAACTATGCTTTTTTTACCACAGAGGGCACATAGGGGTTGTTTGTTGGGGGGGGCAAATACAATTTCCTGTCATAGGCGTAGTAAAACGTACAATCCCCGAGTGTCACACCCCGTCACCCCTGAATGTTTCTATCGGGGAACCAGGCTCCAAACATCCCATTAAATTGTAAAAAAGTTTACTCGCACTGCTCAAATATAGACTTCTGCACGGCCCTAAAACCGTCGTCCTGAATTTGAGGCGCGCCTCAAATTTCAGGATCTGGTAATCCTAATAAATCCGAGTATATGCCGAAAGCAGTTCGGGACGACGGCAGTAGCTTTTATATATAAAAGCAGGTTGTACGGGAGTCTTTTATTTTACAAAAAAACTTATTGCCTCTTGACAATGGATAAAATCGTGCTTAATTTATCTTTGGATTTAGGAAATGAATAAACGTTAAATCCGAAAATGATTAATGTAATAAAGATGTAACGGGATTAATGATGAGAACAGCAAACAGTGAACTCTCAGAGCGGGACGAAAGTGTCCTCAGCGCGATAGTGAAAGACTACATAGCGGCGCGGGAGCCGGTAAGCTCGCGAACGGTATCCGGGAAGTGTGGGATGAAAGTCAGCCCGGCGACGATAAGAAACATCGCGGCGGACTTAGAGGAGCGCGGTTATCTTACGCAGCCGCACACTTCATCAGGGCGCGTCCCGACTGACAAGGGGTACCGGTTTTACGTCGATGCGCTTTTGCACCCGCATCATCTGACAACTACGCAGAAAAAACGGATAGAGGATAAGTACGCGGTAAAAGAGTTCGGTCTGCAAGAGGTGATGGAGGAGACTTCGAAACTGCTTTCGCGGATCTCGCACCATGTTGGGATAGTCCTCGCTCCAAAAGTAACGACGAGCCAGTTTGAACATATAGAGTTCATCAAGCTATCGAGCAGTAGCATAATGGTAGTCATGGTGGCTAAGTCCGGCGCGGTATACAACAAGCGGATACACCTTGCTGAGCCGTTCACGCAACGTGATTTGCACAGGGTCTCAAATTATCTAAGTAGTATAATGCTCGGGCTGACTCTGATCGATATCCGCAGGAAGATCGTCACCGAGATGCAAAATGAGCAGATACGTTGTAACAAGCTTTTTTCAAAGGCGCTGAATATTTTCAACGGTGTTGTGAAGGATGACGATTATCATGAGGAACTGTATATTGATGGTGCTGTGAATATCATAGATGTTCCGATCTACAATGATATTACGGAGATGAAGAAGTTGCTCAGGGCTTTTGAGGATAAGAAGCTCTTAGTGAGGCTACTTGACAAAAGTATAGAGACAGATGGGATAACCACTTTCATAGGTAAGGAAAACGCCTCAGATGAGCTACAAAACTGTAGCGTTGTATCATCAAAGTACGGTCGGGATGGCAATACATTAGGGACGCTCGGAGTTATCGGACCACGCAGTATGGACTACGCCAGTGTTATACCGCTGGTGGATTACATGTCTAAACTGGTCAGCCGTATGGTTGAGATAACCTCGTAATACCAATTTGCATTCAAACGTTAACTGTGTTGGCATCGTCGTCAACTCCTTAACGTACGGTCAGTGTACGCCAGCGTCGCCTCCTCCTTGCCGCCTTGTTACCATTTTGAATGCAAGTATGGTATAAATATTAATTTAGGGGAGAAGATAAATGTCAGAAAAAGAGGAAAACGGCACGCGCATCGAGATAATGGAAGAAGATATTCCAGAGGATATCGAGAGCATATTCAGTGGTGACATTGATGACGCTGACGCGGTTGAAGCCGAAATTGAAGAGGGAAGTGATGATATGAAACTAACAAGTAAGAAAAAGATAAAAGAGTTAGATGAAGAGATCGCAAAATTGAAGAAACTGGCGGAGGAGAACTTCAAGCTGTACCAGTATTCGATTGCTGAACTCGATAACTTTAAAAAGCGGGTCATACAGGAGAGAGCGGAGCAGCGTAAGTATGGAATTATTCCGTTCGCCCGTGAGATACTGCATGTTGTCGATAACTTAGGGCGCGCGCTTGAGCACCTTGAGAACGCGGACAAGCAGTCTCTGACTCAGGGGATCGAGATGACGCTCACACAACTGAACAAGACTTTTGAGCAGTTCGGTATCACGACAGTCGCGGCAAAGGGCGAGCAGTTCAACCCTCAAGTTCATGAAGCACTTTCTATGATGGAATCAAACGACCACGACCCGGGCAGTGTGGTCAGCGTGTTACAGCATGGATATACGCTTAATGATAGATTGATTCGACCGTCAAAAGTCGTTGTTAACTCTAGAACAGAGAAAAAGGAAGCTGATATTAACCCAGACAACGCGCAAGAAGAAGAGAGCGTTGAACAAGAAGAAAACGAATAATATTATATATTAAGGAGGAAGTCATGGGAAAAGTAATAGGAATAGATCTAGGCACAACTAATTCATGTGTCAGTATAATCGAGGCTGGTGATCCGGTAGTTATCGCCAACTCAGAGGGTAGTCGTACTACACCATCGATCGTCACGATCACAGAAAATGGTGAGCGACAGGTAGGGCAGATCGCGAAGAGACAGGCGATCATCAACCCGGAAAACACTATATACGCGGTGAAAAGGTTCATCGGGCGTAAATATGACGCGCCGGAGATAGGGGAGACTCAAAAGGTAGTACCTTACAAAATAGTACCGGCGAAAAACGGCGACGCATGGGTCGTTATCAGGGAGAAGGAGTATAGCCCGACAGAAGTTTCCGCGATGACTTTGACAAAGATGAAGCAGACCGCGGAGGATTATCTCGGTGAGCCTGTGACAGACGCGGTTATCACTGTGCCGGCATATTTTAATGACAGTCAGCGTCAGGCAACAAAAGACGCCGGTAAGGTGGCGGGACTGAACATACTCAGGATAATCAACGAGCCGACTGCCTCTGCTCTCGCGTACGGACTTGATAAAAAAGGTGAGGAGAAAATCGCGGTATTTGACTTCGGTGGTGGTACTTTTGATATCTCGATCCTTGAGCTTGGCGACGGAGTGTTTGAGGTGAAATCTACTAACGGTAACACATTCTTGGGTGGTGAGGACTTTGACCAGCGGATTATTGATTATCTGGCTGACGAGTTCAAGAAGGAGCAGGGCGTTGATCTGAAGGCTGACAATATGGCGCTTCAAAGACTAAAAGAGGCGGCGGAAAAGGCGAAGAAAGAGCTTTCATCATCGATGGAGACAGACGTCAACCTCCCATTCATAACTGCTGATCAGACCGGTCCAAAGCATTTGAACATCAAGATAACAAGGGCAAAGTTTGAGAAGATGACAGAAGACCTCGTCAATAAGGTAGAAGGACCATGCCGCACCGCTTTAAAGGACGCTGGACTTACAGCTAGTGATATAAGTGACGTTATTCTGGTCGGTGGTATGACAAGAGTGCCGCTAATTCAGAAAAAAGTCGAAGAAATATTCAAGAAAACTCCGAACAAAGGGATCAACCCTGATGAAGCGGTAGCGATCGGCGCGGCTATTCAGGCCGGAGTACTTCAGGGCGACGTAAAAGACGTGCTTCTGCTAGACGTAACACCGCTTTCCCTCGGTATCGAGACTCTCGGTGGCGTGTTCACAAAACTTATCGACAAGAACACTACCATCCCGACCAGAAAGAGCCAGGTTTTCTCTACTGCGGCGGATAGTCAGCCGGCGGTTAGTATCCACGTTCTGCAGGGTGAGAGAGAGATGGCGGAGTTCAACAAAACGCTTGGTCGTTTTGAGCTGGTCGGTATCCCACCGGCGCCGCGTGGTGTACCACAGATCGAAGTGGCATTTGACATCGACGCGAACGGTATCGTGCATGTAAACGCGAAAGATCTCGGTACGGGGAAAGAGCAGTCAATCAGGATCACGGCGTCATCTGGTTTGAGCAAGGAAGAGATCGATAACATGGTCAAGGACGCTGAGGCTCACGCTGATGAAGATAAAAACCGTAAGGATCTTATCGATGCGAAGAACATGCTCGACGGGCTCGTTTACAGCACCGAAAAGTCCTTAAAAGAGTTTGGTGACAAGCTGTCAGAGGATGAGCAGAAAAATCTCAACGATTTGATAGCTAAATCCAAGACCGCCTTAGAAGGCAATGACGCTACTGAAATAGCTAATGTTGCTGAAGAGCTGAAAACCGCTTCTCACAAACTCGCTGAACTGCTATACTCTCAGGCGCAAGCTTCTGGAGCTGATGCCGGTGAAGCTGGTGCTGAGCAGTCGGCTGGCGCTGACGCTGGAGCTACTGACGCTGATGCAGGCGCCACGGACGAAACAGTTGTTGACGCGGAGTTTGAGGATGTTGGAGAAGGAAAATAAAAATAATATAAAGTGTTTTTGCACAGTCAATAAATAGTTCCCCTCCCTAGAACGGGAGGGGGGCTTTTTGGGTTGTGCATCTCTTTATAAGAATACAAGAGGTTATACCGGCTTTGAGCAAAAGAGATTATTATGAGATTTTAGGTGTTCACGAGAACGCCAGTGAAGCGGAAATAAAAAAAGCTTATCGGAAGCAGGCGATCGAGCACCACCCTGACAAAAATCAGGGAGATAAAGAATCTGAAGAAAGATTCAAGGATGCGTGTGAGGCTTACGAGGTTTTGAAAGACCCGCAGAAGCGCGCCTACTATGACCAGTACGGGCATCAAGGACCGAATCAACAAGGGTTTGGTGGTTTTGATTCTGCTGCGGGCGGTGGATTCGGTTCAAATTTCGGGGACATCTTCGGCGATGTATTCAGCGACTTCTTCGGTTCTGGCAGAAGGACTTCAATGCGGCAGAGAGGAAGCGATCTGCGTTACAACCTTGAGATATCTTTTGAGGAAGCGGCTTTTGGCGTTGAGGCAAAGATAAAAGTGCCGAGGGCACGCGTATGTAGCACTTGTGAAGGCACCGGTTGTAAGCCAGGGACACATCCGAAAGCCTGCCAGACCTGCCAAGGTACCGGACAGGTAAAGACACAGCACGGCGGATTTTTCTTCATTAACCGGACATGCAACAGTTGTAATGGTGTGGGGCAGGTTATTACGAATCCATGCGCTACCTGTCGTGGCGCGGGTAAGGTGAAGAAGACCGGTACGCTTTCAATAAAAGTGCCTGCCGGAGTTGATACCGGAACACGTATTCGTATTTCGGGTGAGGGTGAAGCCGGTGAAAAGGGCGGGGAAAACGGTGATCTGTATATCGTTATCAGTGTCAAGGAACACTCGATATTTGTACGGGAGAACAACGATATTTATTGCGAAGTCCCAATAAGCTTTGTACGTGCGGCTCTAGGTGGTGATCTTGATGTACCTACGCTGACGAAAAAAGAGAAGCTGCATATCCCAGAAGGCACTCAAAATGGTGATAGGTTTAGGTTGAAGGGGCGAGGGTTCCCGTCAGTGCAGGGGTATGGCAAGGGTGATGAGTACATAATCATCAAAGTTGAGACCCCGACAAAACTCAGCAGTAAACAAAAAGAGCTTTTGCATGAGTTTGAGAGTATCTCTGACGAAAAATCAACCCCAATGCGAAAATCGTTTTTTGATAAAGTCAAGCAGATGCTTGGTTGAGCTTGAGTGTCGCTGTGCTTCCTTTCGGCAAGTATACAAGGAAGGTGCATCCGCGACACCCTTCGCTTACCACTTCAATATGTCCTTCTTGAGCTTCAATTATTTTTTTTGTGATATGAAGCCCAATACCTGACCCCGACGATTGTCCATTAGTTTTAGTCGTATATAAATATTCGAATATTTTGCTTTTCTCCTCTTCTTTTATTCCAGCACCGGTATCACTGAACGCGACAACAGTGTAGCTCCCATTATATTTGATGTTGATAGTGAGCTTGCCGCCCCTTTGCATCTCATCAATCGCGTTGGAAATAATATTTAAGCAGATCTGATTAAAATAACCCTCATCTCCATAAACAAGAGTATTTTCTTCTTCTGATATACTATATTCGATAGAGTGGTTTTTCAGCCTTCGTGATAAAATTCCCAAGGTCGTTTCTAATCCTTTGCGGGGATCAAATACTGAGAGGCACGTTTTTTGTACCCTAGAAAAATTCAGAAGATTTTTGACAAAATTATGGCAAAGTTCTATTGACCTCCCCTGTTTTTCCACGTATTTTTTCGACAGCGCTAGATTGTCACTGTTTAACATCATCGAGTTGTAAGCGGCAATTCCGGTAAATAGGTTGTTGAGGTCATGTCCTAACCCTCCGACCATCTTTCCGATCATCTCGTATCGCGATGCTTCTACTAACTGATCTGTTTTACGCTTTACTTCTATCTCTAGATTCGAGTTAAATCGCCTGAGCTCATCATGAGTCTTTTTCAGGCGTACCATGGAGTTTACCCGTAACGAAAATTCTTCTAAAGAAAATGGTTTTGTCAAGTATTCATCAGCCCCGGCTTTAAATCCATTTATTATGTCGTCAGTCGAGTTTTTAGCCGAAATAATGATAATCGGTATGTGCTTAGTTTTGTTATTGTTTTTTATTGCCTTGCAAGCTGATATCCCATCCATAACGGGCATCATAACGTCCATTAGTATAACGTCTGGAGAGGTTGCGAGAGATTGTTCTATTGCTTCCTCGCCATTATTCGCGATAACAACATCGTAGTTGTTTTCCTCTAATGTAAATTGATATAATTTTTGATTCGCTTTCTCATCATCTACGATTAAGACTTTTGCGATTCCCATGACTCCCCCCCCCTTACCTCTTAATGTCCGGGCTTATTTGCGGATCAGCTAAATAAAGCATTGGAGCGTTATCCTGTGCTATTTCAGCCATTACCGCGATACTGTTCAAAAAAATCTTTGTGTATCGCTACCAAAAACTCGCTTGTTTAAAGCAAGAAAGTCAACCCCCGCTAACAGTTTTTATATAATTGCCGCTTCACAAAACTACGGATCTGCTTTAATGTAAATGGTTTTTGTATCACCGTTGTTGTTTCTAATAATTCGATATCTTTTTCGACTTCTGGTTCTAGGTTGCCGGTCATGATGACATATTTTGCTGCGTTATTCAGCTTTCGCAACTTTTTTATAAGGCTCAAGCCATCTAAGCCGGGCAAGCCCAAGTCAATTAAAAATAAATCGAACGCTTCATTTTTGGCGGCGATTAAAGCCTTTTTAGAGCTATTGAACATGCTTACATTATATGAGTCTTTTGTCAGTATGACATTGAGTATTTCTAAAATTGTTATCTCATCGTCTACTATCATAATTTTTTCGTTCATCACTTCAAATCCTTACTATTTTCATGCTTGGGTGTGCAACACCTCTATTATCTTATTGTATTAATTTTAGCAGGTGTATTTAAAAAAACAAGTGGTAAACAGGTTTTATTGTGTTATTTTGAATGTTATTATTTTCGCCCCGAATACGATTGTGATCGCAATTGTTTAGGCTTAATTTAATAGTTGAATTTTATTTGATTTCAGGGTATTCTTGAAACACTTTTAGTTTTTTACTTACGACTTTCTGGAGATAATTACCGAAATAAAGTTCCAAGGTTGCGTTTTTTCAAATAATGCTTGAAAAAATAAGGTGACTCCGCTTATATAGGATGTTCTAGACATCTAAAATTCAATGCCGCGAATGGCAGCTACTTGAGGGAGTCACCCTTGAACACATTTCTATCACTGTTTTTAAAAAACATCAAGAAAACTTACACCTGCTACGACCGGGTGATTCTCAGGGGCTACACTCTATGTTTTATCTATGAACTATCTAAAACTTCTCTTACCTTGTTCGCTAATCTTTTCGGGGTGATAGGTTTTTTCATGTATGGAATACTGTTAGTCTTTAAAGTTCTTAATATTTTGGAGTCACCGGCAAAACCTGACACAAAAACCGCCTTGATCGCCGGTCTGGTTTTTAATATCTCTCTGGAAAGTTCGAAGCCGTCCATACCCGGCATTATCAGGTCAGAGAGCAGAAGATCTATCTGACCATCATACGCGGCGCTCTCTTCTAAAGCCTGTTCTCCATTCTCTGCTTCTATTATTTTATATCCCTCGGCTTTTAGCGTCATGGAAAACAGTAACATAATATCATGGTCATCCTCTGCGATAAGTATCGTTTCAGTTCCGCCGGTAGCGTTGCAAACTGTTTGCTTTTTTACTACAATCTCCGCCTTTTCCGCTACAGGAAAATAGAGACTGAATTCTGTGCCGACATTTATCTCACTCTCCACATAGATCGCGCCGTTATGCTGTTCAACGATGCCAAACACGGTTGACAGTCCGAGTCCTGTGCCTTTACCCTCTTCTTTTGTGGTAAAAAACGGGTCGAATATCTTTTCTCTTGTCGCGGCACTGATCCCATACCCTGTATCTTTTACAGATATTTCGACATATTCACCTTCTTGTAATCCGGGATATTTTGTTGTCGATCCCGCGTCAATTGTAACATTTTCACTTGTGATAGTTATTTTACCGCTTGTCAGCATTGCGTCACGCGCGTTTACAATAAGATTCATCAACACCTGCTCTAACTGAGTTTCATCCGCCATAATATGGTTTATAGATGGCTCAAGGCTCACGTCTATCGTTACATCCTCTCCTATCATACGAGAACACATATCCCGCATAATCTTGATTGTGACGTTCGGGTTGAGCGCCTTTATGTCCAGCACCTGCCGCCTGCTGAAAACAAGCAACTGGTCGATAAGTTTTGCCGCCCGTTCTCCGCTATTATGTATTCTGACTATCATCTCTTTTTTAGGGTCATCGTCTGCCAGACCGGATTCTATCAATGTACTAAACCCAATTGTAGTCTGCAAAAGGTTATTAAAGTCATGGGCGATGCCACTGGTCAGCCTGCCTATGGATTCCATTTTTTGCGCGTTCAACAGCTGCTTCCACAGCTCTTCTTTTTCTTCTTCGGTTTTCTTGAGTTTAGTGATATCCTCACCCGTGCAGATAGTGCCGGCGACGTCACCATTATCATCGAACATAGGGACCCTGTTCCACTTGACCGGTCTTATCTCTCCATCCTTGCGCTTCACGTCGCTATTAAAATTATCCGCTACACCTTCATCGCTATAACCAATACTGCAAAACGCGCTTTTGGCATCACCATTACACGCTTCGGGGATGATTGTATCGAGCCAGCTCTTACTGATAAGTTCATCTCTTTCATAACCAAGGAACTCACATCCCGCCTTGTTAACAAAAGCTATCGTACCATCGCTGTTTATAGCGACAACCATGACACCTATGCGGTTCATGTAATCTTTTCGCCTCTCCTCCTCGGCTCTCTTGCGATCGGTTATGTCGTGAACCAACGCCATCAGTGCGGGAGCTCCGTTGTATTCCACTAAACGCTGTCTGACTTCGACTGGTATCTTCCTGCCATCCTTTGTAAAGTTAACGCGCTCAATGACGATTACCCCTTCGTCCTTTACTCTTTTTAATATATCTTCAAAAACGTGTATCATCGGTTTTCTCTCAATGTCCTCAGGGGACATCGTCAGGAGTTCTTCTTTTGAGTAACCCAGAGTTTGACAGGCTACATCATTGACTTCAACAAACCGACCCTTCGAGTTTAAGATGAATATAGCGTCGGTGGAGTTATCAAATAGCGCCATATATTTTTCTTCACTCGCTTTTAGCGCTTTTTCTGCTTTCTTTCGCTCGGTTATGTCGTGCTTGATTCCGGTATAACAAAGAACTTTCCCTTTTTCATCAAATACAGGGAATGAGATGAGATCGATGTACAGCTTCTGCCCTCTTTTTGTATAAGAGATTACTTCCTCATGGTATATTCCTTTTTCAGAGAGATCTTTTAACATCTTGCAAAATACTTTTGTCCCAATAAGCATTCCGGGAGTCTTCCCAATGAGATCGCCATCAGAATATCCAAAGAGAGTTGCGTGAGTAGGGTTCTGCTCAATGTAAAAACCTTGAGGGTCAATGATTATAACCGCTTCGTTTATATTGTTAAAAACTTTCCTTAATAATTTCAGCTCTTTTATTTTTTTCTGAAGCTTTCTTGAAATGGTGTCCGCATACATCTCTGAGAGTTTCTCATCCGTTTCTGACGGCTCAAGTATCGCTAGAGTCTTCTCTTCGCTCTCTTTTAATACCGCGTCAATATTCCTTAAAAATTCATCCGGTTCCATAGGTTTGATTATATAGCGAGAGACTCCGAGGCTATTGGCAAACCTTTTATCTTCAGGGTCAATAAATGTCGCAGTATAGAATACAAAAGGGATTTTATTCAACAGTTCATCCTTTTTGACCTCGCGTAACAGCTTAAACCCGTCCATCTCGGGCATTAGGATGTCAGAAATTATCATATCAGGCGCGGAGAGCTTTGCTGCCGCTAACGCTTCTTTACCGTTGGTAACGACTTCAACTGTATACCCCACGTGTTCAAGCTCTTTTCTTAGAAGGATTCTAGAGTTCTTATCATCGTCAGCGATTAATACCCTCATTACTCCTCTCCTATTACCTGTTCAATCTGCTTAATGACAATCATCGGATCAATAGGCTTTTCTATATACCCATTGCAGCCGGCCCTAAGCATCTTTTCCCTATCACCGCTCATAGCATAAGATGTCATGGCTATGATAGCTGTATTCTCAGTGCCTTCTGCCTTTCGTATCTCTTTTAGCACTTCAAAACCGTCTATGTCCGGCAGTTGTATGTCAAGAATGATGAAATCAGGCTTCTCAGTCAGAGCAAGTTCTACGCCCTCACGACCGGTTTTTGCTCTGATAGTGGCATAACCGCTTTTTTCTAGTATAAAGGTTATTAGCTTCATGTTATTTAAGTTGTCTTCTATCACAAGAGCCCTTTTCATCTCACATCTCCTATTATAAAATTATATCACATTTTTTAACATACGCGCCTATTTTTTGCGTGGGTTTAATTTCCTGTAATCTATTTTTAAGCTCTTTTGGTATAGTAATTTTAAATGTCGCCCCCTCACCATAGACGCTTTTTGCAGACACCTCTCCAGAGAGCACCTCGATAGCGAGTTTCTTTGTCAGATACAATCCGAGCCCCGTGCCAGGAACAGTTGTCTTTAAAGGAGAATCGAGCCTGACAAAAGAGCTAAAGAGTCTGGGGATCTCCTCTTTTTTTATTCCGATACCCGTGTCTTTCACTTTTATCTCGACCATATCGTCAAATTCGCGCGCTGAAATAGTTACCATTCCTTCCGGCGTAAATTTAACGGCATTGCTAATATAGTTGATGATGCACTGCAACAACCTTCTCCCGTCGGTCTTCATAACTAAATCATCAGGCGCGTTTATTTCAAGCGAAAGCCCTTTTTTTTCTATTTGTGTCTTTAAGTTGAGAACGGCTTCGTCTATGATATCACAAAGCATGAACTCTTCGACAAACGCTTCTATCTTGCCCGCCTCGATTTTTGAGATGTCTATTACATCGGTAATAAGCGTCAGAAGATGTTTTGCCGAAATGTAAACCATCTCAAGCTGCTCTCTCTGCTCATCACTTATATCACCTGACATACCCTGAAGGATGATCCCTGTAAATCCGATTATCGAATTAAGCGGAGTCCGAAGTTCGTGCGACATTGAGGCGATGAACATGCTCTTTAGCCTGTCAAGCTCTTTTAGGCGGATGTTAGCTTTTTCTAACTCCCTGGTACGCTCCTTAACTTTCTCTTCTAATTCATCATGAGCTTTTTGTAATTCTTGCTCTACGAGTTTCTTTTCAGTGATATCCTGAACAGTTCCTGTTGAGTGAATGGGGTTGCCATTATCATCATAGAGCGTATCGCAAATTTCCCTTACGATTCTTACGCGCCCACTCTGCAATATAATCCTGTGCTCTATGTCATAAGGTTTTTTGTTCTTTATGGAGTCCAGATAAGCATTGTTGACAAACTCACGATCATCAGGATGAACACGCTCTAAAAAAACTTTGTATGAACTGTTAATTTCTTGTGGCTTTAAACCAAATATTCTGTATACTCCGTCGCTCCAGCCTAACTTGTTGCTAAGAACATCAAAATTCCACGTGCCAATATGCGCTAACTGCTCTCCACGCTTCAGGTTTTCCTCACTCTGCCGCAACACGTCGCTCGCCTTCTTTTGCTCGGTTATATCCTGCAATGTTCCTGAGAGGTATTCAGGAGTTCCATTGGCAAGACGATGAACAACGCCATTTGAGATAACATATTTTGAGGTTCCATCAGGCATAATTATACGATACTCTATGTTGTAAGGTTTATTGTGAAGTATTGCATTATGCATTGCTGTTTCAAACCCCTCACGATCATCAGGATGAAGTAGACTTAAAACAAATTTGCTGTCAGGTTCAACAATCGACTGCGGCTCAAGCCCGAATATACGATATGATTCGTCAGACGCGCTATACGTATTAGTTGCGATATCATAACGCCAACTACCTACGTGAGCGATGCTCTGAGCATGGTTAAGCCTTTTTTCACTCTCGTTTAACTCTATTGTACGTTCATAAACAGCCCGTTCTAGCTTTCTGTTCCACACGATAAAGATACCGATTAGTAGGATTAACACTGTTAAAGCATAAGTTATTACCTTCCATATAACCGTCCAGTCGGTTTTTGTTCTTACCATAAGGTTTGTCCACTTATCTTGAATATCCTTTTTTTCTGTATCAGTTATTGTCGCGAGCGCTTTGTCAAGGATAGTGACCATCTCAGGCCAATCTTTGCGAACAGCGAAACGCAATAATATTGTATATGGCGTTGTAGCTGAAATTCTAAGATTCTTTAGCCCTGTTTTTTGTATTGAATGCTTAATGGATGCGAATGTATCGATAGCGCCGTCTGCTACACCAGAAGAGACTAGCTTCAATGCCTCCTCAAAATTGTTTACCCGAATCTGAATAATGTCAGGGAAATCCGTTTTTAATTTCTCCTCAATCGCGAATCCTCTTACAACCGCGATTTTTTTACCGTTCATCTCAGACAAATGACCAATAATCGGCATGTCATCTTTTGTAACAAGCACATTAGGTATTTCTAAATATGGCTTTGTAAATAATAAATATTCCGACCTCTCTTTAGTTTGAACAATGCTCGGGATTATATCGATATTCCCTCTCTTCGCCTCGTCCATCATTTCCGCCCATGACAAACCTTTTTGAGGCGTTATATTGACATCTAACATACTCTGGACTCTTGAGACGTAATCTGAGCTTATACCCTGATGTACTCCGAGCTCATCTACAAAGTCAAAAGGGGGCCAACTAGGGTCAATTCCCAGACGGACTTCTTTATGCTTTTCTAACCACGTTTTTTCTCGAGCGCTAAGCTTTATTTTATTCAAATAAGGCAGTAAATTTGTAGCGTAATCTATATCGATCCATTCATTTATCAAATTGAATTGTGATTCCTTAGAAATTGAGTCAAGAGCCTTATTCAATATTGAGACTAGCTCCGGCCAGTCTTTACGAACAGCTATAGCCAGCGGGAAAGGTTCTTTAGAAACATACTTTGCTATTTTAAGGTTAGTAAGGTTTTGAGTTTGTATAGTATAAGTCGCGACTGCAAGGTTCCCCACAACAGCTTCAACCTCCCCCATGGAGAGTGCGTGCATAGCTTCTTGAAAGGTATCAAAAAGATAAGGTTTTACCTTAGTCTGTTCTTTAATGAATCCGTGGTGAGAGCTGTTCTCCTGCACCGCGACTTTAAGAGTCTTAATGTTGTCAAGATTCTTTTCATCTGAATCCACTCTGGTAATAATTACTCTGGGAAAAGATAAGTATGGCTCAGTGAATAACAAAAACTTTTTCCTTGCTTCGGTAACGCCTATGCACGGCAATAGGTCTATTTCCCGCTTTTTGGTTTTATTTATTACTTCTTTCCATGAAAGGTCAGGAACAAGCTCCATTTTTAAACCAATCCGTTTTTCGATAAGTCTGATATAATTCGCACCGATACCTTTATATTTGTTATCTGCGGTAACTATCTCAAATGGCGCGAAAAGGGGATCGACTCCGATACGGATTATTTTATGTCGCTTTAGCCATTTTTTTTCTTCATCTGTCAGGTTTATCTTTTCTTCTATCGCTTCTATCCATTTTCTATGTATCGCATGTTTCTCCTCATTGCTGATTGACGCTAACGCTTTATCAAGAATCGTAGCCAGAATAGGCCAATCCTTCCTTACACCGATTGTCAATATAACGGGCGATTTATTCAATATCCCATGTATGCTAAGATTAGCCAGCAACTCCTTTTCTATAATGTAGTTTGCTACCGCCCTATTTCCGGCATAAGCGTCAGCTTCTCCTCTAGAGACAGCATCGAGCGCCCATCCGGTAGAGTCGTATTCTTTTATGTCTATTTCAGGGTAGTTCTTACGAAAGTAGGTGATATTGTAATAACCTTTTTCCAGCGCAACGGTTTCACCCTTCAGGTCATCCTCTGACTGATATTTTTGTCCGGTTTTCCTGCCAACGATTACATGGGGAATTGAGAGGTAGGGTTTTGTAAACTCGAAGAAAACCTCACGCTCTTTTTTAGGAGTTATATCCATTAAGGCGTCTAATGTTTTGTTTTGCACTTTGTCATAGTTATCTTTGAAAGGCGCGGGCTCTATAACAAGCACTCCACCCAGCCGATTATTTATAACATTCAGATAATCAACCCCAATCCCATTTGGTTTACCATATTCATCTACAAAATTCAAGGGAGGCCAGTTGTTCATAATGCCTATATTGATTTTAGGGTGCTTTTCAAACCAAGCTTTCTCTGAGATGGTAAGCTTAATCATCGCTATATCAGAGCCTGCCATTGAGGACAACGGAATGAAAACAGATGCAAGAGTACATATTAATATTATCTTAATCAAAATTTTATAATTTAGATATATTCGCATATCGCTAATTACCCGTTTACGACCACTCTTTAGCATCGCGCTGATGTTTGTAGGGCATGTTGCCCAATACAATTTAGGGGAGATTCCCCCTACACTCCCGTTGGTCGCCCCCCCCTTTTTACGGGTACTTACAGCGACGATTTTTTCGAAAACAGGGAGAATTCTCTATTTGGCAACAGTTCCTTGTAAAACCTCGTTCATCCAAGTTTCATTAAATTGAAATGTTATCAATATAACTGGTATTATCCATTTAAGGCTAACATAAATAATTAGACAGTCAACTTTAAATTGGTAAACTATGATAAGTACCTCTTTGATCAAACCCCAAACTACTTCCTCTGCTCCTCTCAGTTTTCAGGAAAGGTTTTCACCAGCTTTGGCAGTGACCACTGTCGTGGTTTCTCTCGCTACTTACATTCTTAATTCATCATTCTTAACTCTTTACTATTTAATTATCTCACCGGTCTTAGAGTACCAGAGCAGGAGGTCAAGCTCATCAAAATCGATACCGAGTTTGTCGGAGAATGTTTTCATCTCCGCTTCGAGAGCGAGATACCGCTTCTTTGTTGATGGCCGTTTGTCCGACTCTACCGCCCCGACCTCATACAGCGAATTTATCACGTGCTTGTCAAGTATAGCGTACCCCTTGAACCCGAGATTCCGCAAAAAATGACTCCCCTCTTTGTAGCCTATCCCCCGCACACTCTTGTTGTCGGCGAAGTACTCCCGCCGTTTAAAAATATCGGTGAAGGATAGGAGCTTCTCTTTTATGCGGAAGCCGCAGTCAGCGTGCAGAAACTCCCGGGTTGTGACGATATATTCCGCCCGGACAGTATGAAATCGGTATCGCGCCGCTTTGAGCGCCCTCTGCATTTCATCTGGATCCGCGTCAAAAACCACACACTTGATCCGCTCGACTGTGTTAAGCGCAAGCCGCGCGGATGTTCCCGCGGCGAGGATACAGAAGCAGAGCTCTAAGAATATCTCCTCATCGGAGCGGTTAAAAGCCTCTTTGAACTCGGCCTGCGTCGAATGAATTTTGCTTTGGATTTCCTTGTATGTTTTCTTAAGATCGTTGATAGTCATGCTGTAAGTTTATCACAGCTTACTGATGAGGTAAATAAAAAACATCCAAGAGAACTATATTAATAATACTCTTTACTGACGGTGAAAAAAATTGACTTTCCGCTCAAATCGTGTAAATTGTTGAATATCAGAGGCGCCGGCATGATGCCGCAATCAATATGTTAGCAAAGGGGAAAGTTTCACGTGAATTGAAAGTTTTGTGAGTTATCGCTTGACTTATTTCATTAAAAAAGGAGTTAATGTGAAAAAATACCTGCCGACCTACACCGGTTGCTTTGTATGTGGAAAGCATAATGATTTCGGGCTTAAACGTCGTTTTTACGTGGCTGATGCACCAGAAACGTCAGAGAAGGTCGCGGTATGTGTTGAGATGACTTTCCCAAAGGAGTATGAGGGGTTTAAGGGCGTCGTTCATGGCGGTATTATCACAGCTATAATCGATGAGGCGATGGGCTGGGCATCGACGGTGAAGACAACGCTGATGTACGTTACCGCCGATCTTAATGTAAGGTTCGTCAAGCCGGTGAAGGTCGGTGAGGCGTTGACCTTCAAGGGCTGGCTGGTGAAGAACCGCAGAAAAATGACCGTCAATGAGGGCGTTGTCATCAGCGCGGACGGTGAGATTCTTGTCAAAGCTTCGGGTAAGTTTTTCGCGCTCAGTGAGGCTGAATCACGCGAGGTGAATGATTATCTGCATTATGAGGAGGGTACGTACAATCTTTTTTCGAAATAAGTCTTGACAATTCGCTCATGCAGCGTTATATTGATATATATAAATTCTTACATATCGGAGGCGTATGATGAGTGATATTTTTGTTTTAGCTGCTGTGATTGTGGTTTGGTTTGTGTTAAACTACTATATTCTGCCGAAGGCAGGTGTTGAGACCTGAATGAGACCTGTTAAACGCCCCGAGGTTTCGGGGAAAAAAAGAAGAATCAACCGAAATCCTGAGTAGCGGTAAAAAACAATAGATGTAGGAGAGAGGATGTATGCGAATTCGCTTAATAATAATAGTTATGATTTTACTAGCACTATTTGGATGTAAAAACAAAGAGAAGGAGGCGCCAAAGCCGCTTCAGTTCGCGAGCGCGGAAGGTTGCGCTGACTGTCACGAGTCGATCTACAATGAGTGGAAGGCATCTATGCACGCGAAATCCGCCCCGATGAACGACAAAGTACACGCGGCAGTATTCAAGATGACCGGCAATGATATAAAAACCGGCAGTAAATATGGCAAAGTTCCGGTCTGCGTAAAGTGCCACGTACCGATCGCGGCGCTCGATGGAGAGAAGGATCTTACGAAGAAGCCTATCTACGCTGAGGGAGTAACGTGTACTTTCTGCCACAAGATCAAGGGGCTTAAGAAGGGGGATGATCGCGGGCTCGGTGCGCACGCATACGAATTTTACACAGACAATACGTTCGCCTCGGGGATGAAGGACGCGAAGAAGTTAGCGCATGGTACCGCTTCGTTGGCGTTGTATAAGAAGAGCGAATATTGTGGCGGCTGTCATAACAAGCGTAGCAACTCAAAAGGCGTAAACGTTTGCAATACTTATGAGGAGTACGAAACGAGCAGGTTTTCTAAGACTTTGCAGTGTCAGAACTGCCACATGAAACCATCGCGGGAAGGGCTGGTGGCGGATGCCTCGGACAAGAAGAGTAAACTGCATGATCACGGTTCCACCGGTGGGCATAACATAGAGCAGGTGAAGAGCGGGGTAAGTCTGAAGCTGAACGTTAAGAAGGATAAAAATATCGTGCAGGTGACATTGAAGAACAAGAATACCGGGCACAATATGCCTACTGCCGCGCCGTTGCGACAGATGTACCTGAAAGTGACACAGCTCGACGCGAAGGGGGACGTGATAGCCGAGAACTACAAAGATAACCCGAAAGAAGATCCGAACGCGTTGTTTGTTCTGGCGTTCGAGGACGCGAAGGGTAATGTCGGCGTACCACCGTGGAAAGCAGTGAAAATAGCGTTTGACAAGCGCCTGAAGCCGAACGAGATACGGCTGGCGTTTTATGATCTTGCCGGTGACAAGGTGAAGAAAGTGCGGGCTGAGTTGTATTACCGGCTTATCCCGGAGAAGCTCGCGAAGGGTAATGATTTTGATGAATATACAACTAAAGCGCATCTGATCGCGCAAGAAGAAGTGACAATAAAATAAATTAAATTAAATGGAGGAAGATATGTCTGATAAAATCGTTTTTTTGACTGACGCAAGTTTTAAGAAAGAAGTTCTAGAGGCTGACGTTCCGGTGCTGGTGGATTTTTACGCGGACTGGTGTGGACCATGCAAACGGCTTGGACCTTTGATGGAGCAGATCGCCGAGGAGTATGACGGCCGCGCGAAGGTATGCAAGCTCGATATAGACGCGAACGGGGAGACACCGGCTAGCATGGGTATCAGGAGCATCCCGACGGTCAAGCTGTTTAAGGGCGGCAAAGAGATCGAGACAAAAGTAGGTCTCAGCGCGAAAGAGGTGTACACAGCGCTTATTGACAAAAATCTGTAGGAAGCGTGACGCTTCTACCAATAGATGAGCGTGAAATATATTGGTATACGAACCGTATGGCGGGCGACCACACTGGGTCGCCCCTTTTTTTATTAGAATAGGAGCTTGTTTGTCAGAAAAGAAAAACAGCCATGGGAAAGTTGTGCCAGCAAAGCCGAAAGCGATGTACTGCCAGAAAAACGACATGTACATGCGCGTGGATAAGGCGCGATGCCCGACACCAAAGGATTACTGCAAGTTCCGCACGGCGTGCATCATCAACATGATGGAGAAGAGCGGCGATATGCAGTAGCATGTACTCTGGGGCGCTTTCTACTTTTTCGACTTTTCGCGCTTGATCTTCCTCTCATATCGTTTGATATTCTTACGGATACTCTTTTTCCGTTCTTGTGGCGTCGGCAGCCCTAGGAGCTTATTCTTGTTCAGGTACTCCTCAAGCGACATAGCTTCCTTCTCTGACGCTTGAAGCCCCTCATACTCCTCTTTCATTTCCACGACTATCTTACCATAGTTGTCGAGCGCCTGATACGCTGCCTCGGTCGCTGCCTCATACTCTCTGTTTTCCTCAAACAGCCCAGACATTTCATAATAGAGCTCCGCCTGACCTGCCGTACTTATCTCAAGCTCTAAGACCTTACCGTAATACTTGATCGCCTGGGGATAGTTCTTTTCCGTCGCCTCGATGTCGCCCTTCCGGCGATACATGCTCATCACCTGCTCCCGCAGGTTCGGCATAAGTATATCGATCTCCTCAGAACTACCGGCGACAGAATATTCCTCAAACACGAACTTCACTGTAAACATATACGAGTTGTCAGCGGCGAAAAAGTTATTGTCACGGTTTAACACCTCGATCACAATCCTTTTTTCCCGGTTGGGGGCGAGCGTACCATCAATCAGGTAATTACTCTTGATTATACTGTACTTTACCTTGTAGGTACCTTCTTTCCGAAGCTCCTTACCCGATAGAAACGCGTCGGAGTAGACCTTGTTCCCCTCTTTATCGTAAGTATATACGTGCTTGTATTTCGTGACATAAAACTCACTGATAGCGTTGTACCAGTCACTTTGTCCGATATTTATCTTTTTTTCGGGGTTGCCGCGCAGGGTTATCTCGAGTTTCAGCGGCTGTTCATTAGTGAAAAAGTACTTTCGCTTCGACTGGAAGTAGTACTTCAAACGCATCTCAAATGGGTACGGATCTACTGATACGGTTAGCCCGGCAGACGGCTTGACCTTTGGCGCTACATCTTCTTCCACCTGAGCGAAAACGCTCGTGGCGACAACAGTAAGCGATATCAGTAAGTATAAAGCAAAAAACAGCAGGGACCTCTTCTTTAACATAATATTCTTCTCCATAATATTTTTAGGGTGTGATTTTATTATTCTAACAGAAATTAAAATAAATTGCTCATTTTTTTAGGGTAGGCGTTATCTTGATTGGGATAAAAAAAAGCCCTGAAAAAAATCAGGGCTTTTTTTATTTCAAATGCGATAATTGCAACCAATTTACTATAGTATTGAGAGGTACTTGTCGAGCTCGTACTGAGAAACGTGAGTCTTGTACGCGTCCCACTCCATCTTTTTGTTCTCAATGAACTTGTTGAAGATGTGCTCTCCGAGAGCTTCTTTCATGAACTCACTCTTCTCCATAGCCTCAATAGCTTCGTTCAGGCTACCTGGTAAAGAGTCGATACCATGGCTCTTTTTCTCAGCGGCGTTCATCTCGAATATGTCGGCCTCTATCGGATCTGGAAGCGTGTAGTTGCCCTCGATACCTTTAAGACCTGCCTCAAGCATAACCGCGAACGCGAGGTATGGGTTACATGAAGGGTCTGGACATCTGAGCTCCATTCTTGTTGCTTTTTCGTGACCCGGCTTGTACATTGGTACTCTTACGAGTGCTGATCTGTTTCTTCTTGCCCACGCTACATAAACAGGAGCCTCATAACCCGGAACAAGTCGCTTGTATGAATTAACCCACTGGCATAAAACAGCGAGCATCTCAGGAGCGTACTTCAGGATACCGGCGATGTATGATTTTCCTGTCGCTGAGAGGTGGTACTTATCATTCGCGTCGTAGAACGCGTTTGAGTTACCCTTGAAGAGTGACTGGTGTACGTGCATACCGCTACCGTTTTCGCCCTCTAAAGGCTTCGGCATGAATGTAGCGTAAACGCCATTCGCCATTGCGATCTCTTTTACAACAAGTCGGTATGTCATAGCGTTATCAGCCATAGTCAAACCGTCAGCGTATCTCAAGTCGATTTCCTGCTGGCTTGGCGCAACTTCGTGGTGGCTGTACTCAACTGGAATACCCATCTTCTCAAGTGTTAATACTGTATCTCTTCTCCAGTCAGACGCAAGGTCCAAAGGAGTGAGATCGAAGTAACCACCTTTGTCTAAAACTTGTGGTGGGTGGTTAGAGTCCTTGAAATAGAAAAACTCAAGCTCTGGTCCTACATAGTAAGTATAACCAAGATCGTTCGCCTTCTTGATAGCTTTTTTCAGGCAGTTTCTCGGATCACCCTTGTAAGGCGAGTTGTCAATCGGGTTTTGAATATCGCAGAACATTCTGGCAACACCCTGCTCAGTTGGTCTCCATGGAAGGATCTCAAATGTTGATGGATCAGGCATAGCGATCATGTCGCTTTCCTCTATCCGCGCGAATCCTTCGATTGAAGAACCGTCAAATCCCATCCCTTCGTCTAAAGCTCTCTCAAGCTCATCGAAAGTAATGGCAAAGCTCTTCAGCACACCAAGAATATCAGTAAACCAGAATCTGATAAACTTTATGTTGTTATCCTTGGCGGTCTTTAATACATATTCCTTATCTTTTAAAACTCCCATACTTCACCTCCGTTAGATTATATAAAAATATATTTGATTGATTTTTGTAACTTTGTATCATATCGCAAACGTTCGTGTCAAACACTAAAATGTTAAATGTATGTTAAATCTATGTTAAATCCCACGGCTCAAATTTATAACCCACGTTACGTACTGTTTTCAGATACATATTCGCTCCGAGCCCTATCTTCGCTCGTAACCGCCTTATATGGACATCTACGGTTCTGGTGCCGCCGTAATAGTTATAGCCCCATACTTGGCTCAACAGGTCGTCCCGGCTGTAGACCCGACCAATATTTGTTACTAAAAACTTTAACAGTTCGAACTCTTTGTAGGTCAGTCCGATCACTTTTTTACCCCGGAAATACACCTCATAGTTCGCGGTATCGACAACAAATTCAGAAGCGACCAAAGTATCGTTTGAAAAGAGGTTGTCGTGCTTCCACTGAAAAAGCCTAACACGCAGAAGTATCTCTTTTTCGAGCGAGCCGCTGAGGACAAAATTGTCCACGCCGCTCTTATAATCAAAATCAATAAAATTTTCGTCATCTAAAACAGCTATACAGTGTACTTTCGATTCTTTTCTGATATTATTCAACGTATCGACAGCAAACTCATAATCAGCTATAAAATCAATGATTACTATGTCACTTTTACCGTTTTTGGTCGCGTCGTGTGGAACATCACAAGAAAGCGGGTACAGCCCAAAAGCATACCCCCCGCTGGATAATGATGATTTTACTCTATCAAAAAAGTCGCTGGCATCACTGATTATCGCTACTTTCAATAATGTATCCCCTTGTGTTTGAAAGCGTCAGTATATTCGTATATCAGACAACTGTCAACAAATTTAAAAAATGGAGTTTTCTGAAACTTTTTTTGCGCGTCATTGTCATATTAGGTAAGCTAATAAAAGGAGGCAATAAAATGCTAAGGAAAATAATTATTTGTACAATATCTTTGCTGATGCTGACCGCGTCTTCAGCTTTCGCTGACGGAATGCTGATACCGACGATGAAGGGGATTCCGCCGCTGTCAGTCAAATACCAGAGCGTCAGCGTCAACATCACGACAAATGTCGCCAAAACAAAAGTCGTGCAGGAGTTCTTCAACAACACGAACC
>JAJRXV010000163.1 GCA_024276115.1 Deltaproteobacteria bacterium
CCTCCGCCTCCGCTCGTCAGCCTGCCCGAGATCACAAGCAGAGCGATCGCGATAAAATCACCTGTGACCTTTAAACAACATGTTCCGCCGGACTCGATTCAGCGTTTTGACACTGAAGGCAGCCACTTGATGGGGGATATATTCGGGAAGAAGAAAGATATTCCGCTACCAAAGATCAAGGCCGAGACTCAGTTCCACATCAAGCAGGCGGTAGTGCATGACCGTATCAAAAAGGGGAAGGAAGAGATCGCCGGTATGGAGCCGGACATCGCGCTTTGGGAGAAGCACCCAAACCTAGAGCTGCAAGGGGAGATAATAGACCGCAAGCTTGAGTTTAAGCCGAAACTCCCGACCGCGAAGATAGACATACCGACGACTGTTAAGCTCGACTTTGAGGTTATGCCTGACGGTACTGTCGTCAACATACGCTCACAGCAGAGGATCAACGCGTACCTCGAAACTGTCGCGACAAACTACCTGAAAAAGTGGAAGTTCGCGATGTTGCCGCTCGAAGCCGCTCAGAAAAACCAAAAAGGCACATTCGTTATCAAATTTGAGTTGGAGTAGACCAGTATGGCTTTTAGCGCTTTTACTTCTGCAATCCTTCTCGCATCACTTTAATATTCTACCGGGCTTGGAAATTATTTGGATTGACCTCAAACACTTTCTGAAAGTAGTAAATAGCTTTGGGGGCGTTTCCACTCTAACCATAAATAGCTCCGAGGTCGTTGTAGGCTACGTCGTTGTCCGGGTTCAACTCCAGCGCTTTGAAGTAGTGTTTTATCGCCTTTGACAACATAAATACTCCTGCGCGACTCCAAAACTGTCATTCCCGAAGTAGTAATCGGGACCCAGGACTAAAACAGTGCGCGGAGCGAATAAACTTTATTTCAGTTTTATACTGAAGTTGTCGCCTGAAAGGCGAGGGCTTTTAGATCCCAACAATGAGACATTATTTAATAATCCGTATTATTCACATAACCCTCAGCGCCATTGTTTGAGACAACCTTTCCGGGTATGCCGACTACGACCGCGTTGTCCGGCAGATCATTCACCACGACGCAGTTCGCTCCGATGCAGACGTTGTTGCCTACTATCACCTTTCCGATCACCTTCGCCCCGGGACCGATGTAAACATTATCACCGATAGTCGGTACGCCTTTAAGCTTGCCGCGATTCGCCTGCCCGATTGTTACCTGCTGACTGAGGTTGATGTTCTTCCCGAGTACGGCGCGGGGATGTATGACGGTACCGAAACAGTGACCGAGATATAGACCACTCCCGAACGTCGCGGTCACGGGCAGATCGACGCAATATATCCGGCAGTATCTGAGGTACATGAATTTGAATGGGAGTTGCGTGAGGCGGCGCCCTTTAAGCGTCATGTAGTGGCATATCCTAAAATAAAAGGTGAGTTTAAAGCCTTTGCGGAAGAGCAGGTACCTGAATAGTGTCGCGATACCCCGCTTCCCTTCATAGCGGTACATATCAGATTTTATCAGTGTGAGGAGTGTTTTGAATGTAATTGCCATTGTATCTGCCTATAGAGGTGCGTTGGTCAGGCTCGTGTCACTTACTCAAGAGCCTTTTGACTTCCCGTTCCATCACGGCCTCAGCCGGTACGCTGTAGCCTCTGAAGAGTTTAATGACATCGCCATTTTTGTCTAGGAGAATCGCGAATGGTATAGCCGATATCCCATATTCGGTCAGCAGTTCGTATGTAGAGGAGCCAACCGGGTACTTTATCCCCTTCCGCTCCACAAACGCCTTCACTTTGTCGAGGTCTTTAGCGTTTTTGTTTCTGTCTATTGAAATACCGATCACTTCGAGCCCATCCGCATGGTAGTTTTCGTACAGTTCGTTTATACTTTTGACCGCATCTTGGCACGGTCTGCACCACGTCGCCCAAAAATCGATGATGACGACTTTACCGGAGTAGTCAGAAAGTGTTATGTCTTTACCGCCATAAATGTTTTTCAGTGTAAAATCAGGGGCGTGAATGTGGCTACCATCACCGTTATCGTTTTTTTGCTGCTCAAAACGCTCGGCGACACTCACAAGAGAATTACCTCGTGGTATGTGGTGACAACCGGCAAAAACAGACATGATGAGTAAGGAAAATATTAACCGTTTGATTTTGACCTCCTATACGCGAGCATTGGATTGTCCATTAAAAAAACTCAGAGAAGCTCTTTGATTGTTTTCTCGATCGCCGCTTCGATCCTTGCGCTGTATCCCTTGTACAGCTTGACTACTTTGCCTTCACGGTTTACAATAAATAGCTGTGGAATCGAGTCAACACTGTACATTGCCTGCACCTCAGGGGTACCTAATACATTCACGTACTCCATCGAATGCTCCTTGATAAACGCTGCAAGTTTATCAAGATCACCCTGGTTCCTAGAACGGTCAAGGCTGATTCCGATCACCTCTAGACCTTTGCTCTTATATTTCTTGTAGAGATTATTTGTGCTCGGTATAGACATCTTACACGGCCCGCACCACGTCGCCCAAAAGTCGATTATGAGGACTTTCCCGGAGAACTCAGAGAGGGAAAAATCCTCCCCGCCAGGTAGCCTCTGCAACACAAAGTCAGGCGCGTCCGGGAATGACCGCTTACCTGTTGCGCTATCTATCGGCGCTTCCTTCTTTATTCTTATGCTTTTTTTGACTTTATCCTTCTTTGGGTTCTTGAGTTCTTTTTCGCCCGTAGTCACCTCGCAAGCGGTCAGCAAAAGCATAAGCAACAATATATATTTTATCAGTCTATTAATCGTTTTCTCCCAATATCTTAACAGTTTTTTAAGTGTTGTATTCTATAGCATTAATTTAATTTGTCAAGCACTATAGCCAGAAACAGAGATCGAGTGCGAGCGCGATTTAGAATAAGGTTATTAACATGGCAATCAAATAGGTGGTATTTTCGCCACGTCATTCCGAGGTTGCCACACTGTCATTCCGAGGTTGCCACACTGTCATTCCCGAGGTTTTAATCGGGAACCCAGGACTAAAACATATTGAGCGAAAGCGAAAAAACTTTAAGTTTAACAGGATGTTTGGAACATGGTTCCCCGATAGGAGACTACTCTCACGCACTCGGGGATGACGGGGTGGAGGTACTCGAAAAATACTATACATTTTATTGCCGGGTTAATAGAATAAGGTTAAGATTGCCCTTAAATTGTCTTACTTCTCAAGCGCCTTGCGCAAAAAATCAGCCGTAGACTTGTGACCGTTTTTCTCCGCGAGCATCAAGGCAGTGTTACCGTCGCTATCCTTCAGGTTGATATTCGCGCCCTTATCAAGCAGAGCTTTCGCGATATCAGTGTTACCGTTCTGTGCCGCGAACATCAAAGCGCTGTTACCGAACGACGCGTCCATCACCTCTATATCCGCGCCTCTATCGATCAGCATTTTCGCGAGCTCACTGTGACCAAAAATAGCGGTATACATCAAAGCGGTCAAGTTCCCAGGGTTCCCCTTCGCGTTGATATCCGCACCGCTGTCGAGCAGTAGCTTCGCGGCATCGGTCTGCCCCGCAAACGCCGCTCTTATCAGCGCGGTCTCACCATCAAGCGCTTTCGCGTCCACCTTCGCGCCACGCGCAATCAATAGTTTCACAGTTTCGAGGCGACCATTTAACGCCGCGAGCATTAACGCGTTTAAACCGATGGAATTCTGCGCTTCTATACGCGCGCCTCGATCAAGCAAAAGCCTTACGGTGCCTACCTGTCCGCTCTCTGCCGCGAGCATCAAGGCGGTCAGGTCGTCAGCCAAATCCTTCGCCTCGATGTCAGCGCCTTCATCAAGCAGGGCTTTTACTTTTTTGGTATCGCCTGCAAACGCCGCGTCTTGGAGCTTGATGTCCAACTTTTCATCCGCCGATATGGCGTAAGGGTGGGTAAGCAAAATAACAGTAACAGCAAATAGTTGTAAGATTATCATAAGGTGTGGGTTGATTTTCATTCGATCGACTTTACCTCATATTTATGCGTTATCGCAATACGCAAACTCTTCAAATATATTCATCAGCTCGTCAGCGTGCTCCGGTATTGTCTTTGGTGGGGTGATGCTCTCCCGCAGCTGCTGGATCATCCCCTTGTTGTTGAGTACTCTGGAGATCTTGTCACGCAGATCGTCAGAATCGCCGCGCTCAAAGAGCAGGCCATTTCGTCCATCGCGGATTATCTCGGGTAGCGCGCCAAAGCTCGGGGCGAGCACAGGAGTACCGTGCGCGAGCGCTGAGTAGGCGACCAT
Organism: Deltaproteobacteria bacterium; assembly: GCA_024276115.1. Taxonomy (GTDB): domain Bacteria; phylum Desulfobacterota; class JAJRXV01; order JAJRXV01; family JAJRXV01; genus JAJRXV01. Next base: position 4,258 of record JAJRXV010000163.1, read on the forward strand.
CGGGATATTCTCGTACCAAAGCGACGGAATCGCGAGCAGGTCGATCGTCTTAAATATTTCGTCGATCTTTTCTGGGATAAAAGTCCCCTTAAACCGAATGCGCTTATCGTTCGGGGCGATCCCCTTCAAAAACTGCGTGTACCTGTGGAACCGCGTAAAATCGCCATATATCCTGAGCTCGACATTTTTGTTCGTGACCCCCTTCATCGCCTCGATCAGAAGGTGTACACCTTTATGCTTGTTCAAGGTACCTATGTAACCGATGCGCAACTTGTCTGATGGCTCCTTTTCCGCGGTCGTAGCGGTCATCGGCGTGTTGAAACCGAGCGGCAGAACGGTGATCTTATCTTCGTCGTAATCGCTTTCGATTAGCATATCAGCGATGAATTTTGATGGCGCGAGCACTTTATCCACTTGCTTGCACTTCTCCTGGATGAACTGCTTCCGCTTAAGCTGACCATCTATGCCGACCCACTGCTTTTCGACCTTGATCGACGAGGTAAGCCGCTCGACGAACTTCTTACCGATCGATGACATGATGGAGCGCGACATCTTCTCCTTTATCATCGCCGACATCGGTTGGTGCTTTTTCCCCATTATCTTCTTACCGAGCGTATTTTCATCCTCCCCGAGGCAAAGCTGGCACGGGGTCGTCATCAGCGGTCCGCGGCAGAGCTCGTAGTCCGGTCGCAATAGTGTGAAATTCGGGCAGAGCATCCAGAAATCAGTCGGGGTCAATATTGTCGGTATGTTCCGCTTTTTTGCCGCGTCAATGACTGACGTGGAGAGGTTTTTCAGGTGCAGTATATGCACTATGTCAGGCTTGAACTCCTCAAAATAGAGGTCGGCGTAATCCCGTATCACCGGGTTGAAATATTCGTACTTGTCAGATTCCTTCAATATCGCGTAGTTGTGGTATATCTCGCGGAGCCAGATGCCGTCGCACTCAAAATCGCTGATACCCTGCTGGAGTTTTGAACCCTGCTTGCTGTACTGGTAGGCGAAAATCGACACCTCGTTACCGCGACTCTTCATCTCCCGCGCTAGGTCGAAGCAGTACTGCTCGATCGGAGACGTGTGCTTCGGTGAAAACTGGTGCAATAGGTAGCTGATCCTCATTCTGCCTCACAAGTAGATATATTTATAATTTATTAAAGAAATAGTTATTTCTTTAATATTTAGTTTAAGTAAAGCCTATTTTTTATGACCACATTATAAAAAGGTGACTTTGAAATTTATTAAACCAGTAAACTCGGATTTTGTCAACGAAAGAAATGTATATTTTTAATATATTAACCCGGCAATCAAATATATAGCTTTCACGCCACGTCATTCCGGGGTTGCCACACTGTCATTCCCGAGGACGCGCAACGTCATTCCCGAGGTCTTAATCGGGAAACCAGGACTAAAACAGTGAGCAAAGCGAATAAACTTTGCTTTAGTTTAATGGGATATTTGAGGTCTGGATCCCCCAATAGGAGACTAGTCTCACGCACTCGGGGATGACGTTGTGGCAACACTTTGGGGATGACATTTCAAATAAGGCGCGGTAATAATTAATAAGTACATACAAAAAACGTTGATATTGTGCTCATGACTACATTATTTAATCGCCGGGTTAATAGCACACGGAAAAAACGGAAAACACCGATTAAAACGGATTTATTAAAACTCCTTCGCGCCGGCGTCGAGCAGTAGTTTGATTATCTCCTCATAGCCCTTTGACTTCGCTAGTGATAACGCTGTCTGCCCCTTCGCTTTACCCTCTGTGATCTTGCCATCAGGTTCCGCCCCGGCGTCGAGCAGTAGCTTGACAGTTGACGCGAACCCGCTGTTTGTGGCGAGAATAATCGGGGAGAAGCCTAATCTGTTTTTCGCGTCTACGTTCGCGCCGCTCTCTATGAGCATCTTCACGATAGCGTCGTTACCTTTGAACGATGCCAGCATAAGCGCGGTAATGCCATCGCTGCTAGCGCTGTTGACATCCGCCCCGGCGTCTATCATGAGCCGCACCATATCATCCAGCCCGCTCGACGCCGCTATCTCAAGAGCGGTCTGTCCGGCATTATCGCGAGCGTTTACATCTACCTTCGCCTCTATGAGTTGCTTTATTACATTTTCGCGCCTCCTGAGAGTCGCGATAAAAAGAGCTGTGTAACCATTATGCTCAATGCGGTTTAGGTCAGCTCCGGCATCGATCAAAAGGCGTGAGACTTTGTCGTAACCATTTATCG
>JAJRXV010000164.1 GCA_024276115.1 Deltaproteobacteria bacterium
AAGTTTTATGCCTCATCAGATGATACACGCATTTGCTGAGCTGGCGCACTACCAGGATCTTATTCTGCTTAACTCTGACGGATACTTTTTACACTTTCACGACCTGAAAGATGACGACCTTTTCGGTTTTATGTACCCGGATAAACAAGATAAGAGTTTCGGCAACATATACCCAGAAGCATGGGCGAAAATATTAAAGAAAGATAGCGGTCAGTTTTACACAAAAGAGGGTCTATATACTTTCGAGAAAACATTTCCTCTATCCTTAGCTCGCCAGGCTAGGGCATATGAAGGGGATAACACCACCTATAAAGATAAATCCTACGTTCTAATCTCACGTATGCCTGATAGCGTGATAAAAGCTAATAATAAGGAACACTTGATTAATATCTTTAAAGTTTCTACATTGATAATTGTATTTTTATTCATTGGGGCATATCTATCAGCTAAAGCTATGACTGACAAAAGAAAGGCCGTTGAAGAGCAAAACAGACTGGTTGAAAAGCTGAAGAGCGCTAACAATAATCTTGATGCGTCTAATGAAGGGCTAAGCGCAACAAATGAAGAGCTGAATGCGACCAACGAAGAGCTAGACGCTACTGTTGAGGAGCTGAATGCGACAAACGAAGAACTAGACGCTACTGTTGAGGAGCTGAATGCGACAAACGAAGAACTAGATGCTACTGTTGAGGAGCTGAATGCGACAAATGAAGAGCTGCAATCGACAAATGAGGTGTTACAAGCGAGTGAAGAGAAGTATATGACTCTGTTTGAAAGCTCCACTGACGCGATATACATCATTGCTGAAGATGGTAGTATACTTGCAACGAATAATGTCGCCTGCGATATTTTGGGATACACTAAAGAAGAGTTCCTGACCATGACCCCAAATGATCTTGACGCGCCTGATATAGAAACAAGATTCAAGGAGAACTGGGAAGGAACAGAGGAGAGAGGCTATAAGGTTTTTGAGCGTGTACATCTCACAAAAGATAAAAATAAGATACCTGTCGAAGTGCGTAGCCGTTTGATAGATTACAATGGGACCCCTGCGATGCTAGCGGCAGTACGGGACATCACCGCAAGGAAGAGAACAGAAGAGGAGAGGCGAAAGGATTACATGAACCGTATAGGTGTTATGGTAGTAGCGATAAACCATGACGGTACAATCGCTTTCCTCAACCAGGCAGGTTGTGAGTTCTTAGGCTATGAGAAAGATGAGCTGATCGGGGAGAACTGGAGTGATAAGATTATTTCCGAAGCGTGTAAAGAGGATGATGAGTGCGTGTTTTCTTTTATTACTAATGCTGACAAAGATATAATAGAAAATTTTGAAAATGATGTGAAACTAAAGTGTGGAGGATTAAAAACTATCAAATGGAACTGCGTTCCTATGCTAGATGGTAGCAGTACGGTTATCGGCACTATCTGCACCGGAGAGGATATTACAGAAAAAAAAGAAGCCGCGGCTGAGATCAAAAAGAACTACCAAAACCAAACTGTAATAAACTCGATCTTAAAATTGCCTATAGAGAACTTATCATTAAGAGAGCTACTTGAATATTCACTGGATGTAATCCTTTCTACGAAATGGTTGGGTATTTTAAACTCGACTTGCATTTTTTTAAAAGACAGTGAAACTGATGTCATTAATCTGACGGCCAACATAGGCTTTACTGAGAGCATGAAGTCAGTTTGCAAATCAGTCGCTATTGGTGAATGTAATTGTGGTATCGCGGCTAAAACAAAAGAGATTCTCCATAAGAGTAATATCGATGAAGATCATACACATTCTTATGATAATATGACTCCTCACGGACATTACTGTGTACCAATCTTATCTGATAATGAACTGCTCGGCGTACTATGTTTATACCTTATTGACGGTCACAAGAGTAATGACAATGAAAATCTATTCTTAGTTTCTTTAGCCGGAACATTAGCTTCTATAATAAAGCGAAAGCAGATACAAGAAGAGAAAGATGCTCTCTGGAGACAACTGTTACAATCTCAAAAGCTTGAATCAATCGGCAGGCTGACTGGTGGCATAGCTCATGATTTTAACAACCTGTTACAGACGACTATCGGCTTTAGTTCTCTACTGAATGAAGGTATGGCTGAGACTGATCCAAAAAAAGACATGGTAAACAGGATTCACAAAAGCGGGGAAAAAGCGGCGAAACTCATTGACCAGTTGCTTGTTTTTAGTAAAAAGCAGGTACTAACCATCAAGGCAATAAATCCTAATGACTCAATAGAAAGCATTCACGATATGTGTACAAGGATGGTCGGAGAGAATATTAAGATAGAGGCGGATCTATATCCATCCATCAGCAATATAATGGCTGATGAGACTCAGCTTGAACAAGTAATCATGAACCTTATTGTGAATGCACGTGATGCTATGCCGACAGGTGGCACAATAAAGATAGTTAGCAAGAATATTAGGTTTGATGAGGAATCAATAAAAAGCTACCCCGGATTAAAAGTAGGCGAGTATGTAGAAATCTCGGTAAGGGACACTGGACACGGTATCAACTCAGAGATAATGGAGAACATATTCGACCCGTTCTTTACCACAAAGGGTGTGGGTAAAGGCACCGGTCTCGGCTTATCGACTGTATTTGGCATAGTAAAACAGCATAACGGCGCTATTTATGTGGACAGCAAGGTAAATGCCGGAGCCAAGTTCAAGGTCTATTTCCCTGTAACTGAGGAAAAAACATCAATTCGCAATGAGGATATCTACGAGACCGCCGGTGGAAATGAAACAATACTTATTGCAGAAGATGACTCAGACGTTATGATGTTATTTGCTGTGGCATTGAAAGCTGAGGGGTACAAGGTAATAGAGTCTGAGAGTGGTGAGCAAGCCTTAAAAGATAGCATAGCGTATGGTGGAAAAATTGATCTGCTATTGTCTGACGTGATAATGCCTGGCATGAACGGCTTTGAACTATACCAAAAAATAACCAAGACAAGACCAGCGATAAAAACAGTTTTTACGTCTGGTTTTATCGGAGATTCAGAAGTGATAAGGACTCTAAAGAGTAACAACATTCCATACATAAAAAAACCTGTTACACCGAAAGAGTTAGCTAGCAAAGTAAGACAAACGTTAGATGGCTACGAAAATAACAGCTATTAACCCAGTGATTAAATATGTGGTATTATCGCCACGTCATTCCCGAGGTTTTAATCGGATCTAGGACTAAAATAGGTTGAGCAAAAGCGAAAAACTAAGTTTAACTGGATATTTGGAGCATGGATCCCGATAGAAGGACTCAGGGATGACGTTGTGTGCGAATGGCAAGTACTTTTCCCACTAATCTCGGAAAATAATATTCCCAATGGTTTTGAAAAAAAAATGGTCATGCCTCCTTTCTTTGAATTCTGTATGCCTTCTGCGAAACTCATAACTCATTGAATTAATACAAAATATTAATAATTTTTCTTTGGAATTCCCTCCAAGAGTGCTATAATGATTCATCTGTTAAATCAACCACTTAAGCCACAAAAGGAGGGAATACATGTTTCATTTTCAATACTCACTTTTTTATGACCTGCAAATGCTTCTGCAAATGTCATCTTTTTACAAAAAATATTACCTGCT
>JAJRXV010000165.1 GCA_024276115.1 Deltaproteobacteria bacterium
AGGCGCTCATCAACTCTATTTCCGCGCAACCTGAAAGCCTGAGCGTAAAACTGCCGATGGTTAAAAAGTACGACGCTGATTTTGTCGCGTTAACACTGAGCGATGAAGGTATCCCGAGGGACTCTGCCGAGAGATGCGTCTGCCTCGTCAACATCATGACAGCGGCAGAAGAGCTCGACATCCCGACAAGCAGATTCTGGATTGACGGTATTATCCTCCCGATCTGCGTTGACCTGAACCAGGTGCTCTCACTCCAGGAGTTCATGATGATGTTACCAGATATCATCCCGGACTGTAAGTCTACATGCGGGCTTTCAAACATCTCTAACGGAACGCCGACAGCGCTGCGTGGAATAATCAACAGAACATTCATGGTAATGCTCGAAAAACTCGGTCAGTACTCAGCTATCGTTGAGGCGTACGATCCTGAGCTTATGGCGATAGCGCAGGGGAAAGAACCCGGTATCGTTCAGCTTATCCATAAGATGATGGACGGTGAGACGGTCGATATGGGCACGCTCAACCCCAAGGAGCTTGAGTACGCGAAGACTGTCAAAGTTCTTCTCGGTGAGTCGCTTTATTCTCACTCCTGGCTTGACATTTAACACAAAACAAAGCGCCTCGTTATCGGGGCGTTTTTTTTAGACTTTTGATATTGTTTTCACTGTTATCGTCGGGTAACGCACTGTGTCATTCCCGAGGTAACGCACTGTCATTCCCGAGGTAGTAATCGGGAATCCAGGACTAAATATATGAGCGAAGCGAAAAAACAATGAGTATAACACACCAATAAGTTGCTTGAAAAGTGGAGGGGAAAATGGAATTCAACCCAAATTGTATGGCGATGGCGATCGGTAGTTTGCCGCATGTAGATGTGAATAAGGCGCTTGATGTCGTTCTGCGTTCTCTCTTAGAGGCGCCGATCTGGCCGCAGCTTCCGAAGCGGAGTTTCAACGAGTCGATGATGGTGCAGTACACCGAGGGGATGCCGTGCGTAAACATCGACAGTGAGAAGAAAAAGGTGTATTTTGACACTTCCCGCGATGATTTTTTTGATCTTCTTTCGCACCGGTTCGGGCTCGCGCTCGAAGAAAAGGCAGAAGAATTCGCGATATCCAGAGAGTTCGCGCATGGCTTTTACGCGCTTCTCGAGCGGATCAAAGCTGACTTCCCGAGCTCCATAAAAATCCTCAAAGGGCATGTCACCGGACCGATAAGCTTCGGGCTCTCGCTCCACGACGAGAACGGCAAGTCAGTTTTGTACAATGATGACCTGAAGGACGCGGTGGTTAAGATGCTCGCGATGAAGGCTAAATGGCAGGTGAACGAGTTCAAAAAGCTCAACTCAGATGTGACACCGCTGATTTTCTTCGATGAGCCGTCACTGACGCAGATCGGTACGCCGTTTGTCAGTCTTGGGCGTGAGGACGCGATCGAGATTCTGAACACATGCCTTGACGCGGTCGATGGGATAAGCGGAATTCACGTATGCGGCAACACCGACTGGTCGCTCGTGACCTCGACCAACACTGATGTGATCAACTTCGACGCGTATGCGTATCCTGAATCGTTACCACTCTACCCTGCTGAAATCCGTGGCTTTTTGGAGCGGGGCGGAATGATCGCCTGGGGGGTCGTGCCATCGACAGTTGAGATAGCGGATGAGGATTCAGAGAGCATTTTCAAAAAATTCGAGTACGCCGTGGAGCTGTTATGTAAAACTGGTATTGACAAAGAATTTGTGTTGCGACGGTCGTTTATCACGCCATCATGCGGCACCGGGTCATTGACAGAGGAGCTCGCGGAGATGGTATTCAGAATAAACTCCGAGGTATCAGGTCTGGCGCGGAAAAAGTACTTCTAGTTTTCTGAAAATATAACCTATATTTTATGGTTTAAAATCTTGTTTTAATATTATTGAGAATATACTTATAAGTTGCTCCGCTCGTCATTCAAGTATAACCAGCGGATAATACAGCAATTACCGCGCAAGGTAGCTTTTTTACGTACTCAAATACAATTCGCGGCAAAAAAAATACACCAAATATACTTGACAAAATGTGAACAGTATTTTATTATTGTAAAGGTTAAGCATTTTTCAACTTTATAAAATGAATTACTACGTAGAAAAACTACGGTGTATCCCAAAAATATTGCGTACGTGGTGCATCGAGGTTTATTTAATAAATCACACTCGAACTTTCGGGAGTGAGTGTAATTTCTAACTGAAAAAGAGGTAACAGCAAGTGAAACGCGAAAAAACAAACTATATTATCCAATCTGTTAATCATGCCCTTGATATATTAGAGGAGTTCTGCAAACAGCAACATGAACTCGGGGTTACAGAGCTAAGCAAGCGACTGAATTTACACAAGAACAACGTATTCAGGCTGTTGGCGACCCTTGAGTCGCGCGGATATATAGAGCAGAATAAAGTGAGCGAAAACTACTTTCTTGGTGTGAAGAACCTCGAGCTGGGGCAGGCATTCATCAAGCAGATCGGGCTACTGCGCCAGGCAAAGCCGGTAGTAGAAGACCTAGTAGACGAGTGCAACGAAACGGCCTATATAGCTGTGGCGCGAGGAAAGTCAGTCTTCTACCTCGACGCGGTAGAGACAAAGCAGATCGTCAAAGTAGCGTCAAGGGTCGGCTCAAGACTCCCGATTTTCACCACTTCGGTCGGAAAGGTGCTTATCGCGTACGAACCGCTTGAGGAGATCGAAAAACTGATACCAAAAGAGGGACTTACGCAGTTTACCGAGCACACCATAGTAGAGAAGAAAAAATTGATCGAGCACCTGAAGGTAGTCGCGGAAAAAGGCTACGCTGTCGATTATGAGGAGTTTGACGTCGGTGTCGCGTGTTGCGCCGCTCCGATCAGAGATTATACAAGGCGCGTTGTCGGCGCTGTCTCTATCTCTGGACCCGCGTCAAGGCTGACCCACGAAAAACTTGAGAATGAGCTTGCTCCGTCAGTACTGAAAGCGGCAAAAGAAATATCCCGGCGACTCGGGTTTGTAGAGTAAACGCCTACCCTTTTATTCTTGAAGATCAGCGCTGTACCGGCTTTCAGCCTATCAGCGCTAACAAGGAATCGTTATGCCTGACGAACCAAATATTAAGATCCCATCAGATAATAAAATAATTGAAGCTTCCGCATCTCATACGTATGAGATGCTTATTCTCGGTGCCGGCCCGGCCGGCCTTACAGCGGCTGTTTACGCGATGCGCAAGGGGATCGACACCGCTTTTTTGACTGACAATATCGGTGGGCAGGTACTCGAGACCGCGAGCATCGAAAACTACATGGGCTACCGTTTTATCGAGGGAACTGAACTGATCGACAAGTTCTTCGAACAGATTAAACGCTTCCCGATCGCTTTTAAACAGGGCGTAAAAATAACCAGCATTACCAAACAAGAGCGCGTTTTCAACGTCGTTTGCGATGACGGAGCCACATACCGCGCGAAGACGCTGATAATATCGACCGGCAAAAGCCCCCGCAGGCTCGCTATCCCCGGAGAAAAAGAGTTCACCGGACGCGGCGTCGCTTACTGCGCTATATGTGACGCGCCGCTTTACGCCGGGCTAGATGTCGTCGTTGTCGGGGGCGGCAACTCCGCGGTCGAATCGGCGATAGACCTCTGCAAAATAGCGAAAAAAGTACATATTGTGCAGTTTATGCCTGCGTTTACCGCCGACAAAGTGCTTATAGATAAACTGAATGATTTTAACAACTTCGATGTGCATTACAACTGTAGACTAACTGAGGTCAAAGGTGAGACGCTCGTCAGGCAGGTTGCCCTCAAAAAGAACGATACCGAGGAAACCTTCTCGCTAGATGTTGACGGCGTTTTTATCGCTATCGGGATGATACCGAACACAAAATTCAATGGCGAGTTCGTAAAACTTAACAATTATGGCGAGATCAGCGTGAATTGCAACTGCGAAACGAACGTCAGTGGCGTTTTCGCCGCGGGTGATGTCACCTCGATCGCGGTGAAGCAGATCATCGTCGCCGCCGGGGAGGGCGCGAAAGCCGCGCTCGCCGCATATCAGTACCTCATGGAGAGGGCATAAATAGCGTCACCTCACAATCATCCCCGCGCCACCTCGCAATCATCCCCGTAGCGCCGCAACGTCATTCCCGAGTGTTTCTTATCGGGAACCCAAGACTAGGCTAAACTCTGAACGAAGCGAATAAATTTAGTTTTAAGTTTAGTTTTAAGTTTAATGTGATATGCCCAATAAAAAAGGTGTGATGGAGATTTCCCCGCCACACCTTTTTTTGATTACATTAGGCAACATGCTGATTAGCTACTGCTGGTCCCATCCATAATATCCTGATCTATCTCACTTCTCATTGATTCGGGTAGTTGTGGCATAAGCTTTCGCGCCAGATTCTTTTTGTACTCCTGATTGAACTTCTCACCTACGCCTAAGGTAAGCGCGTCGAACGCTTCCTTGATCTCACGCTCAATATCACCGAGTGAAAAATCTCCCGGGTACTTTATCTCCCCATCAAACTCGCTCTCCTGCCACGCGCAGACGATACGCGCTAGCTTGTACTCCGCCTGTTGCAGGTTCAGCGCCTTGTCACAAAGCGCCTGATTGGTCTTCTCAAACTTAAACGCGAGCGAGACTCCTGAGGATGAAGCTCCGCCCTGATAATTCAGCCGCGCGATCCGGTATATCTCCTCGGTCAGCGCGTTGATGCGGGTTTCGTACGCCTTGGTCGCGTCAGCCGAAGGAGCGATAAACGCCGGGGCGAATGACGACGACGGGTCAAACGTGAGAATGCGGTCGGTGCCGAGCTCCACATCTGACAGGTCTTTCGCGTCGAGCGCCGGGTATGTCAATGTCGCGAATGTCTGCGAGCGGAGAAGGTCGTCTAGCTCGGAGCAGAGATTGTAGAGCCGCTTGTTCACCTTCGCGATATCTTGTATATCAGACTTTCCTACGATGCTGCCGTGCCGACCGCGACGGTTCTGCAAAAGCACTATCGGTACGCTTCCCAAGCCGTGTTCACCCTCCTCGATCAGCTCCTCTTTATCATTGTACAGGTAAAACTTCTCCTTCGTCCAGACACGGAAAAACGCGCATGTCTCCTTAGGGTTCAAAAAATCCGCGGGATCCGCAGGCGCGTCTTCAACCAGCTTCACCCAGTTGAACTCACCCTTCGCGTTTACGCTCCAGTCGATGACGCTTTGCGGCGGCAGAATATACGAATACGGCAACGCGCCCAGCTCAACCTCCTCAAGTCGCGTCTTAGCTTCTGTGTCTGGTTTGTCCACCACGATGAAACTGTAACCGAATATCTGCGCGCAGATAAACGCCTCCTTCATAAACTCGTCGATGCTCTTACGGCTACCGGTGCAGTCCTTGATGAAACGCTTGTAGTGCTGGTTTTCACTCTTGCGGATGATCGGTTTTTTGAACAGGTGCGCGCTGTACGTGTCTATCACGCTGGCGCAGTAGTTCAGATAATACGCGTTTTTTTTCCGGTTCTGGTACTTCTGCTGAGACTCTTTGTCATATTTTTCGATATACCCACCGTCTGAAAAACCACCGCTACCAAAGTAAGCGTTCCTCAAAAAATCCCAGTTGTTCATGCTACTTACATACTCATCATTATAACTTTTTACCATAACCCCTCCCGTTTTTAAATTCATACAGGGCGACCACACAGGGTTCGCCCCTACGTTAATTTTTCATGTTTCATTCTTTACAGCCATTTCGGCCGGAACGATCTTGGTCGGTAGAGCTTTTTCATCGAATATATCGCGTACCTGAGCGCGTCAACCGCGTGATCGTCCTTTTTGACCGGCATCTCCGCCGCCGCGCCGTTGTTTTTTTGCCCCTCTGTGTAGCGGTAGTTCTCCAGCTCATATATAAGGTTTTTACATTTTGGATCGATAAGAAGTGACGGCGTTCCATCTTTTGGGATCTTCATCTTCTCGCTTACGGCGTTAATGCCCGGCAGGATATCGTACTTCGCCGAAAGCGTATATAGCCCGGCGCTGTTCATCTCTTTTATGTACCCGGGTGGCGAAGGGTCAGCGAAAAACATCTCAATATTATAGGTGGATTTGAGCTCAAGCCCCCGCGCGATAAGATCGGCGATAGTGAGCCCGGACTTGTAGAGTTCATCAACAACATAGTAGCGGTCGTCACCGTCAATAGCGATGACAAGAATCACCGCGGGGTTTATGTAGCCAAAATCGACTCCGGCTATAACATTCTTTGGGCTGTTGATTGTAATCATCTGGGCAATATAGCTGACTCGGGGCTAAAACTTCAATGACGCCGGTTGCGTTATTTTACACCGGTAGAATGAACATGGGGATGTTGCCCAATCCGTTTAGTTCTCACTGGAGTATCAAAGAACTCCGAGCGTATCAACGGTTGACATCTCCCCCCCCTTATGATAATCATACCGCAAGGAGAAACCGCATGACACAAAAAGAATTACTTAGGGAGCTTGAGGAGTTAGCGAAGAAACTGACGTATGAGCTCTCTTATGAAGCGCTTCGGAAGACGGCGCCGTATGTCAAGAGTGGCGCGGTGCGGCTTGACGACAAAAAACTGATACTGGTCGACAAAGACCTCAGCGTAAGCATGAAGATAGATGTGATTCTCAGCGTAATAAAAGATGAGAATTTTGAGGATATATTTGTGAAACCGTACGTCAAAAATATAATCGAAAAAGCCCGGCGGCTGACCGCGCAGGCGGAACTGCCGCACTAGACAAGACCGTTTGTATAGGAATAAACATAGGGGCAACCCTGTGTGGTCGCCCTTCTTAAAATATCTGTATCAGGTTTACTCTACTTTTTCTTCCCATGAGTGGTCGTTTTTGAGCTTTTTGACTTTTTTCTCGCTACCCTCAGTCTCTGCGCCCCTTGTAGCTCCGATTGTCATGGTCTTAATCGTACTTTTTGTGGCGCCATCGACAGGGCTCTCGATTTTTTCTTTAAACGATCTTATTTTAGCCTTCAAAAAGAAATCGTACAGTTTGACCTCTTTACTCGCGCTAATGATACCGACAAACTCTTTTTGCTGGTCGTTAAAGGTGATTGAAAGAGAAGCTTTGCTGTCAGTCTTGATAACATCTTCTTTCAGTAATATCATTTCAGAAACAGCGTCAAGGCTCTTGTCACCCCGCAGAACTATCACCTTGCCATCGACACTATTAACATGAGCGAACGATTCCGCGCCAATAGAAACACCGATACAAAGTGAGAAAGTCATAAATATTGAAACTATAAAAAGCAGTAATAATTTTTTCATATTCTCCCCCTAAAAAAGTTAATTAGTTAATTGTTAATTTAAGTATTCCTGATTACTACCTCGGGAATGACGTTACAAAACGCTATCCCGCTACCTGCTCTCAACACCAGGATCGATCTTTATAGCGTTCAGGTACGCTTTTTTCGCACTTTTAAAGTCGTCCATCATGCTGTACGCAATTGCTAACTCTATATATATATTAGCATTGTCAGGCTTCAAAATCAATGCCTTTTTATATTCATCCACTGCCTTATTATAATACTCTTTTTCGAACAAAATGTTACCATAATTCGAATGACCACCAGCGAACTCCGGCTTGAGCGCGATAACCCGCTTAAAACTCTCCTCAGCTTTATCGAGGTAACCGCTCTTACCGTAGATCACCCCGAGGCTGTTATGAGCCTGCGTGTCGTTCGGGTCAGCTTTGATCCGCGCTTCGTACCGGGCTACCAGGTTATGCAAAAGCATACCCTTTTGAAACGCTATATCGCTGGCGTATATTTTATCGATAGCTTCTTTCGCCGGTGGGGTCAGCTTCGCCACCTCAGCCTCATCGCTCGTTATATCCGCCGGTGGGTACGCTTCCCACGCGTCCTCTATCTTATATATCCGCTTCTCTTCGGTGGAGTTGAACTTCTTCGCGCCGGCGAGCCACGCTTCAGTGAAAGTCTTACCGAACATAGTCGTCTCGACAGGTATCCATACCTGGTCATTCTCATCGATGTAGACGAGTGACGCGTCCTCGGTTATCTGCCCGAGATCCTTCTTCTTCAGCCCCACATCAAACATCATGAAAAGGTGGTCATACGTGTCTACCATAGCGGTGTGGATGCCGATGTTCTCAAGCATGGCGCAATAAAGCACCACGTTGTCGTCACAGTCACCGGACTTGAGCTCCAGCGTCTGCTTCGGGTAGCGCAGAGTGTCGAGTGTCGCGCCCTTAGACTGTAGCCCGGTGTAAGGATTCGTCGGGTCAGCGATGTATTTGATACCATGCGCGCCGAGCGAATCGTAGATAACCATAGCGCGAAAAAGGTTGGCGTAAATGATAGAGCTTTTCGCCTCATCCTTGTAGCTTCGGGTCACACTCCGCACAAAGCTGTTCACCACCTCATCTGTCGAGGAGACAAACGCGCCTACCTTCCTCGGGTCATCCCATGAGATAGTGTTCTTGTCATATATCATCACGCTGCTGTTTATCTGGTGGACCTTGTTGTCCCCGTGGATAGAGTACTGGATTGATATATTCACCTTTTTACGCCCCGGCGGAGCGTCCATGATCGTATCGTTAAACTCAAGCCCGAGCGGTATTACACTCTCCTGATTCGGTTTGATCTTAGCGCGGGTATCCACCGAAAAATCCATATACCCTTTTATCATCGTGCTTACTTTCACCTTGAGCGGCTTATCAAAGCTGTTCTTGAGAGTGATACTCCCCATAGCCTTCTCTTTTGAGCCGACATTTTCGTTATAGTATTGGTAGAGCGCCGGAAAAACATCCTTAAAGCTGATATCGACTATCTCAATATCAAACATCTTAGTGTTCACCTCAAAACTCACCTCAAGCGGCTTAGAGACGTTCAACGCTTTATCTTTTGTCCTGACCGAAAACTTATGACTACCGTTCGGGAGGTCTGTCGCGTAAAAAACCGTACGCATCTTCTTGAACGCTGTCCACTCATCATCATCAAGCTTAAAGGAGTAATAGAGGTCATACATATTAGTGTTCAGGTCAGCGCCGGTCACGTCAAACGCGTATTTTGGTATTACGACAGGCGCGGTTGGAGGGTTTTTCACTATCGCGGTCGGAGGGTTGACATCAGGCATGTAGCGCATCACCCCAGACGCGGTACCGAACCAGAGCAAGCCCTCCTTATCCTCAGCTATGCTCAACACCTCGTTTGTCGAAAGTCCATCGACCGTTGTGTAAATACTGAAGTTCTCACCGTCATACTTAGACAGACCACCCTCAGTCGCAAACCATATATGCCCGCGGGAGTCCTCGAATATCTCCCGTATTTCATCCCCGGCGAGACCATCTTTGAGCGTAAATGTTCTGTACTCCTCGCCATCATACTTCGCGACCCCGTTTTTTGTGCCGTACCAGAGGTTCCCCTTCGAGTCTTTCAGCAGGCTCAAAACACTTTTGTGCGGCAGGTTGCTGTTCAACTCTTCCGCCTCACCGATCTCATCATCATAAAACGTATTCATCCCGCGCTCGGTGCCTAAGTAAAACATACCATCATCGTCTTGCGTAATAACCCTGACAACGCTGTGCAGCAACCCCTCTTTGTTCGTGAAGGTAGTCCACTCAGAGGCGCTCAACCTGTTCAGCGCCATGTCCGAGGCGATCCACTTATCACCATCGGCGTCGATAAACATACCGATGATCTTCTTCCCCACCAGCCCTGCGTCTTTCTCCGGGAACACCTCCATATACGCGTCAACACCATATTGGTTTATTTTCCACACCTTTTTCTTCGGGAGGACTTTCAACGTCTCGACCACAGAATCGCCATCGTAAACGCTGACACCCTTGTCCGAGCCAAAATATATATACCCCTCCGCGCTATCCTCGTATATGCTCGTGACATTGCCAATGATCCCATCTTCCTCTTTCAGACGCTCGTATTCATTGTTGTTGAACTGTGTGACGCCACCCTCCATCGCTATCCAGAGCCGCTTTTCAGAATCATAAAAGACCGGGGCGAAAAGGCTCTCCTTCACACCCTGCACCTTAGTCAGATAATCAAATGATATGTTGAGTTTCATCGCGCCGTTTTTTGTACCGATCCATAAGTTCGCGCTACCATCGTTATAAAGATAGGTTATCTCATTGTCCGGCAGGCTTTCCTCTGTTGTCATAGTTGACCACGCGTCATAAATACTTGCCGATGAATCGTCGAAAATCGACAGACCGTTTTTTGTGCCGAACCAGTACTTCCCCCGAAAATCACGGAATATGGAAGTGACATAATCATCCACCAACCCGTCTTTTTTCGTGTAGCTTGTCCAGCTCCTACCGTTGAAAAAACTTACGCCGCCATCAGTACCAAAGATAATGTTTTCGCCGTCATCGTAGATCGCGTTGACTTTGTTTCCGGCTAGACCATCTTCGCTGGTGAACTTATCGACTTCCCGACCATCATACCGGTAGACACCAGAGTCGGTGCCGATCCATATATTTGAGTCGGTATCTTTGTAGAGGGCGGTTACGCCTTTGATTTTTTTGATCATCTCCGCTTCTACTTCGTCTAGCCCTTCGCCATATATGACGACACGTTTTTTTGTGCCGAGCCACCTGTTGCCGTTTTGGTCAAGGCAGAAGGATGTGATGCCAAAATGCGTAGTTATATCGACAAACTTTGAGCCCGCCCAGAGTTTTACGCCTACCTCGGTGACTACCCACATCGCGCCCTCTGAGTCCTGAAATATCGCGAGTACTTTTACGCGTTTATCAGCGTTTCGCGTCTCGAATGATTTGAAATTTATGCCATCGAAGCGTGTAATCCCCTTGTTTGAACCGAACCATATTATTCCGCTATCATCCTGATATACGCAGTTGATCGAACTGTCAAGCAGGCCGTCGGCGACAGTATAGGTCTTGACGCTCCGCGCCGCGACCGGTAGCGCGGAAAGGAGGAGAATCGCGAAGATAAGCAGTGTGGATCTCAAGATGTTTTTCAATATATAACCTCCGGGAAGATACTAAAAGTATAGCGCAAACGCTTAAAAAGTCAAGGATGATATCGCTTGCGATTAGTATTAACCCGGCAATTAAATATATAGCTTTCTCGCAACGTCATTCCCGAGGTTTTAATCGGGAACCCAGGACTAAAACATATTGAGCGAAAGCGAAAAAGCTTAAGTTTAACAGGATGTTTTGAGCATGGTTCCCCGACAGGAGACTAGTATCACGCACTCGGGGATGACGGGGGGGGAGGCACTCGAAAAATACTACACAAAGACCTCTGCACAGCCCATCTCCCTCACAAGATAAAAACGACATGCTTAGTTTTTTTTGACATTGCAAAAAAAACAGCATAATTCAAGAGGCTGTGCAGGAGTCTTTGTATTTAGTTGCCGTGTTAATAACAACACAATCGCGCCACACAGCGTTATACATATCGTGATCATATATACAAAAATCACCCTCCACCTTGACACTTCAGAAGCAAAATGATACATTGCCAGAAAACCATCTGGAGGAGAATTGTGCCATTCAAAGAAGTCTTAGATGAACTCGTCAGCTCCATCCCAGAAGCTATCGGGGCGATAATCGTCGATAACGAAGGTGAAAATGTACAGCTCGTATCGAAGATCAATGACTACGAGGTAAAAATAATCGGCGCGTACCAGGCGATACAGCTTGAATCGCTCAAGGCAGCACTGGTAGACAGCCTCAACTGTAGCGACGCGCAGACCTTCATCACGAGAGCTGAAGAGATGGACGTCATATCGATGCGGATAGACCCTGAATACACTGTTAGCCTTGTGCTGAGTAGCGGCTCTCTGATCGGTCCGGCGGAATTCATGATGAAAAGAAAACTACCTAAACTAAAGGAACTAATGTAATGTTGTTTAAAGCAAAACCGCAGAAGAAGGGGTTTTTCTCACGATTAAAAGAAGGGCTCTCCATGACCCGGGACAACATCGTCGGAAAGCTAGACCGCCTTGTCTTCGGGAAAAAGAAAATTGACGCTGAACTGCTCGAAGAGCTTGAGGAGTTACTAATAACTTCTGACCTTGGGGTAAAAACGGTGCAAAAACTCATCGCGAGCGTCGAGGATAAAGTCTCTCGCAAGCTCCTAAATGACGCGAGTGAACTGAAAAACACACTGAAAGAAGATATATACCAAATCCTCGCCGGTGACGAAAAACCGCTCGAAATAACCAAAAAACCTTACCTTGTCATGGTGATCGGTATAAACGGCGTCGGCAAAACCACAACAATCGGAAAGCTCGCCAGCCAGCTCAAGGCAGAGGGGAAGAGCGTGCTGCTCGCCGCGGGAGATACGTTTCGGGCGGCGGCGATCGAACAGCTAGAAATCTGGTCAAAACGCGCCGATGTCGGTTTTATACGGCAGGCGCAAAACAGCGATCCAGCGGCTGTCATCTTTGACGCGATAGCATCTGCTAAAAGCCGCGGGATAGATGTCATCATCGCCGACACGGCAGGACGGCTCCACACAAAAGTCAACCTGATGGAAGAGCTGAAGAAGCTCTTCAAGATAGCGCGACGCGAACTCGGGGAGGATCACATAGAAACCCTGCTCGTACTCGACGCGACCACCGGACAAAACGCGGTGTCGCAGGTGAAAATATTCCACAAAGAGGTCGGCATCACAGGACTCGTCGTCACAAAACTCGACGGCACGGCGAAAGGCGGCGTGATCGTCGGTATCGCTGACGAGTTCAAGATCCCCGTCCGCTACATCGGTATCGGTGAGCAGATAGACGACCTGAGGGTGTTCAACGCTCAGGATTTTGTAGACGCTCTGTTTTAGCGGTAGTGTGGATTCAGGAGGTACGACGAATCCGACGTTAAGCCGCGCAAACAAAATAAATGACAAAAATACTTGATAAAAATTTCTTTACCGGTAACGCGCTTACTGTCGCCGAAAACATTATTGGTAAGTACCTTGTCCGCGACATTGACGGGCAGGAGATCGCGCTCATGATAAACGAGGTCGAGGCGTATGACGGCCATCACGACAAAGCGTGCCACGCCAGCAAGGGGAAGACTCCCCGGACAGAGGTGATGTTCGAGGGTGGCGGGATTTTTTACGTCTACTTTATTTATGGTATCCACTGGATGCTCAACATCGTCGTCGGAGCCAAGGATTACCCGGCGGCTCTTCTCATACGCGGCGCGGGCGACATAAACGGTCCGGCGCGGCTCACAAAATTCCTCAACATAAACAAAGAGTTAAACCAGAAAAAAGCGACGCGCGAGAGCGGACTCTGGTTTGAGGATCGCGGCGAAATAATCGACATAGCGAAAATCAAACGCGTCCCACGTATCGGGGTGGCTTACGCCGGTGAAGAGTGGGCGCAAAAACCGTACCGCTTCATTCTTTAATGGACAAACATCTCTTCCTTTTGCTCTTCGATCAGACGCTTTTCGATCTCTTTATTATATGATGACAAGATATCTCGCCGGGAGAGGATACCGACAAGCTTGCGTGGATTTTTCGATGATACGACCGGCAGCTGGTCGATGTTCCTGTCGCCGATCTTCATGAGCGCTGTATTCAGGTTGTCTGCCGTTGTAACAGTGATTACGTCTAGCGTCGCGATATCCTTAGCGATTATTATATCCTCAAGATCCTTTTCGTACGCTATCTCCCGAAAATCCTGTATCGACAGTATCCCTGTCAACAGACCGCTTTCATCGACCATAGGAAAACTCAAGTGCCTGCTTTTTGAGAGGTATTTGAATATGTTTTTTAATGTCATGTTCTCCGGGATAGTCTCGGGTTTTTTCGTCATGCTCTCTTTCACTTTTATCGTTTTCAGGAGGTTGACCTCTTTACCCGCGTGAAGGTTGATGCCGTTTTGCGCGAGGCAATAAGTGTCGATAGTTTCCTTCTCGAACTTCCGCGCCAGTGCGGTACCGATGACGCAGGTGAACATTATCGGTATGATGATCGAATACTCACCGGTCAGCTCAAACAAGAGGAATATCGCCGTCATCGGCGCGTGTGTTACCGCCGCCAAAAAGCCAGCCATCCCAACTAGCGCGTAAAGCCCCGCCGGTGCGGTGATCTCAGGGAAGAGAATATTCACCAGCCACCCGAAAGCGCCTCCGAGCGCGGCCCCGATGAACATGCTTGGGGCGAATACCCCGCCAGAGCCACCCGATCCGAGGGTCAGGGAGGTCGCGAGCATTTTCAGAAATACTATGATGATCAATCCCGGTCCTATAAGCTGATTATTCAGTATCATCTCCATCGACTCATGCCCGTTGGAGAGTACCTCGGGGTACTTGATTCCGATCACTCCGACGAGTCCCATACCGACTGCCGGTTTGATAAGAGGGTGAATTTTAATTGATTTGATAATATCGGTCGCCTTGTAAAAGAACTTGATGAAGAATACGGCGAACAGTCCGACTAAAACACCTAAAATGGCATACAAAAGATAATCGAGATTGTTATGGACAGCATAATGAGGTATGTTCACAAACTCCGGGCTATTACCGGCAAGAGCCCGCGACGCGAGGGTTCCTGCGCCTGACGCTATAACTATCGAGGTAAATGAACCTGCCTCGAAGTTGTTAAGCAAAACTACTTCAAGGGTAAAAAATACACCCGCTATCGGTGCGTTAAACGCCGCGCCTATTCCGGCGGCAACCCCGCACGCGATGAGGTTTTTGGTCTGCGCGGCAGAGAGGCTGAAAATATTCGCGAAAGCAGATCCTATCGTCCCACCGATCTTGGCGACAGGTCCCTCACGTCCCGAAGAGCCCCCTGACCCAATAGTGATCGCCGTCGCGAGAAGAGTTGACGCGATTTCACGTCTTTTTAAGTAACCACCTCTCAGGTTGACTTTTTCGAGAAAGTATGGAAGCCTGTATCCTTTTGAGTTCGGGAAGAAGTAAATAATAGGTATCAAGAGTATCCCCCCGACTATCGGCAGTATCGGCAGGAGCAATCGCGTGCTTCCTTCTTCAGCAATATTCAGGAGCGTTGAGCCGCCGTGAAAAATAATGCTTTGGACGAACTCTATCGCCTCACGAAATATAAAGCTACCCAAGCCGCCTAAAACACCTATGATGATGGGGAGGAAGATTAAAAATGTATTTTTCTTCGACCTTAGCCGTTCAATGAGGCTAAGTGATAAATTATGAAAAGCTGATTTTGACATATTACACGCAACCCGCGAAAACGACAATGACAAGCCAGGTAAAGAAATGATTTTAACCAACAAGAAAGCTAGCATATCATTATAGTTTTGTCAAATGCAGATTTTATTTATTTAACGTTTTCATATCTGCTCTCCGCGGCTAAAAAAAGTCTTATTTATATAAAGAGTTTTACCTTAATTTTACTTGACACTTCCCCCTTTTTTGTATATTTAGTTATGATAGTATAAATAGCTAAAAAAAGGCGGATTTCACCAGTATGACAATAAAGATTCACAATTATTTTCTTATTATTTTCACTGCTCTTTTCATCTATCACGCGACAAGTGTATACGCGAACCCGAAAGACAATGATCCACGCATCACAGTAAACCAGCTCGAGGTGGACGAAGCTGTTATAAAGGGGAAGGATAAAACGCTTGTCACTGACTCGCGCGCTTTGCTTCTGCCATCTGCTGAACCGACGATCTTCAGGATAACAAAAGATGTCACGCTTGAGGATAGCATAGAGAAGGTATCCCTCACAGGTGGGAAGGAAGCCCCGACAGAGAAGCCGCCGGGTTTCATGTACGACAACTGCTGCACATCGTTTTTCAGCAAGACGCTAAACGGCTCAGAAGGGTATTACAAGAGCGCGGTCGCGAAACTCCTTCAGGGGGACAAAGTATCTGCGAACAGGCTTTTTTGGAGCTTGACGCGTAAGTACCCGAAGAGCAGGTACACCGGTAACGCGTACTACTGGGTCGCGGAGCTGAGCTATCTCTGGTCTGGCGAAGGCGCGAACATAATCAAGAAGAAGCTCGACGAATCGAAGCGGATGTACGAGATCGTGATAAAGAAATTCCCAAAATCCTCTTATGTCGATTACGCGTGTTATTCGCTGGCGTATATTTATTTTAAAGAGGGTAACTACCATAAAGCGCGGGAGTTTGGGGACAAGTGCTTCACCGAGCGACCTGAGAGCAAGCTGACTGAATTGTCGCTGGTGCTTTCGGCGCTTTCGTCATATTATATCGGTGACTTTGATGAGTACCTCGCCAAGTGCGACCAGGTGCTGGCGAACTTCCCCGAGACTGAGTACGCGCCGCTCCTGACATATTACAGGGGCTACATCTACTACACAAAGGAGCAGTACGACAAGGCGAAGAAGGAGTTCTCCAGGTTTATGGAGAGAGGCGCGGAGAGTGAATACCTCGCCTACAACCTCTACGCGCTTGGTCATACCAACATAAAGCTCGGACTGAACAATGAGTCTATCGTAGCGAATGAGGCTCTACTGAAGAGGTTCTCAAAATTCGATTATATCGATACCGTCCTGTTCAGCCTGATAAAAGACTATTGCGTTGTTGGCAACCTCGAAATGGCTGAGAAGATGCTCAACCGGCTTGAGGATCAAACGCCTGAATCACCATTTATTGATTACGCTCACTTTGAGATCGCTTATAGATATTATCTAAAGGGTGATTATGACGGAGCTCGGACACGTCTTTCGCGGTTCTTGAAAAAATACCCGAACAGCGGGCTGAAAGAAGCGTCATACTTCATGCTCGCCGCGGCGGAGTACAGGCTTGAGCGATACCTCGACGCGATAAACGATTACAACGCCTTCATCGAGGTGAGCAGTGACAAAAAACGCACGCTAGAAGCTATGCTTAACTCGGCGTACGCATACAGCATAGAAAACCTGCCGAAGGACGCCGCGAACGCGCTCGAAAAAGTAATAAAGCAGGCTCCCACGGGATATGGCAACCTCAACGAGGCGCGCTACTTCCTCGGGGAGGCATTCTACAAGCTCAAGGATTACGATAGCGCGGCGAAGGCGTACAGTTTAGTTGACGTTAAGGCTGACTACTACCCGCGCGCCATTTACGCGCTTGGTTGGATAAAATTCGACCAGCAGGACTTCACCGGGGCGCTTGAGCATTTCAACAAGTACCTCGCCACCGGCACTAAAGAAAACCTGCCCGAGACGTTTATGGTAATCGCCGAGTCGTACTTTAACCTGAAGGATTACGATAAATCGATAGAGAGCCTGCAAGTTATATCAGATAGATACAAAGATAGCGCGGTGACAACCCGTGCGAACTTCACTCATGGTCTGGTGAGTTTCAAGAAGGGTGAGTACGAGAAAGCTATCGAGTTTTTAAGTAGCGCTGTCGTTGGTAGCGACGGGAAAGATTTCGGTGATGACCTCCACAACTGGCTTGGTTGGAGCCATTTTCAGCTCGGCAACTTTGATAGCGCGGCAGAAGTCTTCACAAAGCTGATAAACGACTACCCGGACTCAAAATTCACCCCGAAGGCGAAACTGAAGATCGGTGATTGTTACTTTAACCGCGGCAACTACATCGCGGCGATAATGTCGTATGAAAAGATCATAAAAGAGAAGCCCGGCTCTGCCTCCGCGGCGGCGGCGGATTACGGAATCATTCAGATACTCTTCACTCAGAGTTCTTTCAGCGACTTTACTGCCCGCTCGCAGTCGTTTATCAAGAGCTACCCGGACAACCCGCTCGGCGCTCTTGTCTCCTTCCAGCTCGCGGAGTATTACAGTGAAATAGAGGACTACCCGAACGCCGCGCGCGCGTTTCAGGATCTCGCGAAGCTTCACGCTGAGAGCGATCTGGCTGATGACGCTCTCTATAAGGCGGGCAGGATAATGTTCAAGGCGAAAAAATACGCTGACGCGCTGAAAGATTTTCTTCTGGTGTTTAATGACTACCCCGACAGCAACCTGAAAAATGAGAACAACTACTATCTAGCGAATACATATTTTGAGCTCGGTAAGTACTTAGAGTCTGTCAAACACTACGAGATCGTAACTCAGGATATGCCGAAAACCGACACGGCGAAAGAAGGATTTGACAGATCGGCAGAAGCTTACCTGAAGGTCGGTGATTATTCCGGCGCGGTAAATATGCTGGTGAAGTCCGCGGAAATGTTCAACAGTGACCCGTTCGACCGGGAGACTTTCATCAGGATCGGTGATATTCTTGTCGATAACGAAGAGCTTGACGAGGCGATATCATATTATGAAAAAGCTATCGACTCTGAGTACAAAGGCGTCGGTGTCAACGCGCAGATGAAGATCGCGGATACGTATTATAAGATGGAGGATTATGAGACCGCGCTACCGGAGTACCTCAAAATCATATACCTGTATAAGAGCGAGGCGGACTATGTGGATGACGCGTACCTGCGGATCGGGCATCTATACAATATGATGGGGAACAAAGAGAAAGCGAAAGTCATTTACATCAGGCTCCAAAACGAATCGTATAACGAAGAGAAGATCATCATCGCTATAGAAAAGCTGAAAGATCTTGGGGTTAATGAGTGAAGAATGATGAATTACAAACTGACCACTACCGCCTTTAAGGCGGTAGGTTCGGGGAGTCGGCGTAAAGCCCGACTTCAAATATACTGTGGTGATGTGATATACTGTTTTAAGGAAAGAGCCTTACGTGTCATACTGGAGCCGGTGTCCCTGTCATTCCCGAAGGCTTTTATCGGGAAACTAGGACTAGAATATTGACCAAAGCGAATAAACTTTGTTTTTTAGTTTAATGGGATGTTTGAGGTCTGGATCCCCAATAGAAACACTTGGGGATGACGTTGCGGGCGCCTTTGGGGAGGTTGCGGGCGCACTCGGGAAAGTGATTAACGCTCAAGAACAGTTTTTCAGTTGACGAAATATTTCATACTGAGCTTGTCGCGGAAAGCAGGCTTAGTGACCTGATTGATGAGACAGAACAGCTTGTTAAAATATTGACGTCGATTATCATGACCGCGAAGAATAACAAATGATGAATAAATGGGTTTTTCAATTCATAATTCATCATTTTTAACTTTTAATTATTTAATGGAGGTGTAAAGATATGATTCAATGGATCCTTGATGGTGGGGTTGTTATGTATCCACTTATTCTATGCTCTGTCATCGCTTTGGCGATTATTTTTGAGAGGGCGTGGGGGTTGCGTAAAAAGAAGGTAATCTCAAAAACTTTTGTAATTAAAGTCGAAGACCTTATCCGTAAGGAGATGATTTCTGAAGCGATCACTTTTTGTAAGATGAACAAATCATCTATTGCTAATATCCTGCTGAGCGGTATCAAGAGCTATGGACGGGACAGGCATATCGTCAAAGAAGTTATAGAGGATGCCGGTAAGAAAGAAGTAAGCGTGCTTGAGCGCTACCTCAACATGCTTGGTGTTGTCGCGGCAATTTCGCCACTGCTCGGGCTTCTCGGTACGGTTACAGGTATGATAAAGACCTTTTCGGAGATAAACCTCCAGGGGGTCGGTGATCCGCAGTCTATGGCAGGCGGTATATCTGAGGCGCTCTTCACTACAGCGACAGGGCTCGCGATCGGAATACCGGCGCTGGCGATGTATAAATACTTTCAGGGTAAGGCAGACGCGCTTGTGCTTGAGATGGAGCGCAGTTCTTTTAAGATGATATCTCTGCTTGAGAAAAAAGAAGAAGCGAGAACTCACCACAATATCATCATAGACTAGTGTCGTGTCAAGTAAGAAATGTCGTGAGATTGCGCAGTAATTTTTTTTGTATGCAAGGCGCATTGTTTCACGCGAATTGAAAGTTTTTTAGTTATTGTTTGACTTGTTTTATCAAAAGAGGGGAATCAGATGGATTTTAAAGGTAAATGGCGGGAAGATATAAGAGTTGACGTAACGCCGCTGGTCGATGTCGTGTTCAATCTACTGCTCTTTTTTATGGTGACTACGACTTTCGTCATCGCTCCGGCGATCAAGGTAACGCTACCAAACTCAAAAGCGGTCGATATGAAAAAATCGAAAAAAGAGCTTCGGATAGTCATCACTAAGGACAGAAAAATATATTACAACCAAGAGCAGATAGACTCCTTTGATGAGTTGACTGAACGCCTCCGCAGAGTAGCGGAAGAAAACGCCGAAGCGACTGTAATCATTCAGGCGGACACTGACGTTAACCACGGTACGGTAGTCAAAGTAATGGACTCCGCTAAGTCAGTCGGCTTGTCAAAGCTCGCCATCGCGACCGAGCCGGAAGAAAAATAGCGGTTTTTTATTAATACTCAAG
>JAJRXV010000166.1 GCA_024276115.1 Deltaproteobacteria bacterium
GGGACTGTTGCCAAATAGAGAATTCTCCCTGTTTTCGAAAAAGTCGTCGCTGTAAGTACCCGTAAAAAGGGGGGGGCGACCAGCATCGCGATGCTCGGGAGTTTATGGGGAATTCCCCATAAATTGTATTGGGCAACATGCCCTTAATCTGTTTGTTACTTGACACTTTCATTTTCCGCGGGTAAACTTAAAGTATAAAAATAGGTTGGTACACGGTCATGGCAGGTATAGACAGCATAGGGGTAAACTCCTATATTTACAGCATCTTCAACAATTCAAGCAGTGGCTTTGGATTCTCAGACATCTCTAATCAAAAAGCTACGCCGAGTAGTAGCCTGTTCCCGCGAGAAAGTCCTCTCGACACCTTCAAGCTTGACGATACTGATATCGTTGACAATTCACCTGGTAACCCAGAAAGTCAAGTGAACTTCGACGAGGCAAGCGAAAACACCAAAACCGAAATGTTTTTTGGCATTGAGATTACAGCTGAAAGCTCAGAGCCGTATGAAATCGCTACCGAGAACAACAACACTGAAGAGATATCGACCACGGAGGATACAGAAGATAGTTCAACGAGCTATATGCTGGAGTACCCCCCATCATACTACAGTATCAACAGCCTCGGGGCGTTTGTGAACCAGAACCCGAGTAAGGTAATCCTGCTGTACGCACTCCCGGAGAATGAAAGTTTCATGGAGCTTGACCTCATCGTATAGGTTATTAGTTAACCATATAATATAATTAAAATTTCCACACACTTTTGTTATAATCTATCGCCATTCGGCTTGTATTGAAAAAACCACTCTGAGCGATGCAGTTTATCATCATCGATATCCAACCGTTTGTCAGGCGCGCTTCAACACTATGTTCAGCTTGATAATAAAGCTCCATCAACTCTTCTAAGGAATTGTAGAGGGAATTCGCGTCCTCCTGCATCTTAAAGTCGGTCTCAGAACCTATCTCGCCCTCTTTCGGGCTGTAACCGAAAATCCGTCCTATGTTCGCGTCCTTCGCCTCTACAACCCAGCCATCAAGTGTCGAAAGCTGCACAACACCGTTCAGGATAGCTTTCATACCGCTGGTACCAGACGCCTCAAACGGCGGCAACGGGTTATTCAACCATACATCGACAGATGATGTCAGCATCTTAGCGAGATTTATATCGTAATTCTCAAGGCATATCACCTTCACCTCATCGCTGTGTTCAGTCAGACCATCGATCGTCTGTAGAAGCGCACGCAGGTTGCTCACGCCTTTGTCATCGTTCGGGTGCGCCTTACCGGCGAAGATTATCTGAATAGGCCCGACACGCTTAGCCATCTCAAGCAGGCGCTCTGGCTCCTGCATTATCAGCGTAAGACGCTTGTAAGGTGTCGCCCGCCGCGCCCAGACAATAGTAAAAACATCATCTTTGACGAACCAATGCTTCAGCACCTCTGTCAACTGCGCCTTGTTCTTTTTGTGCGCGATCCAGAGATCTTCTTTGAACTCGGGATTGTCACGGAGCTTATCAGCATTGCTCAACAGCCTTGAATCACGCTCCCAATCCCCGAGAATATCCTTGTATTTATTGAACAGCTCCCTAAAGTTGTCAGATGTCCAAGTCGGAATGTGGATTCCGTTGGTGATGCTCTGTATCTTCTCCTCATACGTCGGGAACTGTATTTTCGTCACCTCACCATGCTTCTGCGCGACGGCGTTTACAGTATCGCATACGTTCATACAAAAATAGGTGAGGTTGATAAGTTTATCGTTCTCTTTATCGATGCCATATTTCTTGAGTATATCTATCTCATCGTTATAAAATACTTTTTCGAGGTCAGAGATAGGTAGTCTGTCGTGTCCGGCCTTCACAGGGGTGTGGCAGGTATACGCGAATGATTTCTTCAGATCTTTTATCCCGCTGTTATCAAGTCCGACGACTTTCTCTAAAAACGCGAAAGCCGCGTGTCCCTCGTTCAGGTGAAATTTGTCGATAGAGTACCCAAGCTCACGCAACGCTCTCACGCCACCGTACCCTAGTATCTTCCGCTGAACTATCTTCCACCAGACGTTGTCGCTTTTGTAGAGTTGTCCGGTGAGGTCACGCGCCCATGGCGGATTTTCATCAAGATTAGAGTCAAGCAACACAAGCGGGATGACGTGTTTGTGATCGTAGCTGAAAACGTAATATTTCCATATCCTCAGCGTTACTTTGTCGTTACCTATTTTTACTTTGACATACTTATCGAGCGGTATCAACCCAGGATAGTCCTTAGGCTCCCACCTGACCTCGTTCACGTTCTGCCCATCCACCAGACAGAAGTTCTGCATGAAATACCCCTTACTCCATAGCGTGCCTACACCAACAAGCGAGTACCCCAGATCAGCCGCCGACTTCAATGTGTCACCGGCGAGTATCCCGAGACCACCACTGTATATAGGCATCTCTTTCATGTTGTTGATCCTGACTTTGTGAAAATAGTCCATAGACCTGATGTTCGAAAATACTTCTGAAGGGTATCTGCGATTCTCTTCGTTTAACTCACGAGAACTCTTCATACTATTGTAAACACTTGTAGCGAGTCCATACTCCATTGAGAAGTAGCCCACAGACTTAGTGTTCGGGTCCAGCAGTTTGCGTTCCGCCTCAATTATGCCTACTTTGGGATAACCATAAAAAGTATCATCCGTTATGTCAAGATTTTTGTACTCACCATTATATATTTTAAATTCGCCTGCGTCAGCAGTTGATTCATGGTTCAAGGTTTACTTCCTCCTACGAAGTTATACGTCAAATATATTAAAGCTCATATATTAATGATTTCAAGTAAAATATCAAGTTTTTTTATTGTAATTTGATTATAGTGGTTTAAAGAGAGTCGGGTAGATACGTTAGCGACAGCGTAACACAACTATAACGTACACTTAGCGCTCAACTTCCTGCATCTACACAACCGGACAGTCAAAGTGATAAAAAGTCTTCTTTCGATACTCATGCCTGACTCAGTATTGCTCGTAGTGTTTCCTCGGGGGACTGTTGCCAAATAGAGAATTCTCCTTGTTTTCGAAAAAGTCGTCGCTGTAAGTACCCGTAAAAATGGGTAGCGACCAACGGAAGCGTAGGAGAATCTCCCCTAAATTGTATTGGGCAACATGCCCATTAGTTTGTCAATGGCAAACTAACATACCCTTACAGATGGTGAGCTAGGACTACTTCTGCCCAGCTGGTCAGTTTTTCCCGGAATATCTTAGCGTTATGCCTGATATCTACCGGTAGTGATGGGTGCAGAAGAATATCTCTTATGTCGCGGGTCATTTCAAACTCTCTACCAAGCTCTAAAAGCTCCTCGATCAGATCAAGACGCACCTTATCATTTCTTGGCGTTTTTTCGCGGTGGGTCTCAACAATTATTACCGGTTTTTTGTTGTCTTTGGCGCCGACAGCAACGAGAGCGGAACGGAACACAGCCTCATGCTGATTAAATATCCCCTCGCACATAACGGTAAAAAGCGTTTTATCTTTCAACTCTACCCGGTGTGACTTCCGACCGCAGAACCAGAGTCTCCCCTTTTTATCGAAGTAGCCGATATCGCCCATCCGGTGCCAAAACGTATCACCATCACTTATCTTTGCAAGCGTTGTCGCCTTCTTATTATCAAAATACTCCTTTGTCACCGCCTCACCCTTGACTATTATCTCTCCGATCTCACCGGTCGCCAACTCAAGCGAGTCGTACCATACGCTTATCGCGTCATCACTCAGCCTGATCACCTTCATCGTTATTCCTGCTACAGGCTTTCCGACACAATACCCCCTGCCCGCCTGAGTCATCCTGAATGTTTCCCCAACTATCTCGCTACCCGAGATACTCGACACCGGCAGTGACTCGGTAGCGCCATACGGCGTGTGCGTCTCACCATCACCCGGCAGGACACCGTAAAAACGCTCAAGCACTTCACCGGACACAGGAGCGCCCGCCATCAAAATACGCTTGAGCGATGGCAGCTTTACACTATTTTTTACGCAGTAAGCGCCAACGCGGTTCCAGATCGCCGGTGAGCCAAATGTGAGCGTCACACCGTGATCGTTAACAGCTTCGATTATTTTTCGCGGTACGACCCGCGCCGGTTTCGTCGGATCCATATCCGGGATAACACAGGTGATCCCCCATGCGGTATCAAAGAGCGCGAAGAGCGGGAACGCCGGCATATCGACATCATCTTCGGTAATATTATAAGTCTCACGTATATGCCTCACCTGCGCGTCAAACATACCGTGCTCGTAGACCACGCCTTTCGGTATACCTGTACTGCCGGTGGTAAAAAGAATCGCCGCGTTATCGTCACGTCTGGTGTCAGCCATCACTGGATCGCCTGAAAGGTCATCAAAGTCACTAAGGCTCGCCCCGCCCCAGAACCACTTCTTGCCGACCGTTATAAAATGTTCTGTGGCCTTAAAGCTCCTGTCAAACCTGAAAACCTTATTCAGCACTCTTAACGCGTGCGCGGCAGGCACCGCGATAAATCCCTTTGGTCTGACTGACTCGATGCACTTGAAGAGGTTATCAATCCCCATACCCGGATCGATCAACACCGGTACCGCTCCAGCCTTGAAGAGCGCGAAAGTGAGCGCGACAAACTCAAGGCTCGGACGTACCATCAGAACCACGCGGTTCCCTTTTTGTATACCTTTCTTCTTGAGACCGTGAGCGTATTTGTTAGAGAGGCTGTCAAGCTGAGCGAAGGTAAGATGAGTATATGTTACGCGGTCATTATGGTCATGCCCCTGCGGGAATACCACCGCTTTTTTGAACGGGTGTCGCTTTGCCATCTCTGGCAGATACGACGCTATATTGAAATGTTCAGTAGTTTTCACACCGCCTCCCAATCCTTGAACACCGGATCAAAACCAAGCTCTGTAAGCCGTTTTGCGACAACTGCCGGTGAGCGGGTGTCTTCCACCTCAAACTGCTCGCATGAATCTGGTTCGACAAGATAGCCGCCGGGGTTTGTCCTGCTTCCGGCGCTCATGTGGGTTATGCCGAGCCTTACTAAGTTGTCCCGCAGTTCGGCGCCCTCCCGGGTTGAGAGCACAAGCCCAACGTCATTAAGGTATATCCGTAACGCCGTAATCGCCTGAACAAGGTTTTGGTCGCTGACAACGCTTAGCGGTTTGAAGCCGCCTTCTGCCGGCCTCATCCTCGGGAAGGAGACTGATATTTTGCTCTTCCAGTATTTTTTTGTCAGGTACGACGCATGCGCCGCTAAAAAAGCGCAATCGACACGCCAATCCCCAAGCCCCATGAGAGCGCCAACACCAATACGGCGCACACCCGCCGCGCCACCACGGTCAGGCGTTTCTAGGCGATGGATGAAATCCCGTTTTTTCCCCTTTGGGTGCATTTTTTCATATAAGACCTCATCGTAAGTCTCCTGATATACCGTAAGACCGTCACAACCGGCCTCCACAATCCGCGAATATCCTTCGGTGGTCAGTGGGTAAACCTCTACCGCGATAGACGCGAAATGTTCACGCAACCGTGAAATCACCTCAGCCAGGTAATCTATCCCGATGATGTTGGGAGCCTCACCAGAAACAAGCAGAATATCCCTGAATCCGGCATCATGTATCACTTTCGCCTCCCTCAGCGCCTCATCGACAGTCAGCGTGACCCGCCCTACCCTGTTATCAATACTAAAACCGCAATATACACAGGAGTTAGTGCATTCATTCGAGAGGTATAATGGAGTGTAAAGCCCCATAGTCCTGCCAAAACGGCGACGCGTTATCTCATGAGCGCGTTGCGCCATGTCCTCGATAAACTCCGCAGCCACCGGTGACAGTAGCGCCAGAAGATCGTCGTGAGTTAATTTTTCTTTATTAAGAGCGGTAATCACGTCGTTTTTGCTCTTATCTGCTAGCGCTTCACGGATATCGCCATAATCCATCTCTTTAAATATATCGTAAAAGCTCATAATGTTAGTCCCTCAAAAAACCTGTAAGCGGACTTGACGCCGCGGCTTTTTTTCTTTTCGCCGGGATACCCGCCAAAAACGCCTCCCGACCGGCAACAGTACCAAGCATGAATGAGTGCGCCATCCGCGCTGGATCGTTTGATATAGCGATAGCTGTGTTGACCAACACCGCGTCAGCGCCCATCTCCATAGCCTCAGCCGCGTGTGAAGCAGTGCCAAGCCCCGCGTCCACTACGACCGGTACCCGCGCCTGCTCGATTATTATCTCTATCGACGACCTTGTCTTTATCCCCTGGTTGCTCCCTATCGGTGAGCCGAGCGGCATCACCGCGTGAACACCGACATCCTGAAGCCTTTTGGCGAGGACTGGGTCAGCGTGAATATATGGAAGCACAGTAAAACCATCATTTACAAGAATCTCCGCCGCTTTTAGTGTTTCCACCGGATCGGGTAAGAGATAGTTCGGGTCCGGTGTCACCTCGAGCTTTATCCACGGTTCACAACCAGCAGCGCGCGCTATCTTCGCGAGCCGTACCGCTTCTTCCGCGTCTCGCGCGCCAGAGGTGTTAGGCAATATCAAAATCGGTAGCTCCGCGAGCGCGCTCATTATGTCATCCTGTGGATTGTCAAGCTCCACCCTCCGCAAAGCGACAGTGACCATCTGCGAATCTGAAGCCTTCACCGCGTCTACCATTGCCTGAGTGGAGGAGAATTTTCCGGTACCGACGAATAGTCTCGAGGAGAACTCACGTCCATTTATGACTAAAATATCATCATTATCAGCTTTATACATTATAATAACACCTTTCTTTACACCTGATAAAATCGAAACCCATTTTAACACCCCATAAATAAAAAGCAATGATTAATTGGTTTAGTAAGATAATAATATTTTTACGCAGGCAAAATATTATTTCAGTTAGATAATAAAGAAAAAGAAAAAATGACTTTCGTTTATCTACAAACCCTTGACAAACAGTATTATATGTATTAATAATAATTTATCAGGTAGTTTGCATTAATGGTCAAATTACTTTTTTGTGTATTTTTTTTGCGTTAAGATGTTAATTCGAAGAAACAACAAGGTGAAACAAATGTCACATAATCTAGGTGAGCTTTTAGTTCGGGAAAAAGTCATCTCTCCTGAACAACTCCAGAAAGCACTAAAGGAACAGCAGTCTTCCGGTGGAAGATTAGGCTATAATTTAAGCAAGTTGGGTATTGTCAAAGAAGACGAGATAACAAAATTTCTCAGCAAGCAATACAACGTACCAACTGTTAATCTCGCGGATTTTGAAATTGATCCAAAAGTTATAAAATTACTCCCTATCAGCGCGGTACAAAAATATCAGGTGATCCCGGTCAACCGTGCCGGAGCTACACTGATCGTCGCGATGGCTGATCCGTCAAATATCTTCGCGATAGATGATATCAAATTCCTTACCGGTATGAACGTCGAAGTGGTAGTCTCGTCAGAAAGCGACATAAAGTCGTCAATCGACCGTTATTACGATCAAAGCGCTACGCTACAAGACGTTATGTCAGATTTTGAAGAAGACGTCGAACTTGTTACGATTGATGACGATATCGATATAAATGAGATCGAAAAAGAAACAGAAGACGCACCGGTAGTCAAGCTGGTCAACTTGATATTGACTGACGCTATCAAAAAAAACGCATCGGATATCCATATAGAGCCATACGAAAAAACGTTCAGGGTACGGTATCGAATTGATGGTGTGCTTTATCAAATAATGAAGCCACCGATGAAACTCAGAAACGCCATCACTTCTCGTGTCAAGATCATGGCGCAACTTGATATCGCGGAGCGTAGACTGCCTCAAGACGGCAGGATAAAGATCAAACTACCGAATGGTAAAGATATGGATTACAGGGTTTCTGTGCTACCGACCCTGTTCGGCGAAAAAATCGTAATGCGTCTTTTGGACAAATCAAACCTTCAGCTCGACATGACTAAGCTAGGTTTTGAGATAAAGCCGCTTGAGGAATTCCAGGAATCAATTCACAAACCGTACGGTATGGTGCTGGTCACAGGACCGACCGGTAGCGGTAAGACAACAACACTATATTCTGCTCTTTCTGAGTTGAACAAAGAATCAGAAAACATTTCTACCGCTGAGGATCCGGTCGAGTTCAACCTTGCCGGCATCAACCAGGTGCAGATGCACGAGGATATCGGTCTTAATTTCGCCGCCGCGCTTCGTTCATTCCTCCGGCAGGATCCAGACATCATCATGGTAGGTGAGATTCGGGACTTTGAGACTGCCGAAATCGCGATCAAAGCGGCGCTCACCGGTCACATGGTGTTGAGTACGCTACACACTAATGACGCTCCAAGCACGATCAACAGGATGTTGAACATGGGGATCGAGCCGTTTCTGGTCGCATCATCCACTAATATGGTTGTCGCCCAGAGACTCGCGAGGAAAATATGCGAAAACTGCAAAGAGTCTATAACACTGCCAGAACAGGGCATTCTAGACTTGGGAGTGACAAAAGATAAACTCG
Source organism: Deltaproteobacteria bacterium (assembly GCA_024276115.1). Lineage (GTDB taxonomy): Bacteria > Desulfobacterota > JAJRXV01 > JAJRXV01 > JAJRXV01 > JAJRXV01. The sequence goes on from JAJRXV010000166.1 coordinate 8,488, forward strand.
GTAATTTCAAGAATCTATTTAAAGGGAAAGGATGTCCAACCTGTAGCGATACCGGCTATAAGGGTCGTGTCGCTCTTTATGAGGTCATGACAGTCGGTGAAGAGATCAAGGAACTAATATTAAATGGCGCTTCCACAACCGAGATAAAGCGCGAAGCAGTCCGTATCGGAATGCAGACACTCAGGATGAGCGCGCTTTCAAAGCTCTCAGAAGGCGTTACAACAGTAGAAGAAGTTATAAGAAACACCGTCGCAGATGGTTAATAAGTCAAACAAACGAATAAGGATACCGACATGACTGACACCTCACAAAGAATTAGCTTGCATCAGCTGTTAAAAGCAATGATAGAAAAAGGGGCTTCTGACCTGCACATTACAACAGGTACCTCACCTCAACTAAGAATAGATGGGAGCCTGCATCCATTAGACCTCCCGTCGCTTGATGCTTCTCAGACAAAGCAGCTCTGTTACAGCATCCTGACTGACGCGCAGAAACACAAGTTTGAGGAGGAGAATGAACTTGACCTCTCTTTCGGAGTAAAAGGTTTAAGCCGTTTCAGAGCTAACATGTTCATGCAGAGAGGCGCTGTCGCCGCGGCATTCAGGACTATCCCGTTTAAGATCCTTTCGTTTAATGAGCTTGGACTGCCACCTATTGTAAGTGAAATATCGAATAAACCTAGAGGGCTTGTGCTTGTTACTGGTCCGACCGGTAGCGGCAAGTCTACTACACTCGCGTCGATGATAGACAAGATCAACGCAGAACGACATGACCATATTGTAACGATTGAAGACCCTATAGAATACCTTCACCCTCACAAGGGGTGCGTAGTAAATCAGCGCGAGATAGGCGCGGATACAGCAAGCTTTAAACTTGCGCTTAAATATATTCTAAGACAAGACCCTGACATCGTTTTAGTCGGTGAGATGAGGGATCTTGAAACGGTTGAAGCGGCGCTTACAGTTGCTGAAACCGGACACCTTGTCTTCGCGACGCTTCATACTAACTCATGCGTTCAGACGATAAACAGAGTTATAGACGTTTTCCCATCGCACCAGCAACCTCAGATCCGGGCACAGCTGTCATTTGTCCTAGAGGGTGTTCTTTCTCAGCAACTTCTGCCGAGAATCGGAGGGAAAGGACGTTGCTTAGCAGTAGAGATCATGGTACCAAACGCCGCCATCAGAAACCTTATCAGAGAGGATAAGGTACATCAGATATATTCTCAGATGCAGGTGGGACAAGCGAAATTCGGTATGCAAACGATGAATCAGTCACTATATTCACTGTACGCGAAAAGAATGTTAAGCGTTGATGATGCGATAATGCGAACATCAGACCCTGAAGAGCTCAGGCAGATGATAGCTAAAGGTGGTGAATTTGGACTACCGGCACATCAACAACAAGGTGCCTCTAGCGGAAGTCCACAGGGAAGTGGCACTGGCAGTAGGTATAAATAGTCAATATTATGTAACTAAGGGGAAATGGAATGCCGTTATATCAATGGGAAGGTAGAACCAAAAACGGAGCGGTCAAAAAGGGGGAAATGGAAGCGGCTGATGACGCGACAGTAATGATGCGTCTCAGAAAACAGCAGATATTTCCAACAAAAGTAAAGGTAAAGACAGTAAAAAAAATGTCTGTCATTGGTGGCAAGGTCAAAGAAAAAGACATCGTCATATTTACACGTCAGTTTGCTACAATGATCGACGCGGGGCTTCCGCTTGTCCAGTGCCTTGACATCCTGGCCAGCCAGCAGGAGAGCCCAGTCTTTAAGAAAATCCTCTTTCAGGTAAAAGAAGATGTTGAAAGCGGCTCGACTTTTGCCGACGCCTTAAGAAAACACCCGAAGACATTTAATGACCTATTTGTCAACCTTATTGCCGCTGGTGAGGTCGGTGGTATTCTTGATACTATTCTAAACAGGCTTTCAGCTTACATCGAAAAGTCTATGAAGCTAAAAAAACAGATCAAAGGCGCGATGGTATACCCTGCCTCTGTTATCGCTATTGCGATCATCGTCGTGACGGTCATACTTATTTTTGTTATCCCGGTTTTCCAAAAAATGTTTGACCAGCTAGGGAGTTCCCTTCCGACGCTCACACAGTATGTCGTTAACCTAAGTGAGTTTCTGCAAGCAAATCCACTTGGAATTCCGAATGTGTTCTTGATGCTTATTGTATTTGGTATCATAGTCTACGTAGTTAAAGTAATATACGGCACTGAGAAAGGACGCGAAATTATCGATGATCTGCTCTTAAAAGCCCCGGTATTCGGACCCTTGATCAGAAAAACCGCCGTCGCTAAGTTTACAAGAACGCTTAGTACTATGCTGACAAGTGGTGTTCCAATACTTGACGCGCTGGAAATCGTCGCGAGAACAGCGGGAAATAAAACAATTGAAAAAGCTATCTTAAAAACTCGAGTCAGTATCAGTGAAGGTAAAACAATCGCTGAACCGCTCGCTGAAACAAAAGTATTCCCTCCTATGGTCGTACAAATGATCGCTGTTGGTGAGGCTACCGGCGCTATGGACACTATGTTGAGCAAGATCGCCGACTTTTACGAAGATGAAGTCGATGCCGCGGTCGCCGCTCTTACCGCGATGCTAGAGCCGATGCTAATGGTGTTCCTCGGTGGCGCCATCGGTGGTATCGTCATCGCTATGTACTTACCTATATTCTCAATCGCCGGCGCGATTGGATAGGCAACAAAGAACTATGATTCGAGAAAAAAAAAGTGCTGAAATAAGTGATATGGGCACTAAAAACCGAATCCGCTGGTTGCTAATACTGCGACTTGTGATTTTATTTTTTCTCTTTGTCGCAACGGTATCAGTTCAACAGAATAAAGGTATAGATAAGTATTACCTTAACTTTATCTATACCTTTATTTCAATATCATCTGTTTTTACTGTCCTATCCCTCTTCTGGCTCAAAAAGATACGTAGCAGCGTTACGTTCGGTTATAATCAACTTTTTTGGGATATCGCATTTGTAACCGCCATCATCTATATGACTGGTGGCTCGCATAGTATTTTCTCTTTTTTATATATCCTCAGTATAATAAACGCGAGCATAATTCTGCTTAAACGCGGCTCTTTTATCATTACCACGAGTAGCAGTATTTTGTATACACTTCTACTGCTACTTGAAAGCTTCAATGTCATAACATATACTATTTCCCTCGACCCATCTATCCTTGTACAACGCTCACTAAGCCTGAACGAAATGTTGTTTAAGGTATCATTCAATGTGGGCGCGTTTTTTACTGTTGCCGCACTGAGCAGTTACCTTGCCGAACAATTAAGAAAGACCGGTGAGGAGCTGAAGGAATCTCAAATTGACTACGAAGAGCTTGAGGCGATAAATAAAAATATCGTACAAAGTATCGGTAGTGGTCTCATAACAATAAACAACGAAAATAAGATCACATTTTTGAACCAGGCAGCGGAAGATATAACAGGTATCTCACTTGCACGCGCATACAGTATGGATATAGCAACTATTTTCACCGAAGTAAGTTTTGATGCCAATGCTTTAGGAACCGGAAAGAACCGGTTCGAGTTTAAATATAAAAAAGAAGACGGTAAAGTATTTTACCTCGGACTCTCACTTTCTCACCTGAGAAACGCGAAAGGAAATGACCTCGGGCGGATAATAATATTTCAGGATCTTACAAACATAAAGGAGATGGAGGAACAACTCAGAGTAGCTGACAGACTGGTCGCGATCGGTAAGATGGCCGCCGTCATCGCTCATGAGATAAGAAATCCTATGGCCTCAATAAGCGCGTCTATCCAGATGCTCAGGCAAGAGGAGGACATGGACGAAAGCAATAAAAAGTTAATGGACATAATACTTAGAGAGTCTGACCGCCTTAACCAGCTAATCACTGATTTCCTGCTTTTTGCGAAGCCGTCAAAGCTAAAAAAGGAATCCACCATGATCAGCCTAATCGTTTCTGAAACTCTTGAACTTTTACGACACTCGCCGGTCTACAAAAATTCCAGAGCAAAGACAATCACTCAGATTGATGATAATATCACAATTCACGCGGACCCACAGCAATTACGACAGATATTTTATAACCTTTTTATAAACGCCCTTGAAGCTATGCCTGATGGTGGAGAGTTAAAACTGACTGCACAAATAAGCACGTTCGAAAAAACCGGCGGAAAAGAGTACGTTGAGATAATCGTTAAGGACGATGGTGAAGGCATTCTTAGTGATATTATTGACCAGATATACGATCCATTCTTCACAACCAAAGAGCATGGTACCGGGCTCGGGCTTGCTATTGTTTATAGAATAATAGAAAATCATGATGGGCAACTGTTTCTCAACTACGACGTAGAGAAAGGGACAGAATTCCATATATTATTACCAGTGTAAGCCTACCCGTCGTCAGTATCCAGCTCTAGTTGCTTGAGAGTACTATCAATCAATTCCTTAACACAAATTGACTTTATAACTACTCCAAGACCAAGTGCCTGAGAAACCGAACCACTCATTCCGATAAGATCTGTTTTGATATTTTGGCGTCTCATCATAGTCTCAGAAACTACCCCAAGCAATTCAAATTTCCCCTTGTAGTTCCAAAATACCGGACTGCCACTAGAGCCACAATGAACATGCGCGTCTATCATAAATACTTTGCGACCACCAAAATCCACCTTCGGTACAGTCGAGATATAACCTCGGCGTAATATTGGCAGATTATGCTTTTTGTCAAACAACCCTTCTGGGTATCCGACAAACCATATCTCCTCACCAGGCAATAGCCGTTCATTGGAAAAATCCGACAGCATCGTTTGGTTTATAGCACGGACATACAGGTTTTTGAGAAAAAGACTGCTGATATTAAGCGCGGCAAGATCAACGTTATCATCTGGGTGCCTGTAAATTTGCTCTGAATAGTTTGAGACTGTTAATGTATAGTTCTCTTCAAGGCTTGGTCGCCCACCTTCCTTTTTTTTGTGGAAACTCAGAATAAAGGGCATGTTACTATCATATACATGTTTGTTTGATACCAATAGAAAAAGTGAGCGCTCATTCTTGACCGGTACCTCAACAATAAAACCAGTACCAGTAGACTCACCATCACCCGCCCCCATAGGGATAAGAATACGAGTCACCGCAAAAAACACCTGCTCTTGAAAACCACGAAAATACATAAATATATTATACCATGATTTTATCGAAATAGAATATTTAAATCACATTTTTATGATATAAGTGTTATGAGGTAGAAAATTTGAGATATCTACAGTTTGAATTGATCAATCAGCATTTTAAGAAGAGTCGCCTGGCTTGACATCCCCGCGGCAGACGCTGACAACTCCTCAGAAGTAGCGGCATTGGATTCGGTTACTCCTGAGTTCTCGTTCATTGCGTTTTTCTGAACCGCAATTGACTGAAAAACAGTTTTAAACTCATCAGCAACACAGTTAATGTTATAGACTATAAGTTTAAGGCTTTCTTCAGCCGTCTTAGAAAGATCCCTACCCTTTTTGACTTCTAGCCTATTTTGATTAACTAAAGCTTCAATTTCCTTTGCTTGTGACGCGCTTCGCTCCGCGAGTTTCCTTACTTCATCCGCCACAACAGCAAAACCTTTACCATGCTCCCCTGCCCTTGCCGCTTCGATCGCGGCATTTAGCGCGAGTAGATTTGTCTGATCGGCAATATCATTTATGAAAGAGATAGACTCTTCTATCTGATTAAAACTATCCTCGATAGCTAAGACAGACTGGAGCAAGTTATTCATGTCATGACCTGTACGCTCCGCGTCTTCTGCCGTTAACTGCGCTTTTTCATTTGCGTCACGAGCCCCTACCGCTATAGTTTCGGCTGAAGCTGTCAATTCCTCAAAAGACCCTACTTGAGCATGTGCGCCATTAGCGAGGGTTTCTGATTCTGCTGATATGGAAGCTGATGCGTCTAAAAATTTTATAGAAGCCTTTTTTATTTCTCGTAAAACCGAAGTGATTTGATTAATAAAGATATCATAAGAACTTACAATCTCATCTATTTCATCATAAGAATCCTTCTTCTTTTTACCTAAATCTATTTTATGAGTAAGGTCACCGCCCGCGACCAAAGCAAAATATTCGACTAATAACGACAACCTCTTTAAAACCATCCTGTCAAATATGATCGTGATCGCGAATAATAATATAACCCCCTCAAATATTCGGACTAAAACAAGGGTGAGGAAAAAGCTTGTCGCAGAGTCAGCAACGCCATCTGGCTCACTCATGCTCTCTTGCGATGATACGATATTTTGCTGTGGTCTTTGCAAATTTATTATAGTTGTTCCAACAATTGCTTCTACTATAACTATAATAGCCACAATTATTAAAAGTTTTACTCGCAGACTCTTGATATTTAGCTTTATTTTTTTAATAAATTTCACTACTTCTCCTAAATTACATTATACACACAAAAAGTATAAACAAAAAATAGAAGATGTCAATAGCGAATTGACTTAAATTAAATGTAAGTGATTGTAGCTGCTAAAAAGTATACGTTGCCTCATATTAAAAGTAACCGAAAAAAGGAGGTTTTGATATGGGGCGAAGGATTGAGTACCAGTTTGCCGCCTGCTTCGTCAAGTACCTTTAACGCGGTGCCCGAGCTGTTAAGTACCTCTGCGGTGACTGCTCCTGACCCCGGTGATGGGATGACGCCGCTTATATTCGCGACAACCGCCGCAGCGGTTGTCATAGCCTGGATAATAATCCCTAGAGTAAAAGCCAGATATATAGTAGCAATTATAATCAGTTAATTACTAATATTTAATGCGGTTTCTGCCATCTTCCTTAGCTCTATAAAGCGAGTCATCCGCCCGCCTGTATATCGATTCTATCGTGTCATCTTTCATAAACTCGGTTACTCCACCGCTTAAACTTACATTCAGCTCAGTCTCCTGAAAAAGGAAGCGTATACCAAAGATTGCTTTTCTTATTTTTTCCGCGAGAGAAATAGCGCCCTCAAGCTCTAGGTTTGGTAATATCACAACAAACTCCTCCCCGCCATACCTCCCGAGAATATCTATCTTACGCGTGTTACTGAGCATGACTTCCGCTACCTTAACAAGAACTTTATCTCCTGTTGTATGGCCAAAATCATCATTTATCCTCTTAAATTTATCAAGGTCAAATATTGCCAGCGAGCATGGGTTCTCATACCTGCGAAGACGCTCTAGTTCAGCGAGTAGCTTCGGTTCATAACCACGCCTGTTCAGCAACTTTGTCAGAGGATCACGCTGAGATTCCTTCTCTATGATACTGCTCTTGTTCCTTATTTCAGTCGCGTTATTTTTTATCTGATCAAGCTTGCCCTGCATGAAAGACAGCTTGAGCGAGAAATCCTTTTCATACTCTTCATCTGACTTCCGCTTCTTGCTTATGCGCGATGAAAGCCCCCTTATCGTACTGAAAACAAGGTTTTTGATATCATCAATTGTGTCTCCAAGGCTAAAGCTTTTACTAATTCCGTTTATATCATTGCTGATAGCGTCATTAAACGCTGAGTTCTCCCTAAACAAACGGTTCTGATTCTCAAGAGTTTTCATAAGATTTTTTTCGGTTTCAATAACACTGTTCAGCAGATTTTGCATAGACTTCTCAACTTCACGTTTTTCAGTTATAAGGAGATTATTATAGTCACCAAGCACAATTGATAACTCTTCCACCAGCGACCTGAAATCATCCGTGCTTCTTGCTTTTTTTGCCTGCTCCTCAAGCCCAACCACCTTTTTTTTCAGATCACCTTTGACTATTTCTTTTAGTTTGATTACGATGTTCAAAAATATGTCGAGAGTTACCTCACAAGCGTTTCCCTCGGCTTTATCTTTGTCACCACCGAAAAAACCAAACAAACCCTTTTTCTTTTTCCCTACACTTCTTGGGGCTTCGGGCTCTTCGTCAAAGATCAGTGCCTTTAGTGAATCAAGCGCTCTGCTAAGTTCTTCTACAACCAGCTCTTTATTCACAATCCCCTTGATCTCATTTAAGGTATCATTTATTTCCCCTGCTTCATCTGACTTAGCTAATATTATCAGGTTTGTCGTGAGCATCTGAAATATTTCATCTTTTTTACCGCTCTCTGTCTTGGTATTATCAAGCTCTTCGGCAACAGTAAAATACTTTTCCTTCCACCCTTCATTAGTGCCTTGGAAAACCTTCTTAAACTCGTCATTCTCAGACAAATATTTTGAAATAGTCTCTTTATTAAGACTTCCCTTTTTATTTGCTATCGTTTGCAGAGTATCTACGATGATTTCAGTGATATCGTCAATATTCTTAGCCATAAGGTTTAACACTTTCTTTACTTTTTTAATTAATTGTACAGTAAATTATGAGATGTTCAAGGTGAGAAATAATCATTTGTCGAGCGGTTTGGTCAGTTTTCCATCAAGGTAATGTTTGAGAAGTGTATAAACGACAATAGATATCATCACCGCGAGCAGTACATGACTGAACTCACCGATGAGCATCATAGCTGTTTCAATTTCACCTGAAAATTTTTGGAACAGTAAAACTGAAAGGTAAATTATTAGAGGGATGCTTATTAAGGCGCCGAGGAAATCAAGAAGCAGGAATCTCATGCCACTCATAGTATGGGTACCGGCGAGAAAAAACGTCGCGGCGCGTAACCCCCAGAAGAACCTAGCGAAAAAGACAAATTTATTACCATACTTATCGAAGTAATCGTGTACTTTTTCTACACGTTTTTGGGAGAATGCTTTTTTGAAATGCCTGTGGTTTTGAAACCAGTCACCCCACCTGCTACCAAAGAGGAAAATCAGGTAATCACCAAGAAGTATTCCAACCATCGCGACGGCTATCATAAGGTACATGTCAGCTACTTCATTGAATATGAAATAACCCGCGAGGATTAGCACAAAGTCTTCTGGCACCGGTAGACCAATCCCGCATAATGTCAATATAGCAAAAACAATGGTATATGCAAAAAAAGTATTTGAACCTATAAGTGCTGATATTTCAGTTAAATAACTGGCAAAAGCTTCCAATATACTTTACGTTCCCTCTTTATTTTCTTAATGTTGGTAATGGTACAAACGAGGCGCTTTTTTGACTTTTCAGAAACGCGCCTTTGCTGTTTTTCACTTTTTTGTTGACAGTAACAGTGTATTCTACACCATACTGTAAAATATCGTGTGGTAAAAGCTTTACTATATTGTTGCTCCCCTGATAAATTATTTTACAGGTTACCTTTTTTATTTCATTAAAATCTTTGTATTTCAGAAAGATGTTGTCTTTTAATGATTCCTTATCAACCTCTTCGTTGAATTTTATCATTATTTCATGTTGGTTAGAACGTACGCTTTTCCTGTATGGGCTGATGGAAACAACCTGAAAGCCGAGGTTCGTCTTTATCGCGCCCCAATCGCACAACATCCAAAAAGTAGACGATTTAAGCGAATCCACCTCTATACGAATCCTGTTCGCGCTGTCATCGCTATTGTCAGAACCTTTTAACCAGTCAGAGTTTACCGGAAACGTAGAAAAACTCCAAGCATTGTTATTACCTGTCAAGTTACCGAGATAATGGTCATTCAAGTATACCTTGTCAACCTCTGGCTTTTTGGCGCCACCATCAATATCATAAACCGATAAGATCAAAAAAGTGTTCGTCATATCCTTGACCTCAGCGTCTACAATGATATCAAACTCAATCGTGGTATTAATATATTTGTCTAGGGTCTTTGCCTCATCTGTTCGAAAACTCGCGAAACCACTGTCCGAAATAACATTTAAGTCCATTATTGGATTCGGCGTTATCGCGGCCCCCGGATCATCAAGGATAAATTTTGGTGAGTCACCCGCGCCCGCCTCTTCTACATCTTGCGCGAATAATACTTGTGGCAACAAGAGCAACAATAACAGAGCTAATATCGATAGTCTTTTTTTCATCCAGACCTCCGGCAATCTAAAACAAAACTAACTAAGAAAAATTAATATAGATTAAGTGCAGAATATTGTCAAGCTAAAGATGGTCTTAATATGTTCTCTTGATATGAGGCAAATTAGTGATGTTTTTTTAGGCCATTCTACTAGAACACAACACAGATTCACAACGCGGATTCATTTCTTGACATTATTATATTATATGTAGTATAAAGCATAGTCTTAAAATTTAGGGAGGAACAGGCTTTAACATGAGTGAAACTATTAGAACACGATTTGCTCCGAGTCCAACGGGGTACCTTCACATAGGTGGCGCGAGAACAGCGCTTTTTAACTGGCTCTTTGCCAGAAAACATAATGGTAAATTCGTCTTACGTGTCGAGGATACTGACCAGGCGCGCTCTACTGAAGAATCAACGCAGGCTATACTAGACTCGATGAAATGGCTTGGGTTTGACTGCGATGAGGGTCCATTCTTTCAGAGCAAGCGCCTCGATCTATACAACAAAAAGATCGACAAGCTGATTGAAGAAGGTAAAGCGTATAAATGTTACTGTACGCAAGAGCGGCTCGAAGCGAATAGAGCTGAGGCGATGAGGCTGAACAAAAAACCAAAGTACGACAGGACATGCTACAACACACCTCCTGAAGACAGCGACAAGCCTTATGTCATCAGGTTCTACTCGACTAATGAAGGCGAAACGATAATCAATGACCTCGTTAAGGGGAAGGTGATCTTTTTTAACGACGAACTTGATGATCTGATAATCAGGCGAACTGACGGCTACCCTACTTACAATTTTGTTGTCGTAATAGATGACGCTGAGATGCGGATATCTCACGTTATTCGTGGTGATGACCACCTGAACAACACGCCACGCCAGATACAGCTCTATGAGGCGCTCGGTTATGAAGCGCCTAAATTCGCGCACGTACCTATGATACTCGGTGCGGACAAGTCCCGCCTGAGCAAACGGCATGGCGCTACTTCTGTCGGAGCATATAAGGATGATGGATACCTACCTGAAGCGCTGGTGAATTTTCTGGTCAGGCTTGGCTGGTCGCACGGCGATCAGGAGATATTCTCGATCGATGAGCTGCTAGAAAAGTTCACCCTCGAGAAGGTCGGTAAGTCTGCCGGTGTTTTTAACCCAGAAAAACTACTCTGGTTGAACGCGCATTATATAAAAACACTTCCGACGGAAAAAGTGTTAGAACATTTCAGACCATTTTTGGAGCGGAATGGATACAACGCTAATGATGAAAAATTGCTCAAGATAATCGATTTGCATAAAGAGCGTAGCAAAACACTTGTCGATCTGGTAGACGCTATCGGGTATTATTTTACCGATGTAACTTACGATGAAACGGCGAAGGCTAAATTTTTGACACCAGAGATCAAAGACGCTTTGAGCGCTCTTAAAGATAAGCTCGCGGAGTCTGATTTTTCTCAGGACTCTATAAAAACGTCAGCTAAAGAGATCATGGATAAGTACAACCTGAAGATGAAAAATATCGCTCAGCCAATAAGGGTAGCGCTGACCGGTAATACAGTAAGCCCGAGTATATTTGAGGTTGTCGAGGTGATGGGGAGTGAGATTGTCATAAAAAGACTTAATGACGCGGTCAACGCGATTTAGAAAAAGTGCCTAAAAAATGCAACCAAATATATTAAAATATTCTCTCCTATTTCTTTTTATTCTCCTGCTTATTGCTGAATCATCTTTTGCCGCGGGGAAAAAAGAGCCCGAAAAAAATGGGCTTTTAGAAAAAGAGAATAAGCTTGATATTATAATGATCGATCCAGGGCATGGAGGTAATGATGTCGGAGCGATAGCTAAAGACGGGGCTTATGAAAAGAATATTACTCTGAAAATAGCTAAAAAGCTCAAGAGGTTGATAAAAGAAGGCAGTGATATAAAAGTATTCATGACAAGGGAAACTGATCGCTACGTCTCACTTCGCAAAAGAGCAAAGCTCGCGAACGATAAAAACGCTGATATTTTCCTGAGTATACATGCCAACTCATCTAAGTATCTCTCTATCAGCGGTTGTGAGACGTTTTTCTTTAAACAGAACGCCTCTGATGAGCAGGCAAGACTGCTGGCAGAGCTTGAAAACAAAGGTTGGTTTAAAGATGAGGATAAGGCCGGGGATACGCTTGACTTCATACTGATGGATATGGCGAACAGTGAGCAGATAGA
>JAJRXV010000167.1 GCA_024276115.1 Deltaproteobacteria bacterium
CGCCTTTCCGTCAAGCCCGAGCGTCATCGCCCCGATCGGAAAAACATTCACGCAAGCTCCCTTTTCGGCTTTGTCGATGATGTACCTCGTAACCGACGCGTTATCATTTATCGGGTTCGTGTTCGCCATACATACGACAGAGGTGAACCCGCCATGCGCCGCCGCTCTGGCGCCGCTCGCGACATCCTCCTTGTACTCGTAGCCCGGCTCGCGCAGATGCACGTGCATATCTATCAGCCCAGGCGTTACGGTGAGCCCTGTCGCGTCGAACAGCTCCGCTGATTTGTCGATCGTTTTCGGGTCGGTGCCGCTGTCATGCAGTGCGGCGATTTTACCATCTTTTATATATATAGTGAGTTTACGGTCGATATTCTCCTTCGGGGAGATTACGTGCGCACCGGTGATTATCAGGCTCATTGTCTGCTACCTCCGGCGAGTAAAAAGAGCAACGCCATCCGTATCGCGAGACCGTTTGCGACCTGCGGCAGTATGACTGAGAGTTCGCCGTCAGCTATATCAGACGCGATCTCAACGCCACGGTTCATCGGTCCGGGGTGCATGACTGTCACGTCCTCTTTCGCGTATTTTATTGTATCTTTGTTGAGTGAAAAGTAGCGTGAATATTCCCGAAGGGTGGGGAAATAATTGCCGCCGTGACGCTCTTTCTGGATGCGCAACATCATAACGACGTCGGCGCCATCGAGCGCGTCTTTTATATTATAATGTACCTTCACCCCGAGCTGCTCGATTCCGGCGGGTATCATCGACGCGGGAGCGCAAACACTCACGTCGCAACCGACTTTGGAGAGCAGGTGTATGTTAGAGCGGGCGACGCGGCTTCGGTTTATGTCACCGACTATGGTGACTTTCAGACCGTCAGCTTTCCCTTTGCAGTCCCGGATCGTCATCAGATCCAAAAGCGCCTGGGTCGGGTGCGCGTGCCGTCCGTCACCGGCGTTGATTATAGCGAAATCGACATGCTTCGCCGCGAAGTGCGCGGCGCCGGACGCCAAGTGGCGCATTACCACCGCGTCAGGGTTCATCGCTTCGAGATTTTTCAGGGTATCTAGCAGTGTTTCGCCTTTCGTCACGCTGCTGGCAGAGGCCGAGATGTTTATCGTGTCTGCCGAGAGACGCTTTCCGGCAAGCTCAAACGATGTGCGGGTGCGAGTACTCGGCTCGAAGAAGAGGTTGATCACTGTCTTGCCACGCAAGGTCGGCACTTTTTTTATGTCGCGCGTAGAGATGTCCTTAAACGTGTCAGCCGTATCGAGGATGTACATCACGTCATCTTTCGAAAGGCTGTAAACGTCAAGCAGATGTTTAATACCAAGTCCCATAATTATCCGTTACTGTTTTTGGTGATGACCACGCGGTCGCCGCCACTCGCGTCAAGTTCGAGCGCGATCTTCTCGCCACGCGCAGTCGGTATGTTCTTCCCGACGTAGTCCGCCCTGATTGGCAACTCTCTGTGTCCACGGTCAATAAACACCGCCAGTTGCACGGTATTCGGTCTGCCGAATGACATGAGCGCGTCGAGCGCGGCGCGGATCGTGCGACCGGTGAAGAGTACATCGTCGATCAGGATCACGTTTTTACCCTCAAGCGAGAATGCGATGTCGGTCTGGTGTACTTCTTGTTGTGCCGTGCCGGAGCGGATGTCGTCCCTGTAGAGTGTCGCGTCGATAATACCGAGCGGCGGGGGCGTGCCCTCTATCCGTTCGATGCAGTCGCGCATACGCTCGCTGAGCTTGTTGCCGCCCATGCTGATACCGATTAGGACGAGTTCTTCGATGCCGCTGTTGTGCTCGATTATCTCGTGCGCCATCCGCGAAATAACGCGTGCGATGTTCTTTTTGTCGAGGATGATCTTTTCACTCATTGTAGCAACTCACTTGTTAGTGTCGCGTCAAGCAACAATTGTCGTATCTTGCTTGTTCTTTTTTCTGTATGCAGCGTTGCTCTATCGGTCGTATAGCTTTGGCTATACGACCTCTTTCGCACCTTGCATACAAAAAAATTACTGCGCAATCTCACGACATTTCTTACTTGACACGACACTAGTCTTCTTGAATCCTGAGTAAAAATCCTGATCAATAATAGGGTAATATGGTGGTATGATTGGAAATTTAGCCAACACCCTTATTAACCTCACAGGATCAATTTAAAAGGTCAAGCATTAATCATTGATTTTAAGTAAGATAACATTTAATGATGATAGCGTCAACTTTTTTTTGTGTTTGGAGATACCCATAGTGGACTTACCCCGTTTTTTTCAATAAACATGCCCATTAAGGGTTTCAGTGGGTTATTAATGCTCACCTGTTCGGTGAAACCAAAAAAACAAAAAAAGGCGCGCCCACCACCCAACAAACCGGTGCGGGGAAATCAATGTCTAGTTTTGAGGAGAAATAAAATGTTGACAAAGCCATTTTTTTAGGTTATCTATATATTTACGTTTAATGTATC
>JAJRXV010000011.1 GCA_024276115.1 Deltaproteobacteria bacterium
CCCGAGTGTCTCTATCGGGGAGCCATGCTCTAAACATCTTGTTAAACTTAAGCTTTTTCGCTTTTGTTCAATATGTTTTAGTCCTAGGTTCCCGATTAAAACCTCGGGAATGACAGTGTGGCCTCGGGAATGACAGTGTGCCCTCGGGAATTCAGGACATAAAAAAAGAGAGGCGCGACAATAATAGTCGCGCCTCTCTTTATCTACCAAATTATGAAGTTTAACAAAGTGTTAACTCCACTTCAATGCTACTTGTGGCTTGCTCTCATCTCTTTCGCGAGCTCTTTGATCTTTGTCAGGTCTCGTACCATCTCACTCCAGCCATACCAGAGGGCATAGTCAGGGTTCGCGTGGAATGTTCCCTGGAACAGTCTCATTCTGTGCTTAAGGTGCATTTCAAAGAGAATCTGCTCAATATGTGTCGGCGCGTCCTGGAATGCCAAAAGGTCCGGGTACGCTAACGCGTAACTTTCGGGCTTCTCGATTACACCATCTTTGTAGAGCGCTCCGATTGTTCGAATCGCTTCAGCCAAGAGGTGGTCGCCTTTTCTGATCATCTCGTCGCCTTTATCAAGCTCGCCTTTAGCGAAGCTCTTAGAGTGACAGCCATAACATACATCAAGCATCTTGTTTCTCTCTTTGTCAAACGCTTCTTTTGTGAGACGCGCTACATCAGCGGCTTTAACTACGTCAAGCCTTCCTGTAGGCTTACCTTCCATATCAAGCACACCGAGAGCCTGTAAGATAGTGATCTGGTCAGCTTTCCACTCAGGGTCATCTGACAGAGGCAATCTAACAGCGAGGAATCCCCATGCAGTACGAACTTCATGATCACCATTAGGCATGTGACAGTCCTGACAGGTAGGAGCTACAGTGTTCTCTGGCAGAGTACCGTTCTGTTTTAGCAGATATCTTACGCCGTGCTTTGAACTTGACCACATCTCCCACTGTGGATGATCGAAGCCCATGTGGCATGTCTGACACGCCTGCGGCTCCTTCGCTTCCTTAACTGAGAAAGTGTGCCGAGTGTGACAAGCGTCGCATGAAGCGAGTCCATAACGAACACCCTTCTTGTTTAATTCCTTGATCTCATCCGCTGACTTAACGCCCATCTTGTGACAACCGCCGCAACCCTTCATACCGTCAATCAGTTCTGTCGGTAGCTTATGAGTCGTTGGCATTGCCTTCATAGCCGCCCACGCCATCGCGTGCTTACCGCGACTGAACTGTTTGACTCTATCCTCATGACACTCACCGCATGTATCGAGCGTTGGGATCTTTGCCTTTAGCGCGTCATCGGCGTTGTTGTGCTCGTCACCGTGACAAGCGTCACAACCAACATCGTTCCCGCTGTGTTTACTGTTCTCCCAGTCTGTTACCGCACCCGGAGTAACCTCCTTGTGACACTCAACACATGACTTCGCGAACGCGTTGACCGCGAAAAGCAAACTAAAAGCTACCAGCATCTTACAAATTCGTAAAACCATATTTTTCCTCCATTCCATTTTTTAATTCCTCCCTTTCTTTTTGTTAAATCTTAACTTAACATATTTTTCGTCAATGTATACCCCTGCGGTTAGCTTTTCATTGACTTAGGTCAAAAAATACAACAAAAAAACACCGCGCGGAGATAATTTTTCACCCTGAAACAATCGGAGCTCTTGTTTTTTGGCGATGATATCGGCAGTATAAGCTGAATATAATTAGTCAGATACGAGTCGCAATCCTGTTGTTTTTGGCAGAACAGGGAAGCGATGAGCGCTACTCAAAAAGATAATGGCAGTTGTTTTTTTTAGGAAAATATTTTTTTATTATGCTCCCGCACGACTCTATTAAGGATTCAGGATGACGGTTTTTAGAGCCGCGCGGTGGTCTTTTATCATATTATTTCTTAAAGCGGAAAATCTTAGATGAATTCATCAATTGCAATGAAATAAATTACTTGACAATAGAATTTTTAGAGGTTATTCTTTTTAATTGTAAGGATTTAGTTTATGTTAACCTGCGTGAATTTTTGAGGAGATAAAAATGAGGGGTCTACCAAACAAACTAACCATACTGTTAGTTATAATTTTCATATCCACAGCTACGTTGAGCTACTCAGGCGAAGTTATGCCTAGGGGTGGTCAAAGCTCACATCTCGTTGAAAAGGGAGATACTTTGTGGAATATTTCACAGGATTTCTACAATGATCCGTTCTTGTGGCCATTGCTCTGGTCCCGGAATCCAGAAATAAAAAATCCGCACCTGATCGAGCCGCCCGAGAAGATAAATCTTAATCCAATAAAGGACAAAAGAAATATCATCGAAAAAATAGTGATCAAAAAAATCATAAAAAAGATTCAGGCGAAACCAGTGAAGAAGGCGACCAAGCCTCGAAAAGTAGTGAAGAAAACCGTGGTAGCCAAAAAAACCGCGACTGAGCGGCAGATGACAAAAAAATCCGCGGCGATGAAATACAAAGAGTTGGTAGATAAGCCGAAAGAGTTCGTAGAGGATCTGCTTGAGGCGAACAGGCTCAGCTCTGTCGGGTATCTGACTTATTCAAAACCTGATGAGATCGCGATTGTCGAAGGTGGCGCGAGCGGGCTCTTATTGCTGACAATCGGTACGGAACTCTTTATAGATGAAGGTCGGGAGATCGGACTGAACAAAGGCGACATATTTTCTGTTATCTCTTACGGTGAGCCTAAAGTTGACAAGCGAGGGCGTAATCAGGGGTATGTCATCAATATCCTTGGTGAAGTAATGATTGAAGAAGTACTCACAGATTATAAATCGCGAGCTAAGATCGTAAGATGTTACGATGCTATTGAAAGAGGTAATTTCCTGATTCCGCTGTTTGAGGTTGATGGTAAAGCAAAGATAAGCAACGATATCCCCGAAGTGGATCGTATGAAGGTGGTAGCCGCCAAAAATGACGCGCTGGTTCTTGGTTCAATGAATATCGTGTACCTGAATAAAGGTTCGCAAAGTGGCATACAGGCTGGGAATACCTTCGACGTATATAGAGATAGTTATTTCGCCAGACACCCGAGATTTAAAGATTCAAAAGTCTGGCTGCCAGAAGAAAAAGTCGGAGAGGTGACAGTCGTCTATACAACTGAAGATACATCGACTGCTGTTGTAAGCAGTACTACGAGAGAGATCATGCTTTTAGATGATGTCAAAAAAAGTAAATAACCTTTAAAAAAGGATAACAATTATGCTAGTCAAGTGTAAAAAATGCGAGGCAAAGCTAAAAATTACGGATGACAAGGTTACTGAAGAGGGTGTCAAAATCAGATGCCCTAAATGTTCTTCAGTTATCTTGGTCAAAAAACCACCCGCTAAAATAAAAGAAACTTCCGCTGAGGTCGCCGCTGTTGCGCCTCCGATCGATGAAGAAATAATCGCGCCACCAGAAGAGCCGCTCTCACTAGAGGAAGAAGTGACCGCACCTGAAGAGTCGCCATCGGTGGAAGAAGATTCTCTTGACCTTGAGGGTTTTGATGATAGTTTCTCTATTGATGATTCACTTGATGTACCCACTGAAGCGCCTACTGATGAAATTTCGCTTGCGGATGAAGGTAGTGACGCGGCGCCGGAATTGGCTGTGGAGGAAGATTTCTCTTTGGATCTGACCGATGAAAATGTGACCGCGCCTGCACCCGAAGAGCCCGCGACGGCTGTTGAAGACCCTTCAGAAGAGTTCCAGCTTGATACAGGGTTCGACTTCAGCGAAGATGAGGCGCTTAGCCTTGATGATGATCTCGATGCTGGCGCCAGTATTGGTGGCGGTGCTGATATAGGTTTCGCGGAGGAGCCGCCAACGAGTACACCTGAACTGGATGCCTCGATTTCGTTGAAGGAAGATGAGCCCGATGCGAGCTTTGGCGTTAGCGATCCAATGGATGATTTTGATAAGGCTGTTCCAAAGTTCGTCCCAAAACCTGTCCCACGGCAGGATAGGTCGCCAAGAAGACCGCCTCCGAAGAAGGAGATCTCAGGCTCAGGAGTATCTACAAGACGGTCAATACCGATAATCATACCAATAATTCTTGGTGTGTTGGTGTTAAGCGCGTTTTACCTCGCATACAAAAAATACAGTGAGACTTCCAAAGAAGAAGCGAACCTGCTTGAGGTTTATGACTACGATGGGAACGACAGGTATATAGAAAATGAAAAAGCCGGGAAGATATTGATAATTTCTGGAAAAGTTAAGAACAATTATTCAACGAGCCGTAGCTACTTGAAGGTGGAAGGTATACTTTATGATAAGGATGGCAAGGTTCTTGACAGGCGAACTGTCTATGCCGGAAACGTCCCTTCTGATACTGAGTGCAAAAAACTTTCTATGGAAGATATAAACGCGCGGCTTCAGACAAAGTTCGGTGAGGGGATGATTAACCTCGATGTAAAACCGGGTACTTCTATTGATTTCAAGTTGGTCTTTGACAACGTTGACGAGAATGCTATTACAGATTTCAAGGTTGCTGGGGCAGGCTCGAAAATAGAATATTAGGTTATTATGTCTGATATCGTCACATATCCGGCAATTGACTTGCCAGGTCAAGTTATGCAGAACTCAAGGATTTTATTAATCGACAAAGAGGCGTCATTTGTTGATTCTCAAACCAGATTTCTTCAGGGGATTTATGGGTTTGTTCAGGGCGCTACGGACTTGCGACATGTATATAAGTTGTTAGACTCCGACGAGTATGATGTAATAATATTCAACACTTCGATTGATGATAGTAACGGCTTCGAGACTCTTAATTTCCTCGCCGCTTGCGAATCGCACCCATCTATAATCGCTTATTCTGAGATACCTGATGTAAGAAGCGTTGTCGAGATACTGAAAAGCGGCGTGTTTGATTTTCTTGTCGCTCCATTTGACTCCACCAGGCTGACCGAAAGCATTAACAGCGGTATAGAAAACCGTAAGGCTTTCCTTGAAATAATGAACCTAAATGAAACATTACGGGAAAACCAGAACACGATCGAGCAGGAGAAGGAGTACCTCAAGAGGAAAAATACTGAGCTGAATTCTCTGGCGGGGATCACAAAAGTACTCGCGGGCTCGCTTGATCTCAACGAAATACTACACGAAATCATTTCCGGGATATACAACGTTTTTCACTTTGACCGTATATTCGTCTCGCTTATCGACGCCGAAAAAAGAATAGAAGAAGCCAAGGTGGCGATGGGGGTGCCGGACAGCATTTATGATGAGACGATCAGCGCGTTGAAGTGGAACATAGATGATAACCAGTGCAACCCCTGGATGGAAGACCTGCTGGTCAAGAAGGAAGTAGTAAAGGTAATCGAGCCGCTTGATGACGAGCGCTACAAAGAATGTGAGATAGTCAGGTACCACCCGAAAACGTTTTATAAAGTACCTTTGATGTCGAAGGGGAATGTTGTTGGGTCGCTGACTTTTGACAACGCGAACTCTGACAGGATCGTGACAGACGAGGAGCTGACGACTCTTAGGGTCTTCTCGGATCAAGCGGGGCTGGCGATCGAAAAAGTGCGTCTGTACGACAACTTAAAGAGCGCGCATGACACGATGAAAAACATGCAGAAGAAGATCATTGAAGCCGAGAAGCTCACTGCGGTCAATGAGGTCGCGGTCAGCGTGAACCACGAGATAAACAACCCGCTTTGCTCAATTTCTCTCAGCATTGAAATGCTGAAGAGGGAGTTTAGTGACAGTGGTGTTCTGGTTGGGAGCAAGCTTGATATGATAGAAAAAGATATTGAACGCATTAAAAATATAACAAGCCAGCTTAGCAATATTAAGAGCTTTGAAACTAAAGAGTATACCGGTGAAGTGAGGATGATTGATATAAAACGCTCTCTTCACATGCCGAAAGAGTAGCCGGAGGGGACATTGTTCATATTAGAAAATTATTCATTTGAGATCCAGTTGCTTATAGATATATTTCTGGTCTCAGCGATCGTAGTTCTCATGTTCCTCTACATAAAACTATCCTCATCAAAGAAGAATAGCCAACTACTCAGTAAGATCGAATACTTATGTAAGAACCTGAAAATATTGGTTGAGAAAAGCGAGGAATCTTCCGATTTAATACAGAGGAAGGTGGATGAGTTTCGGCTTCTTTATGATAAGCAGATAGCTGAAATAGAGAGGAAGTCCGCCGACCTGAACGAGATTGTAAACCGTTTGGAGAAGGAGAAAGGTGTCGCGTCAAAGCTCTACGAAAAAGATAAGTACGCTAATGTAAAGAGCTTATTGAGCGATGGTCACTCAGTGAAGACGATTTCTCATATGCTTAAGATCAACAAGGGAGAAGTTGAGCTTATCCATAAGTTGGTCAAGTAGCTTTTAAGAAGTCGCTTCGGCTCCTAACCCCCTAAACATTATGGTGGTGGACTAAATGCCCGATATAAGAGACATAGTAGCGCAAACGTCAGCGCTTGAGAAGTTCCCGAGCATCGACCAGAAAAATCAGGAGCTTAAAGCGGAAAAGCGCGCGCTGGCGCAAGTGGATCAAAACGTCATCAAGCAAGAGCTTGTGGCTAATACGAAGGAGGTTGCCTCGAAGACTATCCGCGAGGAGCAGCAACGTGAAAAATATGAGCACGAAACTCACAAAAGAGAAAAAAAACACGCGAAAGAGGAAGAACCTAAAAAAGAGCCCGAAGAGCTGAACAGCGCTGATGTTATTGAGATCGACGAAGGAAAGATCATTGATGTGAAGGTGTAGCGCTGTGCAAAATAATAGCTTAGTCGCCCGAACCGCCCAAGCTCTTTATCCGCTCTGCCTTGTCGAGTATTTTTGTCACCCTGAGCGCGAAGTTGTTTGAAGATACTACCACCAAAACCCCCTCAGCAATTGATTGATTATTCACAACAAGCTCAAGGTTCGCGTCGGCGTTTTTGTTAAGCTCGATGATCGTGCCGGGGATGAGCTGGATTATTTTCTTGAACGGCATTACTGTTTCGCCCAGCTTTATCTTGACATTAACCTCAATACCTTTGATAAGCTCAATGTTTCGGTTAGAACTCGGCTTTTCGATAGTCATTTCTTCTTGAGACATGCTGAACTGCTCGACTTCCTGCTCTGCCGTGACGACTTCCTGCTCGCTGGCGTCAGGCTCATCTTCTGGAGTCGGAACAGGCGGCGGCTCTGGCTCTGAGACCAACTGCTTTTCCAAGCTGTTATGTATAAACAGGTGAAGCTTTGAGGTGACAAGGTCGGCGACCTTCAATGCAAATGTGAAGGCGCTTACATCTCCCTCACTAAGTAGCTGGATGAATTGATCCTTCTGCTCCGCGGCGTTTATGGTGGAGAGTTCTGCCTGACCGCTCGAGATTTTCTTCCCGAGTATTCCGGAGAGGCTCTGCGCCGCCGCGCCGCACACCTGGTTCGTCATCTCCTTGAGTGAGTCGAGGTCATCTGCGGAGAGCTCCTCCTTCGCCTCCCCCTCACCCATCAAAACGAGATCACCGAGGATGCTTCCTGCTTTAATATCGGTGATGAAAGCGAATTCAGCTTCGATATCACCGCCAAATGTTGCTTTACCAACTACGATATTTTCAGTAAACTGTTCGGATAATTGTTCTAAAGAACTAGATTCTTCGTTCTCTTTTTCGAGGGTAACTTCTTTACTCGTAAGGCTCGTAACAGTGGTCGAGAACGCGCCCGCTATCTCGTCGGCGAACGACGACATTTCGATGCTGACAGAGCCAGAACCGCTACCACTATCGGTTTCCGCGCCTCCTGCTTCATCCATCGCCGCGTTAAGTAACGCGTCTAACGCGTCTTGATCTAAGGTTTCAGATGTCATTTGTTTATCTATCGGATTTTTTAGTAAAAAAGTTTAATAAAAAATGTCGCGTCTTTCTACTGAAAAATCCGCCTTTATCGATTGTTTCCGTATTTTCCGTGTGCTATCAAATTATCAAAGCACCCGCCTTATACCTGAGTGTTTCTATCGGGACTCCAAAGTTTGGGGCGACCACACAGGAATCGCCCCTACGTTCTAGTCCTGGGTTCCCATTACTACCTCGGGAATGACGTGGTAGAGACTCTGTGGTAACATGGTAAATGCCTATTATATCCCCGCGAACTCTTCTTTCAGCCCCCGCCCCATCAGATCCTTCACCGATTCTTCCGGCGCTTTATCCTCATACAACATCAAATATACCTCTTTTGTGATAGGCATGTCAATCTCTTTCAGCCGCGAAAGGTCAAACGCTGCCTTTGAGGTCTTCACCCCTTCGGCTACCATGTTCATTGACGCGAGGATATCTTTCAGCTTTTCACCGCGTCCGATCCGCAGACCGACGCGCCGGTTACGGCTCAAGTCGCCAGTGCAGGTGAGTACCAGATCACCGATACCGGCCAGCCCTAAGAAAGTCAGCGGTAGCGCGCCCATCTTTACGCCGAGCCGCGATATCTCCGCCAGCCCGCGGGTTATCAACGCCGCGCGGGAGTTGTGACCAAAACCGAGCCCGTCACCGATACCGGCCGCGATCGCGATGACGTTTTTCAGCGCGCCGCCGAGCTCGATACCGATCGTATCGTCGCACGAATATACCCGAAAGTAATTTGTGGAGAATATCTGCTGTATCTTTTTTGCGATATCGTGATCATCACTCGCCGCCGACACTGCGGTCGGTAACTTCGCGGCGACCTCCTTGGCGAAGCTCGGTCCGGAAAGGTACGTCACCTTGCTGGCGCGCTCCTTACCAAGCACATCCTCGAAGACACCAGACATAGTCATCAGCGTGTCGTTTTCGATCCCCTTTGAGGCGCTCGCGATGAGGGTATCCTCACCGATCAGCTCGCCAATCTGCCCGAGAAGCCCTCTCACAGTGTGCGACGGGCTTACCGAGAGGATCAGCTCCTTATCGATGCACGCCGCGGAAATATCAGAAGACGCGCGCAGGTTGTCCGGCAGAATCACACCGGGTAAAAACTCCCGGTTCTCGCGTAAAATGTTTATATCGTCACTGGTCTTTTCAGTGTATGACCAGATCGTCACATCATAGTTTTTTTCAGCCAGCAACTTGGCGAGTGCCGTGCCCCAACTGCCAGCGCCTATAACTCCTATCTTCAATGTTTCTCCATTCAGTTGTTCAAGATTACTGTTTATTTGTTGCCGGGTTAATAATTCAACCCCTTTACATCTTCCTTGTTATCCATAAAATTATTGCTGTTTAAGAACTTGCTTTTAGCTTCTATTGTCGAAATGCCCCAAAGGTTACTTTTAAAGCTGTTATTCTCCACCGTCACTTTGCTCGTTTTGTCGATGAAGACTCCATCCTCGAAACAGCTGTTAAACTCACTGCCGGTAACACTCCCGGTTGTCGCCTTATGGAAGTAGAAGCCTTTATCGCAACTTATGACGCGGCTGTTTTTTATGTTGACCTTCGCGCCCTTCGTCGTCAGCGCGTAAAAACAGTTCTCGAATTCGCATGAATCGACATTCAGATTAGCGTCGATCGCCCGTATCGCGTTTTCAGCGTTCTTAAAAACGCAATGCTCGAACTCCGCGATATCACTACCGATGAGAATAACACCGGCGTAACTCTTCATGCCCGGCTTAGCCTCCATCGACCTGAAAACTATCTTATTCTCCGCAGTACCCTTCGCGATTATGTTGCCCCTCACGAGTATTTCGGTGCCAGACGAGATGAAGAGCGGTTCTACCTTCGTGCTCTCACTCATCTTTATGACTAGCTCTGTACCGGGGAGGATGGTCAGCGTCACGCCTTCAGGGACATAAATATCGCCGACTACCCGCACAACACCGCTAAGCGTTGTGTCCTTCGAGATTATCCCCGCTATCTTCTTCCCCTTTGTCACGTCAAGGTCGCTGTTTTTTTTGCCCGTTCCCGGACCGGTAGCCCTCTGGCAGGCAGTTAGTGTAAAGAGTATCATTATTATTATAAAATATTTTTTCATCATTCCTCGCTCGTTTAATGAATTATTAACGTCGCGTTACAGCCTCTTCTCGATCCGTGCCGCAACCGCGTCACCCCCGAGGAACTCGCATAGTTCGCCGAGGTTCGGTCCTTTTAGCCTGCCGGATATCGCGGCGCGAAGCGGCATGAACAGCCCCTTCCCGCCAACATTCAGGCTCTTCTTTATTTTCTTTGTGATGCTCTTGTACGCCTCGGCGTCAAGCGTCGGCTCGTCAGCGAGCAGCGATAAAAACGCGCGCGCTACATCTACAGCTTCTGTCTGCTTGAGTAGCTGAGCCGCGTCATCGGTCAGCTCCGGCTCATCGCTGAAGAACATATCGATAAACGCTAGTGCGTCTTTCAGTATCACTGTATCGGTCTTGATTATTCGGGCGAACGCGTTGAAGTGTTCTGGCTCGGCGCCAAAGTCGGGTAGCGCGCGTTTTACGAAATCAGAAAGCGCCCGCGCGAAATCGTCATCGCTCATCAGTTTGATATGCTCGCCATTCACCCACCTTAGTTTGCTATGCTGAAAAACTGACGGGCTCGATGAAACATTTTGGAGCGAAAACTTCTCTATCAGCTCACCCGGGGAGAATATTTCACTACCATCCCTGCTTGACCAACCGAGCATCGCGATGTAGTTCATCAACGCCGCCGGCATTATCCCCTCGTTATGGAACGTCGCGAAGGAATCTCTCAAAAACCGTTTGCTCAGGCGTTTTTTGTCCTCACCGAGAATCATCGGGCAGTGCGCGAAGCGTGGCGGTTTAAAACCGAGCGCCTCATAGAGCAGAATCTGCTTAACCGTGTTTGTCAGGTGGTCTTCGCCGCGGATTATGTGCGACATCTTCATCAGCGCGTCATCTATCACGACGGTGAAGTTGTACATAAAACCACCGTTTGAGCGGATTATGACAAAATCGCCACCGAGCGAGTTGGAGTAGAACGCGATCTGCCCCTTCACCAGGTCGGTGAAGACGACCCGCTTCCCCGGCACCTTGAGGCGCACAACATGGCTCCGCCCCTCTGCCTCAAACGCGGCTCTTTGCTCGTCGGTGAGGTCGCGGCACTTCCCGGAGTACGACGGCATCTGCGAGTTGGCGATCTGGCGGCTCTTCACCGCGTCAAGCTCCTCGGTTGTGCAGTAGCAGTTGTACGCTTTCTTTTCGTCCAGCAGTTTATTTAAATATTCTGTGTACATGTCCGTCCGCTCTGACTGGCGGTACGGACCGAAATCGCCACCGTTCTCTGGGCCTTCGTCGCACTGCACACCGAGCCAGTTCAGCTCGGAGATGATGCTCGCTTCAGACTCCTTCGTTGATCGGACGACGTCTGTGTCTTCTATCCGCAGGATGAATTTTCCGTTGTTTTTGTGGGCGTAAAGCCAGTTGTACAGCGCTGTTCGGGCGTTGCCGACATGCAGTGCCCCAGTCGGGCTCGGGGCGAATCTTACTCGTATGTTATTTTCCATACTCAAC
The DNA here is from genome assembly GCA_024276115.1 of Deltaproteobacteria bacterium. Classification (GTDB taxonomy): domain Bacteria; phylum Desulfobacterota; class JAJRXV01; order JAJRXV01; family JAJRXV01; genus JAJRXV01. The sequence goes on from JAJRXV010000011.1 coordinate 11,401, forward strand.
CATACACTATTATGCGATTTTGTTCAAGAAAGTTTTCCGCTGAAGTTATACTGCCGAAATTAGACCATTTTTTTGCCCGCAGAGGGCACGGAGGAAAGAGAGGAAAGAGAGGAAAGAGAGGAAAGAG
>JAJRXV010000168.1 GCA_024276115.1 Deltaproteobacteria bacterium
GGAGAATTAAGTGATTCCACAGGAAGTCGTAAATAAGCTTGAGCTTGCTGATAAAGTTGTCAGCATAAGAAGAGTTGCAAAAGTTGTTAAAGGTGGTCGAAGATTCAGCTTCTCAGCTCTTGTGGTCGTCGGCGATCAGGCTGGCTATGTCGGGTATGGTCTAGGTAAAGCTAACGAAGTACCTGAGGCTATTAGGAAAGGTATAGAGACAGCTAAGAAAAATCTGATCAAAGTACCTATACTAAATAGCACTATACCTTATAAAGTAAAAGGTGTTTACGGCGCGGGTAAAGTTATTATGAGACCGGCTCCTGAAGGTACTGGCGTTATTGCCGGTGGCGCTGTAAGAGCTGTTGTGGAATCAGCTGGTATAAAGAATATAAACGCTAAGTGTCTTGGGTCAAACAACCCGCACAATGTCGTCAAGGCTACTATTGATGGATTTAAGCAGCTAAAATCGCCAGAAAGTATAGCGAAAAGACGTGGCAAGAGCGTGGAAGAACTGTTCGAAAATTAAAGAATCATGGAGAAGAAAATGAGTAGTGAGACTATTAAAATCAAACTTGTTAAAAGTCCAATTGGTTATAACAAGAAGCAGAAAGCTGTTTTGACAGGAATGGGGCTACGAAAATTAAATAGTGTTGTTGAACTTGTGAACAATCCGATGACTTTAGGGATGGTTAAAAAAGTCAATCATCTAGTAAAAATTGTCGATTAGTGTTGGGAGAATATAATGAGACTGTCTGAATTAAAGCCCGCGAAGGGTGCTATAAAAAGTAGAAAAAGAGTCGCCCGTGGTGATGGATCTGGTCACGGTAAGACTGCGTGTAGAGGACATAAAGGTCAAAAGTCAAGATCTGGTGGCGGTATCAGACCAGGATTCGAGGGTGGTCAGATGCCATTGCATCGTAGACTCCCAAAAAGAGGCTTCACAAACATATTCAAGAAAAAATATGCTGTGATCAACCTCTGTGACTTAGCGAAATTCGAGAAGGACGCAGTTGTTGATGCCGTCGCTTTGATTGAGGCTGGTATCATCAAAAAAGTTGACGATGGCGTGAAGCTGTTGTCTAATGGTGAACTAAAACATTCACTTACTATTAAAGTTAAAAAAATAAGTAAGACAGCGGCTGAAAAAGTAGCCGCCGCTGGCGGAACTATACAGGAGGCGTAAGTGATTAACGGCATGTCCAATGTAGGAAAGGTTCCTGAGCTTAGGAACCGCCTGGGGATAACATTATTGTTTCTTGTAATTTACAGGATCGGTGTGTTTGTTCCAATTCCAGGTGTTGATACCGTGCAGTTGGGTAAAATGTTAGAGCAGCAGGCAGGGAATCTTTTTGGTATGTTTGATATGTTTACTGGTGGAGCCCTGAAAAACTTTTCTATCTTCGCGCTCGGTATTATGCCATATATCAGTGCTTCTATTATAATACAACTTATGACTGTTGTCGTGCCTTACCTTGAGAAGTTAAGCAAGGAAGGTGAGATGGGCAGGAAAAAGATCACTCAATATACAAGATACGGTACTGTTCTCTTGAGTCTTTTTCAGGGATATTTAATAAGTAGTTTCCTTGAGAATGCTTCAGGAGTATCTTCTGATACTATGATCGTCTTAAATGGTGGATTAGGGTTCAAGCTCTTTACGATGCTTACGCTGACTGCCGGTACCGCGTTCATTATGTGGCTCGGTGAGCAGATCACAGAACGAGGTATCGGAAACGGTATCTCGCTAATCATATTCGCTGGTATCATCGCAAGGTTTCCGGCCGGTATCGGAACTACGCTTGAGTGGGTAAGAGTAGGGAAAATGAATGTATTTATGTTGATATTCATTGTTCTTATTATGGTCGCGGTAGTCGCGGCTATCATAGTCATGGAAACTGGTCACAGGAAGGTCAAGGTCGAGTACGCGAAACGACTTGTCGGCAGGAAGATGTATGGAGGTCAAAGTACTTATATACCATTGAAGCTCAACACCGCGGGTGTTATACCACCTATCTTCGCGTCGTCACTTTTGATGTTTCCGGCTACCATAGCGCAGTTTCTACCTGAATCGACGTTTTTAGAAGGGCTAAAATCACAGATGTCCCCGGACAAGGTTCTTTATAATGTCGCGTTTGTTCTAATGATAATATTCTTTTGCTACTTTTATACCGCGCTTACATTCAACCCGATGGATATCGCGGACAACATGAAGAAGTCCGGTGGTTCTATTCCGGGTATCAGACCTGGCGCGAAAACTTCTGATTACATCAAGCGAATATTGAACCGTATAACATTAGTAGGTTCACTTTATATATCAGCGGTCTGTGTCTTGCCGACGATCCTTATGTACCAATTTGACGTACCTTTCTATTTTGGTGGTACAGGACTCTTGATTGTTATTGGTGTAGCTATAGATACTATTCAGCAGTTTGAATCACACCTGACTTTTAGAAACTATGATGGTTTTATGAAGAAAAGTCGGTTAAGAGGAAGAAAATAAATGAATCTTATCCTCTTAGGACCTCCAGGGGCAGGAAAAGGCACACAAGCCGCAAGTCTGATCGAAAAATACTCTATTCCACAGATATCAACAGGTGATATCCTCAGGAAAGCGGTAAAGGAAAAGACATCCCTTGGAATAAAGGCTAAGAGTTATATGAATAGTGGTAATCTTGTCCCGGACGATGTTGTTGTAGGGATAATAAAAGATAGGCTTGCAGAGGCTGATTGCTCTAAGGGCTTCATTCTCGATGGTTTTCCGAGGACAATTGTTCAGGCGGAAAAACTCGATGAAATGCTGACCGCGGAAGATAAAAAGATAGATAAGGTTCTCAATGTCGCAGTTGAGGATGAGGTACTTATAAAAAGGCTTACAGGAAGAAGGATCTGCAAGGATTGCGGTATAGGTTTTCATGTCATTTTCGCGCCTCCAACTAATGAGGGCATTTGCGATAAATGTAGTGGAGAGCTTTTTCAGAGAGATGATGACGAGGAAGATACAATAATATCACGACTTGGGGTTTATAAAAATCAGACTTCACCTTTGATTGACTTCTATACTCGAAAGGGAATATTAGCAAGTATTCAGGGTAATAATGCTGTTGATAAAATATTCTCTGATATGTGTGAGGCAATTGAAGGAAGTATGGTTGATAATTCTTAAGACATCAAAAGAGATAGAGTTGCAGGCAGAGGCATGTAAGATCGTTGCCGACATTCTATCTGCGATAAGAGAGACAGCAAAGTCAGGAGTCACGACAAAAGAGCTTGATTCGATGGCTGAGGGGCTCACAGGGAAATATGGCGCTACTCCCGCCTTTAAGGGCGTAAAAGCAAGAGGACCGTATATACCGTTCCCGGCTGTAATATGTGCTTCAGTAAATGACGAAGTAATCCATGGGATACCTTCTGACAAGCCACTAGAAGATGGTGATATTCTAAGCGTTGATTTTGGCGTTAAATATAAAGGTTTTTATGGGGACTCAGCGGTTACAATACCGATTGGTGATGTAGCTGAGGAGACGAGAGAGCTTCTTGAGGTAACTGAGGAGTCACTAGCAAGGGCGATCAAGAAATCTATCGCCGGTAACAGGCTTTCTGACATATCGCACGCGGTACAGAGTTATGTGGAGTCGAAAGGTTATTCAGTTGTAAGAGCTTTTGTGGGGCATGGGATTGGGCGGTCGTTGCACGAGGAACCGCAGATACCAAATTTCGGTGCTCCAGGTAGAGGTGTCAGATTAAAGGTTGGAATGGTTATTGCGATAGAACCGATGGTAAATGAAGGAACACATATAGTGGATGTACTAGATGATGGCTGGACAGCAGTGACGCAAGATGGTAAAATGTCTGCACATTTTGAACATACAGTAGCAATTACAAAAAATGGACCAATTGTGTTGACAAAAGTATAAAAATTTATTATTATTACATCCTTTTTGGGGAGAGACATGGTAAAAGAAGGCGCAATCGAAGTAGAAGGTACAGTTTTGGAGCCATTACCGAACGCAATGTTCAGGGTAGAGCTTGAAAACGGGCATAAAGTGCTTGCACACATCTCAGGTAAGATGAGGATGCACTTTATTAAGATTCTTCCGGGTGACACGGTAACAGTTGAGTTATCACCGTATGACCTGACACGTGGTCGAATCACTTATAGATCAAAGTAAACATAAAAAGAGGTAATACACATGAAGGTTAGTGCATCTGTAAAAAAAATATGCGATAAGTGCAAGGTTATCAAAAGAAAAGGTATCGTAAGGATTATCTGCGAGAACCCTAAGCACAAGCAACGACAGGGATAAAAGGAGAACAAGTTGGCACGTATAGCAGGGGTAGATCTACCTAAGAACAAAAGAATTGAAATAGCACTTACGTATATCTTTGGCATTGGACGCACTACGGCAGTAAAAGTACTCAATGACGCAGGTATTGAACTTAGTAAGAATACAAATGATCTTACAGAAGCAGAGGTGTCAAGCATCAGGAGCGTAATTGATACAAGCTGTAAGGTTGAGGGTGATTTGAAACGCGAAGTCACTATGAATATAAAGAGGTTGATGGATTTGGGCTCTTATAAGGGGTTGAGACATCGAAGAGGGCTACCTGTCAATGGTCAGAGGACCAAGACAAATGCCAGAACGCGTAAGGGGCCGAAGAGAACTTACGGCAGGAAAAAATAATTTATAGACAAATGAATTTGTTGGAGGATTGATGGCTAAGCACGCTAAAAAACGTACGCAGAAGAAGAAGGTTAAAAAGAATATCCAGAATGGAGTCGCTCACATTCAATCGACTTTTAATAATACGATTATTACGTTGAGTGACCTTGATGGTAATGTTATTGCATGGTCGAGCGCTGGTTCGCAGGGGTTCAAAGGCTCTCGTAAGAGCACGCCTTTCGCTGCGCAGATTGCCGCGGAAGTCGCGGCGAAAAAAGCAATGGAACATGGTTTAAGAAGCGTCGAAGTTCATGTCAAGGGTCCAGGCTCAGGACGAGAGGCGGCGTTACGAGCGTTGCAGGCTATCGGTGTCTCGGTCACTATGATCCGAGATGTGACTCCGATTCCACATAATGGATGTAGGCCACCGAAAAGAAGAAGAGTTTAAATAAAGGGAGGACGATTTGGCAAGGTATAAGGACTCTGTTTGCAGGCTATGCCGCAGAGAAAATCTAAAGATGTATCTAAAAGGGAACAGATGTTATACAGATAAATGTTCCATAGACAGACGTAACTATCCACCGGGACAGCATGGGCAGGGTAGGGTGAAATTCTCTGAGTATGGCGTTCAACTTCGTGAAAAGCAGAAGGTAAAACGTATTTATGGATTGCTTGAAAAGCAGTTTAGGTTACTGTACAAAAGGGCTGAGGCAAAAAGAGGAATAACTGGCGTGAATATGCTCATTCTTCTCGAAAAGCGGCTTGATAATGTTATTTATAGAGCTGGTTTCTTAACATCAAGAAGCGAAAGCCGACAGATGCTTAAACATAACCACATCCTTGTTAATGGCAAGAGGGTGAATATTCCGTCGTTCCAGGTAAAAGAGGGCGATGTGGTAGAGGTCAGAGAAAAAAGCAGAAAGATCAAGAGGATTGAAAGTGCTCTCGGAAGCGTGATAAGACGTGGAGTGCCTAAATGGATTGATCTCGACAAGGACAACTTCAAGTGCACGATCAAAGAAGATCCTGAGAGAGAAGATATCTTAATGCCTATCGATGAGCAATTGATTGTCGAGCTTTATTCTAAGTAGTAATATTTGTCTAATTGACCTTATTTTGTGGAGGAGTCATGTATAAAAATTGGCGCGATTTGATCAAACCAAGATTTTTAGATGTTGAAAAAGAGACACTTACACAGTCTTATGGTAAGTTTTTTGCTGAGCCTTTTGAAAGAGGGTTTGGGATCACTATAGGTAACTCACTTAGAAGGATCCTCATCTCTTCACTTCAGGGCGCGGCGATTACAGCTATTAAAATCGATGGAGTTCAACACGAATTCTCTGCGATAAATGGTGTTAAGGAAGATGTCTCTGAGATCATTTTGAACTTAAAGCAGGTTCTGATCAAGTTGCATTCACACTGCCCTGAAAAAGTATATATCAAGGCTGATAAGCCCGGTGTTATTACCGCGGGTGATATACAAGTTAATCAGAACGTGGAGATATTAAATCCGGATCTGAAGATAGCTACTCTTTCTAAGAGCTCAAAGCTTAACATTGAGTTGACCGTAAAAATGGGTAAGGGGTATTGCCCGGCAGATAAAAATAAAGAAGATAATATGCCAATTGGAACTATTCCTATTGACTCTATCTTCTCCCCGATTAAAAAAGTTATCTACAATGTGACTAACGCTAGAGTCAAGCAGTTTACAGATTATGATAAATTGACTATGGAATTGTGGACTGACGCCAGCGTGTCGCCTGATGACGCGATAGCGTACGCGGCGAAGATTCTGAAAGAGCACATGGGGATATTCATCAACTTCGAGGAGCCGGTCGAGCCGACCGAAGTTATAGAAGAGGCAAAGGATGAAGTAAAATCCAATGTTAATGAGAACCTCTTCAGGTCTGTTGATGAGCTTGAGCTTTCTGTACGTTCGGCAAACTGCCTCAAAAATGCGGAAATCAGGTCTATTCACGAGCTTGTTAAGAAGACTGAGTCAGAGATGCTTAAGACTAAGAACTTTGGTCGTAAGTCACTTAATGAGATTAAGGATATTCTTGCCGAGATGGGACTACATCTTGGTATGAAGTTAGAAGAAGAAACAGCTGAAGTTGAAGCTGAAGAATAATAATAACTAATAACGAAGAGGGTAATAATCATGCGGCATAGAATTTCCGGCAGGAGGCTCAACAGGACTCCAAGCCATAGAAAGGCGATGATAAGAAACATGGTAACATCGCTGATACTACACGAAAAGATTAAGACAACTGATCAGAAAGCGAAAGAACTCAGGATTGTTGCTGAGAAGCTTGTGACACTCGCAAAAAGAGGTGACTTGCATGCGAGACGTCAGGCACTGAGAGTGATCCGGGATATTAGCGCGATGAAGAAGCTTTTTGATGATTACGCGATAAGATTTTCGACTAGACCAGGTGGATACACTAGGATAACAAAAATTGGCTTCCGAGCAGGAGACAACGCGAAGATGGCGATTATTGAATATCTGCCGCTTGAAGAAAAACTTGTCGAAAAGTCAGCTCAGAAGAGTAGAAGAAGGGTAGCTTCTAAAAAAACACCGGCAAAGAGTACTGCTACAAAGGTGTCTACTACTAAAGAAGTGTCTGCGGATAAGACTGTTGTAACTGACGATAAAAACGAATAGTAATATAAAGAATACAATTTAAGGCTTCTTAAGGGCAGGGAGTAACTTCCTGCCCTTTTTTTCTAATATGATAAAAATTAATAAAGTATATTGTAAAAGTCCATCTATATCAGAGAACTATGATATTCTTAAGAACATTGACCTTGAAATCGAGCAGGGCTCTTTCGTTAGTGTGATCGGGAGGAATGGTTCTGGGAAGACTACGCTGGGACGGTTGATCAAGGGGCTTATTCAGCCAACAAGTGGTGAGATATCTGTCAATGGTGAAAAAGGGGATGGTATTGATGACAATGTCGGTTATATCTTTACTAATCCTGAGAATCAGATAGTACACCCGGTGGTTGAGGATGACATTGCTTTTGGTCTTGAGAACATCATGTTTGACGAGGCGATGATTGCTGGTAATGTCGAGAGCGCTTTGACTGAAGTCGATATGTTTGACTTTTTGAAGGCTCAGATCCATTGGCTTTCAAAGGGGGAACAGCAGAAAGTCGTTTTTGCCGGTATTATCGCGCTGGATCACGATGTGATTATTTTCGATGAAGCTACCTCTATGCTTGATGCAAAGTCAAAAGAAGAATTCATGAAGATAGTCATGAAACTCAATAAAGTTGACAAAAGAACTATCATCTTTATCACTCACGATATGCGTGATGCTATGTATGCGGATAAAGTCTTACTACTCGATTCTGGTCAAATAGCGTACTATGGCTCCAAAAAAGAGTTTTTCAATAATGAGGAGTTGAAGAAAGAGTACAACTTTGACTTCCCTGATATTGTAAACCTTGTGAATTTCTACAACCGCCGTGGCTACGAGATGAATTATAATAATATCCCGGCGATAGCAGGTAAGCTTCACAAGATCATAAAAGATAAATTACATTGATTCCAAAGCGCTGACGACCGCCTCTCCAAAATCTTCAGCGGAGTGAGGTCCGTTAGCCGTAATTATATTTCCATCAATCACAACATCACTATTTTGTAAAATCGCTCCCTTGCTAGAAAGATTCGGCTCCTCTGTGTTGAACACGACAGCTTTTTTACCGTTTAACAGTCCGGCGTTCGCCAAAATCGATGGTGCGATACATATCGCCCCTAATACTTTCTTTTTCGCGATGGTGTTTCTCGCGATATTATGAGCGGTTGGGTCATCAAAATACTCTCTGGCGCCACCACCACCAACAAAGATAACAGCGTCATAATCTGACGGATCGATCGACGTGTATAGTACATCGGGTGTCACACTCCCTCCGAGCATACCTATGCTTGTGCTGATTTTAGATGAGGCGGTTGTCACCTCGTAGCCATTCCTCTCAAGCACCTGTTTCGGCATTAAATATTCTTCATCGCGAAAATTGTTGCTCGCTATTATCATAATGACTTTTTTGCTCATATTCTTCTTCTCCTAAGACGTAATATCTATTACTATATAGTGCGAAAAAAATTTGTAAAGCTCAAAATATATTCCTTGATTTTTTTGCGTTAAAATTGTCGATATCAAGGGGTGGCTGCTTGCATTGAGGATAAATAGTTATATACTTAGTGAAATGGAGGGTACTATTATGTTGAAAAGAATACTTTCTCTACTGCTCGTTTTTCTTCTGACGCTTAGCTTGTTCACTGCGTGCGGTAAGTCCGAAGAAGAGCCTGCCCAAGAGGCGCAAGAAGAAGGAAAGTCAGGCGCGGAGGTGATGGAGGACTTCACTGAAAGGGGAGCTAGTGGAATTAAGGGCGCAAACAAACTTGATGAGGACGCAAAGAAAAGAAACAAGGCTATGGAAGACGCGTTTAAGGATTATTAGCAGGCGCGCCTGCTTTTTTTGAGAAAAACTTCTCAGGGGAGTGTTGCCAAATAGATAATATTTCATGTTTTCAAAAAAGCCGTCGCTGTAAGTACCTGTAAAAAAAGGGATGTGATACGGTCTGAGGGGGGAATCCCCCCTTAAATGGATTGGGCAACATGCCCCTCAGGAGTGCTAACATGTTTGATGTGGTAGGTATAGGTCAGTGCGCGCTCGATTATCTCGGGATTGTCGACGCTCACCCTGACGTAAATGAAAAGACTGAGCTGAGCGATTTTAAGGTCGAGGGCGGTGGTCCTACCGCGACGGCGATGGTGACGTTGTGCCGTTTTAACGTACCCGCGACTTTTATCGGTAAGGTCGGTGACGACCCATTCGGTGATGATATAAAGCAGGGTCTCATAGCTGAGGGGGTGGATGTTTCCGCTATGGTTACTGAACCGGGGAAGGCTTCGCAGTACGCTTTCATCAGCGTTGAGCGCGATACAGGGCAGCGTAATATATTTTTTACACGTGGAACGGTTACACCGCTTAGCTTTGAGGAGGTGCAGAAAAGTCTGATCGACAGTTGCAAGATCCTGCACCTTGATGGACTCATGATCGATACGTCAATAAAAGCGGCAAAGTACGCGAAGTCACTTGGTAAAAAGGTGTCGCTCGATGCCGGTACGCTCCGGGAGGGGATGCTGGAGCTTTGCAAGTATACTGACTACCTGGTGACGTCTGAAAAATTCGCACGGTCATATATCGGTAGTGATGATTTTGAAGGCGCACTCAAACGGCTGAAGGAGCTTGGCCCCGAGATCGTCTGCGTCACACTTGGTGAGAAGGGTAGCATCGCACTCAAAGATGGGCAGATCCATCGACAAGCCGCCTACAGAGTACCGGTCGTCGATACCACTGGCGCCGGGGACGTCTACCATGGTGGATTTCTCTTCGGACTTCTCAAAGGTTACAATATAAAGAAGACGATGCGCTTCGCCTCGTTTGTCGCCGCGCTAAAGTGCCGGGAGCTCGGTGGCAGAAGTGGAATCCCGCAAACTGAAGAGTGTGAGTTGTAAGCTACTAATAGACTTATTATATATGTTCTCGGATCAACTGAAATATCTCTTCATTTTCTGGGAACGTGCTGCGTTTCCCTCGATTGGTGTAGGCGAGCGCGTCATTTATTTTTATGTCGAATACGCCGCCATGCCCGCCCTTCAGGCTTGACTCAATAGCGAATTCTTTTTTTATAGCGACCGCCAGACTGGTGGCCCTCGGCAGGTAGTTTCACTCCTGGCAATAAATTATTTCAATGTTGAGATCGTTACTCATAGTGTACCTCCATAAGGTATAATTAGTCGTCCCTGAAAAACTCATAACACATTGAATTATTTACTATTATTCTGTATTTATATGTGCTATAATCACCAGAAAGTTGTCAAATACTCATGAAAGCTGGTGAATTATGAAGCCAAAAAA
>JAJRXV010000169.1 GCA_024276115.1 Deltaproteobacteria bacterium
ACGGGTCAGCCCCTGAGTCTGGTGAGTGAGCGCCGGTGTTGAGGTCGTTTAGTTGTTGGTGGTTCCCCCGTGAAGTTATGAAGGAGGCATCTGTAGAATCGTATCCCCACAAAAAAAGTGGGTCGCTGGTGAAGGTAAAGTAATCGCTTAACGCGTCGCCCTGAATGAAATATGTTACTTTGCCTGAGCCATCGAGCTTCGCGGGGAATTCAAACCAATTGTATGAACCGCTACCGAGGATCGCTGTGCTGTTTCCGCGCGCGTGACACCGACCGCAGATCTCGTTCGCTTTTTTCAGGCCATCTTTAGTGCCGTCACGCAGGTACTTCGGGTTGAATATCCCGCCGACACCTCTACCACCACCTAGCGAACGGTGTAGCTCCCCGGCGTTATGGCAGTTTTCACACCCGACGTTAAGCTCTTTATATCCGGTAAGGTACTCATCGGTCTCATCATCGTATTTGAGGAATATTCCGGTATTATGGCAACCGGCGCACATTCGCTCGAATGAGTCAAAACCGCGTCCAAGAAATACCGGGGTAGGGTATGATGGTGTGTAAAGCGGTTCTAAGTTGCTTTTGTACCAGTTCCCGGGTCTGAACGCTGAATATGTTCTACTCTTTTCATTATATTTTACCGGTAGCACATAGTAGCTGTTGTCGAGTTTTGTGAGGTATATCTGAGCGAAAGAACCGTTACCGCCGTATACCCTATCGACATAGAATGTCATCTGTCCGATCGTTACTGTGTATTTGTCTCGCGAAGAGCTGTAGCCGAGTTTCGGGGCGTTCGCGCCATACTGGTGGAAGTCGTCTGAGCTACTGTCTGTACCGAGATTGAGGCCATCTTTAAAATCCTCGATGCCGTTTTTGTTAGCATCGGCGACAATCGCCTTGCCGGTGCGACCGCGCTGTTTCGGATCACGAAGCGCCATATTATGTAAAGTACCGCGCCATATCTCGTACTTGGCGCTGTGGCACTCCTTGCAGGTCTGCGAACCGGCATACCCTTCTGGCTCCCCGAGCTGTGGATCGCCGGGGTTGACGTAACCCACCAGCGTGCTTGATATATCGTTGTCAGTGCAACCGAATATCATCGCGGTAAGTATGTATATGATAATTAGCTTATTTTTCATTCGAGTTTTTCTTTTGGATTATTTTTTTCGCCGTGTTTATAATTGAGTAGTGTAATTGAGTATCAGAGGCTATTTCCTTCAAACTCTGTAATAACATAAAATGGAGTAAATTCAAAGCAATTTTTGTTGGTGTGTAAGGGTTCATTATTATTGCTTTTTTTATGATGTACATCTCTGTCCACTTTCGAGAGTTGACGACTTCGGTGATTATCTCAGCTTTTACTGGTCGTCGGGTTATCATCTTTAATACATCTTTTTCGGTGATACGTGGATTGTTGAGAATATTTTTTATCACAGCGGGATTTTGCTCATGAATAAGCTTATCGAGTACCTCTTTGCTGTTAGATTTCGCCAGTGATTTCTTCGTCCCGAGCGGTAGCGCGTCCATCTCTAATGAAGGTGTCGAATCGCTCTCACTTGCTTTTCGCCTCTTCATCGGGTAGGAGACGAGCATCTCTCGGACACTGTAGTAACCTTTCTCCTCAAGCTTGATGTATATATCGCTCATTTTGGCGTTACCGAGGGCTGAAACGAGGAACTGACTGTCTATCAGGGCGCCAACAACATTCTTGAACGCGAGCTTATCATCTTCAGACATTTGGACAATATAATTAAGCAGTTCAGAGACAGTTTCAACATCCATGCCGGAAAGTTGCTCGGAGAGTCGCGCCCTTTGCATCTTTTTTTCCGGTATCGAGCTGACGAGCTTCGATATCGCCTTGGCGATCGATATGACCCTATAATCATATTTCTCGTTCATAGCACTATTAATATCACATACTGCTAGAAAATAACAGGATAGTTTTTCTCAGTTTCCTTGAGCGAACAAAAAACACAAACCTTACGGATGCCATTACCGCGGTGAATTTTTTTGCGTAATTCCGGTATAAAGGTATCTGGTTTTAAAAGCAGAAAACATTTGAAATTTTGGTATATTAGTGATATATTTAAATCGGTGAGTAATGTAATCAAACAAACTAGGGGCTTTAATGCAAAAAACAACGCTAAATATGATTATGGTAGCCGCTATTATTGTCGCATTGATTACTATCACATTTTTTACCGCGAAGCCCGCAAGGTGCGCCTCCGGGCACAACAGTAGCGTCACAAAAGATTTTTTCAATCCGCACCTCTCCTTTGACCTGATACCAGAATCAAATGTTAAAGTATACATGCGTTGGGACGAGGAAGATATCCCGTGGGACGCTTGGTTTAAGCGTGGTTATGTTCCTGTTGTCGCGTTTTTAGCGTCCTCTCTCGGTATCATACTGCTGCTTGGGGTTGATCTGTATCGGCAGAAGAAGAATATAAAAAAGAACTCAAAGGATATTTGGGAAGCTGAAGAGAATTATTACAGGCTCTTAGAGATAGTCAGTGACGCGATCATCATAATCGACGCGGCGAGCGGCAAGATACTCAGCGTAAACCAACAGGCAGAACGCCTCACGGGATACCTCAGAATCGATCTTCTGGATATGAATATTTTTTCGTTGTTGTTAAAGAGCGAATTAAAAAAGAACCATGACCTTCTTGAGACAATAAGAACTGAGACATTTATAAGGGATGCCCAGCTAAACCTCTTAAACC
>JAJRXV010000170.1 GCA_024276115.1 Deltaproteobacteria bacterium
CCAGCGTGACCGGACGCACTCAAGCAGGTTCATCGTCCCCATGACATTGGTGTCGATGAATATTTTTGGACCGAGTATACTGCGGTCTACATGCGACTCCGCGGCGAAATTGATTATCGCGTCAACATCATGCTCGTCGAGCGCTTTGTCAACATCATCCTTGCTACGAATATCACCTTTGATGAAGATGTACCGCTTTTCGGCAGTGGCTGACTCTGATTTTTCAATGTCAGCGAGGTTCGCTGGATTACCTGCGTAAGTAAGGCTGTCGAAATTGATTATTTTCAGCTCGGGGTAAGTAGCGTACATATATTTAATGAAATTACTGCCTATAAAGCCGCATCCACCTGTCACCAAGATGGAGTTCGGCTGGCGTATATCTTTAGCCATCTTTTCTGCTCCAATCGTAAGGGATATCGTTGTCATGCGGATGTACTCTGAATTCGTCCGGCTCTTTGTAGTCGTACATCTCTGTTGGCGCGTTTACGACTATCGCCATCTCCTCGCTTATGCACTTGAATCCGTGGAATACCAGCGGCGGTATCTGTAGCAGTATTGGGTTTTGCTGTCCCATGAAGAACTCGTTCACCTCGCCATGCGTCGGTGAGCCCTCCCTGCTATCATACAGCACGACTTTCATCATACCATTCACGACCACAAAATGATCGTACTGTTTCTTGTGATAGTGCCACCCTTTTACTACACCGGGGTATGCCGTGGTCATATAAAGCTGTCCGAACTTGATGAAAAGGTCGTCGTCTGACCGGAGCATCTCCATAAGCATTCCGCGCTCATCAGGTATCACTCTTAGCTTTTTTGTTTTAACGCCGTCTATCATGTTTCACTCCTGTAAAAAAAAGGGTTCTAAGGGGCGAGAGGGTAGGGGGAAAAGTATCACCCCTCTACCCTCGACTCCTCAACCCTTGTATTTTAAAGTTTATTCGCACCGGTTTCGGCTACAAGGTTGCTCGCCTTCAGTAGCGACGGGAACGTCCCGGCGTCAGTCCACCAACCGTCGAGTATCTCATAAGTCAATGTCCCGGCTTTTATGTAAGCGTTGTTCACGTCGGTTATCTCAAGCTCACCGCGTTTGGATGGCTCAAGCGTTTTGATAATATCGAACACCTTCGTGTCGTACATATAAATACCGATCACCGCCAGATTTGACTTTGGGGCTTGCGGTTTTTCCTCTATGCTGACGATATTATCTCCACCGACCTCGGCTACTCCGAACCGCTCGGGGTCATGCACTTCTTTCAGCATAACCTTCGCGCCTGAGCCCTGAGCCTTAAAATCGTCCACAGCTTTTTTTATGTTCTTCTCTATAATATTATCACCGAGCATGACGCATATGCTTTCGCCATCAGCGAAGTATTCCGCGAGATCGAGCGCTTCAGCTATCCCGCCTTCACCTTCTTGATATGTGTAGTTGATGTGCTTCAGGCCAAACTCTTTTTTGCCGTTTCCGAGGAGGCGGAGGAAGTCGCCGGCGTTGTTGCCGCCGGTTACAAGCAATATGTCCTCTATACCCGCGTTTACGAGAGTCTGGATCGGGTAGTATACCATCGGTTTATCGTAGATAGGTAATAAATGTTTGTTAGTGATTTTGGTAAGCGGTTGCATCCTCGTACCGAGACCACCAGCAAGAATAACACCTTTCATATAATGCCCCTTTTTACGTTTATTTTAAGTTACTTTAAATACACTAAAATAAGGGAAACGTCAAGGACTTAATCAGGTGTAATAGTGAATTCTATTGACAAGGGGCGGCTCTATGGTTACACTGACCCGGCAGTTACGAAAGGGGGGGCAAAATGACAAACGAAACGTTAAAGAAGCTACGGCGATTATTTATGGTCAAGTGGATGTTTTTTTTCATGTTGCTACTCTTTATATTTACAGAGCTGTTTCTCGCTTTTAAAACTATGGCTATTGATATTAATACAGAAGCGGATGTCATAGCGACGATGAAGAGTTTGTTTGGAGCTATCTCGGTCGTCAGCCTCGCGATTATCTATTATATCAGGCTACGGTACGCGTCACACGACAGGATTCTCACCCGGATAAAAGAAAAGAGCCTTAAAATAAACCCGAAGCTTGTCGAGCTCTTCATGAAGCGTGTCGATGACACGGAGATAAAAAAAGCCGGTGGCGTTATCTTATTCACCAACACGATCGATATGATTTGTTGGGGGCTTAGTGGAACGCTCGTTAATTATGGGTTTATGTTGACTTTTATGTCAAAAAATATTATGGATTTTTACATGTTCGCCGGTATCTCTTTATTAGCTCTCATCATGCAAGCGCCGAGTTTTTCGCGGTTTAGCGAGCTTGTCCAAAAAGTGATCGATGTTGAGTCTGAAAGTCTGGAGCCGTAAGAATAACACTGCGCTAGTCGTCATCTTTCGACGCTTTTTCTATGCTTATCACTTTTGTGTCATCCAGGTAGTTCTTCGTCTCGTAGTTTGTTATGGAGGCTATGTTTTTGACTATCCCGGACATCCTGAGCTACTCCTCAAAAACGACTTTCAACCCCTGATATGTGTTTGAATCCTCCGGCACATCATTCATCAAAAGCTCAGAGTACGAAATAATAGTAGTCAGTGGCTGGTTGAGGTCATGCGCCGCCGCACCGGCAAGATCATTGACCATTTGCAGGCGTTCTTTTTCGGCTATGGCTACTTGCGCTTCTTTCAAATCCTTCACTGATTCGCTAATCTTTTTATTCAGCTGGTGGTTTTCGACAACGATCCCGACCTCGCGACCTATGGCGTCAAAGAGCCAGCTACCAGAGTATTCCTCAAGAGTCTTCGCGGCAGTACCGAAGAGCGCTATCGAACCGACCACACGTCCTTTGTTCAGTATCGGTATCAGAGTAAGTTGCTTTGTCGCCTTCGCCTGCAAAAGCGCCTTGAAATCAATCGATATTTTCGGTTCTCCATAGATATCCTCTAGCAGTATAGATTTTTTGTCACGTATCATATCACTGACCAGCTCTTCATTTCCCCACATTTCAACGACCTGATTGGCGAAACTGTCAGAGACATTCATCTTAGCGGCTATAGAGAGTTTTTTGTTTTCGACATCTATCAGAAGGACAAGACCGCTCGAATGTTCAAAGGTAACAAGTAGCTTTGCAAGCACCTCTCTGAGCGCTAACCACAAGTCATCCTGGGTAGAAAGGGAGCTGAATATATTGTTTATTATTTTCAACTCTTTATCCTTGACCATCATCTTTTTCTCAAGATGCTTTATCTCTGTTATGTCCCGCACCGAAGAGATAAATCCGTATACATTCTGCTCCGCGTCCAAGAGTGGCGCGGTGTAAAGATTATAGCACTTTTTCTTGCCCGAGCTAAAGCTGACTGTCATCTCTGATTTGTTTAGTGTAGCGTTCTGCAGGGTCTTTATCGCCGGGCAG
Organism: Deltaproteobacteria bacterium; assembly: GCA_024276115.1. Lineage (GTDB taxonomy): Bacteria > Desulfobacterota > JAJRXV01 > JAJRXV01 > JAJRXV01 > JAJRXV01. The sequence continues at coordinate 3,422 of JAJRXV010000170.1, forward strand.
TCCGAGCATATATTATTATTAGCCCTGAACAATTCGTAGCACTTGTGTCCGGGAAAGTCATCAGTTTTTTTATTAAGGAGCTTCGCCTGATACCTGTTTACCATTATTACGTCAAAATCTTTGGAGATAAGCGACGCGCCAAACTGCATATTGTCAAAAACTGTTTGTAGCTTGTTCTGCATTTTTTTGAGCTCGTCAGCCAAGTTGCTTTGAGCAGAAATATCAGTACCGATACAGTGCACATCCTCAGAGTCTTTATTTGAGATCGCCGAAGTGTTTTTCATGACAAACTGCTTTGCCCACGCCCACTTTTCGTTCTTTATGTCGAGCTGATAGGTCGTAGGGATACCGGCTACCGCTTTTTTAAAGTTATCGACAAACAGCTTTTGCCCCTGACTGTCAAGCAGGTCAAGAAAGCTTATATCCACCAGCTTTCCCGGTGCTATATCCAGCAGTTCATAAAAAACTTTATTGCATGATATTATCTCGTATTTATCCTTAGTCACGGTGAAAACTATGTTAGATGTGTTTTCAATAAGCTCTAAATATTTTTTACTTACTTCACGTTTTTTCTGGTCGAGCTTTAGTGCTGTGTACTTCTCCATAGCTCTTTTTATTATCAGGTTAGAAATAATAAACAGCGCGACTAATATCAAAGCGAAGATGACATTTTGTTTCAAGGCGACAGCGTTGACTCTTTGGATGACTTCGACCGGTGTCGCGACGGCGATCGACCAGAAATTATCCACATTAAGAGTTATCGGAGTGTAAGCGACGTAGTTCTCATTAGCTATATCGCCTAAGATCGCATTTCCGCTACCCTGCTTGCGCATAGCCTCAAAAACCCTACCGAGCCCCTTGTACTGCCCCCCATAAAACTCGCTCTGGCTGTTCCAGTCCAGCATAACAGAATCGTTTGAGTGAAAGATTATCTTCCCACTGTTGCTCATACACCAAATATAGCTGCCGTCATCAATATCTATGCTATCAAATATCAATGCTTCTATCTTCTTCAGCTTCAGCGTGATCTCGACCGCGCCAAGGAACCTCGCGGAACGAGAGCGGCTTCTCCCCATTACGTTACCAAACATAGGGGCAGTCATTGTCACGGCGTATTCAGTTGTATGATCTACCTTGCTATCTGATATATATAGCTTCTTCTTAGAGCTGACATATTCCAGCGCTACAGAGTCCATGTAGTAGCTACCGATCTTACCACGATACGTTTCTGATGGCAGAGCATACATCAACTTACCGGCTTTATCAAAAACTCTTAGCGAGGTGATCTCATTTCTCATCAAAGTATAAAAGGAAAGGATATCTCGGAGTTTTTCAAGGTCAGAATCACCATAGAGCGACTCAGATTCAGCGAATATCTCCAGCTTATGCTTTTCAGACTGCAAAAGTTCCTCGACAATCGCCGCCACCTGCTTTACCAATACAAGTTGGTTTTGCTTGAACTGCTTTGAGTACAGCTCTTTTTGGTCTGAATAGTTATGATAGCTTACATAAGATACAACTATGGCGAATAGTAATAAGAAAAGATAAATAATATAAAATGGTTTTTTCTCAGCAGTCATTTATTGTCCGAGTCTTTTCATTTTATCTCTAACATTGTTAAAAGAATTATAGTCTTGCTATAGCCTCTCACCAACCGTCCCTTTACACCTGCTTTTACTATTTGCTTATCACGGTTTAAGAGGTTTAGTTGAGCGTCCCTTATGAATGTCTCAGACCTTATCGTCTCAAGGAGTTCATTGTTCTTTTGCAGCTCGCTTTTTAAGAGTAGCGAAAAAATATTCATGTCCAGAAGGTCTATTCTGAAATATCCGGTAAGGGCTTCTGCCTGCTGGTTTACGCTGAGTATCTTACCGCTCGCCGCGTCGATTATGATGATCGCGTCACTGACTATCTCTAAGAGCCTGTAATAATTCTCCTCAGCCTCCCAAATATCCTTTGAGTTCTTTTTTATATTCTTCTTCTGCCGATGTAGATCGACCCCAAGTAGCAGTATTATACCGATAGATGACGCTAAAAACGCGACGACAGGAAGATAACCACGCTTGAACCAGGCGTCCCAGGGGATATCCTCCTCATCCCAACGCATGTATACTTTGATATTTGATTCTGGTACGAGGTCAAGGGGGAAGTCTGTGCTGAAAAAACCTTTTGTGGCGCTACTGTTGATCCCAGTGGAGCACCTTGCGGTCTTAGCGCAAAAAAATGTGACAGTAATCAATGTAACAATAATAGCGGCGACCATGATCATATTTAGCACTGTTTTTTGCATTTAAGCCCCTAGTTTGTTTGATTACATTACTCACCGATTTAAATATATCACTAATATCCAAAGATTTCAAATGTTTTCTGCGCGAGCTGTTATCTCCGAGGGCGCTACCACTCACGCAGTAACAACTCCTGAAACTTAAAAAGCATCCATACCGACTCCACGAGCGCTAACAGCACCCTGATGATTTAGTCTCGGTTTTTATTTCAGCATCATTGCAATCGCAGGGGAACTTCCCTGAGTGAACGCTTCTGTCGCCTGTCACCTCAAAATGGTCACTGTAGCGGGTCTCTTCGAGCATCGAGGCGGTATTACCGCATACCACGACAGCCTCCCCGACCGTAAAAATATGATGGTCATCGAGTGTAAAAGAGTCGCGCGATTCGGCTATCGTACCAAGGTATTTTGCGGTCTGACCGTAGTTTTCGCAGATATCTTCCAGCGTATTCAACTTAAACGCTCTTATCGTCATTGAGTAGAATGAGATGTCACCCGCCATCTCCTCCATCTTCGGATCATCGAGGGAAAGCTTACGGCTTGTTACAACCCGGTAGTCAAGGCAACCAAGCTCCCTCAGCATCCTGCGGAAGTCCTCTATATACAGCGCGCCGCCGAGGCACTCTCCGACAAATACCGGGTCTTTTTGCAAATGTGTCGGAAGCCGCCTGTCAGAAAACACGTCAGAAAAGTAAAACTCTCCGCCCTCTTTCAGCACCCTGAATATTTCTGAGAATACCGCTTTTTTGTCTTGTGAAAGGTTTATCACACAGTTTGAAATCACGATATCAACAGAATTATCCTTAATGCCGAGCGGCTTCAAATCCTCTATGTACCCTTTGTGGAACTCTACGTTCGGCTCTAAAAAACCAAACCGTTCCATCTGAGAACCGACGTGCCTTCTGGCGACCTCAAGCTGTTCATCAGTCATATCGACACCGATCACACGCCCTTTTTCCCCGACAAGTTTTGAGGCGACGTAAACGTCCCTGCCTGTGCCGCTACCGAGATCCAGGATGACGCTGCCATCGATAGCATACGGTATCGGTGAGCCGCATCCGTAAAACTTATCAAGTATCTCATTGTCAATTTCTTTTAGCGCCGCGCGGACATGTAGTGGTAAAGCGTCAGCGCTACAACACGCGCTGGTCTTCAGGTCACTAGTGTTTTTTATTGTTTTCCCGTAATATTCTTTTACTTTTTCTTGCATCTACTGCTCCTGTTATCTTTTTTCAAACTTATATTGAAAAAGTATAACATAATTATCCGCAAAATTATATTGTTTTCATAACAAAATAGTTCCGCGCGGTTTGTAAAAAGTGGTTAACGCGCGGTCTATCCACACCCGCGTCACCGCCTAGTTTCTTTTTAGCAGTCGCACATTTTTCATGGCTTGTAGACAAAAAAATTTGACAATTTAGCTTTTCTGTTATAAGTTTTATATTATTAAACAAATTCAGGAGGGAAATATGAGCGAAAATGAAACAAACAAATTTGGTGAAGCGATAAAAAAAAGTATTAAAAGTGTGTTTGATGATATTTCTAACTCTCTTTCCTCTTTGGCTGGCAAGGCGAACAAAGGCGCAAGAGGATTCACTGTAAAACTTCTTGAAATACCGAGGCTCGAGTCAGAAAAGGACGAACTGATAAAAGAGATCGGGGAGGCCGTCTATAAAGCAAAAGCGATAAAGATCAAGGACGCGAAGGTTCTGAAAAAGATCGAGGCGCTTCTCGATGAAGTTAAAACAATAGATGATAAAATCGACGCGATAAACGCTGAAGTGGAAGAATCCACCGAGAATACGGAGAATAAAAAAGAAGAAGAAGTAAAGAAAACCACTACCGAGAAGAAGAAAGATGTCGCGACAACGAAAGCTTTAACAAAAAAAGACGACCCTGAAAAGAAGGAAGCTGCTCCAAAAAAAGAAGACGCGAAGAAAACCACCACAAAGAAAAAGGACGCGAAAGCAAAAAAAGCGACAACAAAAAAAGCGACGAAAAAGAAAACTTCTGATAAGAAAAAAGAAACGGCAAAGAAAAGTTCCACAAAGAAAGCTTCTGTCGTGAAGAAAGAAGCGGTCCCGAAGAAAGAGGAAGCTAAAAAAGCGGCGCCAAAGAAAGAAACGAAAAAGAAAACCACCGCAAAGAAAAAGGTGACAAAAAAAGCTACTGCTGAAAAGAAGGAAGCAGCGCCGAAGAAGGAAGAGGCGAAAAAAGCTACTGCCGAAAAGAAGGAAGCAGCGCCGAAGAAGGAAGAGGC
>JAJRXV010000171.1 GCA_024276115.1 Deltaproteobacteria bacterium
ACAATAATTGAACCGCTTTTTTTATCTTTAACGTCTTTCCCCATTTTCCCCCTCCAGAGACATATTTATTTCAATCAAATGTGTGGTCAGGCCAGCGTTGCAAAAGCCGACCACACGCAGATTGAACCTAAATAAAAAACAGCTGAACCTGTTAGAATCCGCCATAACCTGAAGAAGCGGAACAAGTCGCTTTGATAATTACTATATAGTCCTCAGAACGCCTTTCAGCCGTCTCGATAAGTCTCTTTATGTCACTCTCGCTTCCCGGCTCGTTCAAACAGGTTTTAAACGTATCAATCTTTACTATCAATTCATCTCTGATATTCTGGATCACTTTATCCTTTTTATTGCAACTATCTGCAACCTTATCGAAGTTGTTTTCAAAAGATACGAAAGCTCCCGGTGAAAAATATCTATTCCACGTCGCTGTCGCCTTTCTTCTTGAAACGTAAGCCGAGTCCAGCGAAACCGCATCAACAAACTTCAACAGCTTTTTCCCGTTCTCTATATTCGCCTTCATTTTCGCAAGCTCCCTTAAATCATTAAACGCCTTGTCGAATCTTGCGGGATCCGCCTTCACGCAGTTGATAGCGATCTCGACCGCTTCATCAAGACTGTTCTTGACATCCCCGATTGAAGCGCACATCATATCCAGCTCACTCATCTGATTCGCATCCTGTACGCATACTTTGTACTGCGGATCAAAAGACGTATTCGGCGGGCATGTTTTCCTCCCTCCCAGACAAGCTGAAGTAAACAGCATAACCATCAAAATTATAATTATCTTTATCTGTCTCATTTAATCTTCCTCCATTTTTTTATTTATGAATCTAATAATTTATCTGGCATACGTAGGTATAGCCTTTTTAAACCCCTTGCCCTTTTTGGGAGATACACGCCCGATTTTCAGGACTCTCTTCATATCCTTAAGAGCTCCACGAGCTTCTGGAGAAAGTAGCGGCGCGATAGTCTTTTGAAAATCAATTCTCCTTATTATCTGCGATAGCTGTACGGATGCTCTTTTATAAGCGTTTAACTGGTTTTTATAATCCAGATACGCCGCTGAATTCGTCGCAAGCAGACTGCCGCCGACATCCTCAAGCCCGAAAACGTCTATTATGTCATTAAGGAACGGATCGTCATACACGACTTCTTCTTCCTGATTCCGGTAATACTCGCCGATATCATGAGGAGTCTGCGTATATCCTATTTCACTTAACTTTGGTTCTAGTTCCTCGACGATGACCCTCAGATTATCAGCCCTCTTCTTCATGTGCTCGTTGACCTTCGTCATCGTCTCCTTATACAGACTCATAGCCTGCTCATACTCCAAAGATCCCGGGCCCGCATTTACCTCTTTGATAGTCTCCTTTAAGTTGATGAGCCTCCCTATAGGTTCGGCCAAATCTGACTCCAACTGCTCCTGAAGTTTCGGCTGAAGCTCCATTGCTTTTTGAGCCGCCGCCGACATGTCGCCCAGAATGACATCCACCTCCGAATACTCGTTGCAGTAAGCGGTTTCGACATAGTTGCCCGATAATACCAGAGCAAAAAACGCCGCGCACATCGTCAAAAAAAATCTTCTCATAATAACCTCTCCTTTCAAAATTTATTGTTAATAGCTTACATTTTCCTGCATATTTTATCAAACGTAAATTTTCGTTTTTTATTACAAGATAGTAGTAACAACATTTACCATTACCCATTTATTATTACCATCGTTAACGTTTTTGTTACGTTTCGCCTCCGGCTCTACGTAACCTACCGGCTTTTATTCCCCTCTCGAGAGGGTGGACGCGAAGCGGACGGGGTGTGTAAGGCGTTGGGTTTACTACTGTTGTGTGTGTTTTACACACCCCGCCCTGTCGGGCACCCCTCTTTTTAGAGGGGATTTTTTCGCGCGAGCAGGGCTCCGCCCTGCACCCGAATTATCAAAAACTCAAATTACCAAAGCATCAAGCATTGTCATCGGGAGCGAACCGCAAAACCCCGTTCGTAGCGGGAGTTACCACGGTAGAGCCAGAAATCGAGGCCGTAGCTAAAGGAATAGTACCACGCGGACGACGAGCCTTTAGTCTCGCTTGCCCATACAAACCATCCTGTAGTTTCTAACAGTGGCGTCATGTTGCGTTCGCCTTTGCCTTTCTTGTAAAGAGCTTTAAGCTCGCTTTTACCCGGCATACGCCATCCGCCGCCCGCTACGGTGAGGTTCTCTACCCAGCTCTTCGCTTCGTACCACGTTGTATCCTTATCAGGTCCCGCATACCACTCCAAGCCGGTGTTCTTGTCGTAGACCACGCCGTTTGAGTACTTTACGTACTGACCGTCACGCTCTATGGGTGGTCCTAAAACAATGGAGTATGTGTCGCCCTCCTTAACGCCCTCTGTCCATTCTTTCGGAAGGTCTTTTATAACGCTCTTCCACGCCTGTGTTTTCATCCCCTTACCATATTTAGAAGATACAATTCTGTTATATTTATCCACTCGTTTTTTTATCTTATCGATAATCTTATTATATTCTTCTCTCTTTAACCTCTCGATTTCCGCCTGTTTCTTCCTCTCCTCTTCCTTGCGCTGTTTCCTTAGCTTCTCGAGCTCAGCTTCTCTTCTTCTCTCTTCCTCTTCACGTTGCTTTTTGAGAGCCGCGATCTTTCTTTCCTGCTCTTCTTTTTGTTCTACCATCGCCAGTAATGTATCAAGGTTGCTGTCAGAATCCGGCGCTGAAGCGCCAAGTTTCTGTTTCATATTCTTTATCTTCTCATCAAACTTCAATAATGCTTGTTTTTGCATCTCTATCTCTTTTGCTTCTCTCTTTTTCGCTACCTCATTAGCTTCTTCCATCTCCTTTAAATACTTAAGACGCTCCTTTTTTAAAACCTCTTCCTCTGCTAACATTTTCTCGAGCCGGATCAGTTCTTTTGACTTTGAAGTTATTCCCTCATTGAATTCCTTTAGCTGTGCTTCCTTTAACTCAGCTTCCATTGACTTTGCCGGTATGAACACATAGTCGCCGAGCCCGAAGAGCTCGCCGGACTGCGGTTTCTGCTTATGGTTCCGCGCGCGTGCGTCTGAATAGACCTTTCTCTTTATATTAGAACTCAGCTCAGAGGCGATGATGTAATCCTTCGCCTCTTTAAGCGCTTGGATAAACCTACCGGTAAAGACGGAGTAGCCGAATGGGCCGCCGTCTAAGACCTCCTGGTCCTTCCCCCCTGCCGTCAATATCTGCCGGACATCCTCTTTCGTTATATCTTTTAAATAACTCAAGCTCCGCTCTGTTTTTCGCTTGCCGCCCTTTTTTGCTAAAAGCAGGCCGCTGTAACATGCGTCTATGACGTAAAAAACATGCTTCGCTTTGATAGTTTTCGAGATATCGTCCCTTAAAATCGTCATGGAAATGTTTTTGCGCATTGAGTCGAAAGATCCGTCATAAGGTATAAGGTAGCCAAGCTCGCCGTATCCGGTCTTCTCGGTATAGCCGTGCCCGCTCCAGAAAATGAAAACAGCGTCCTCTTTTGTCGTCTTCCTGCCGAGCTTATCCATAAGGGTGTCAAGTATCCCGTCCTTTGTCGCTTCTTCGTTGTAGAGCGTAAAGATATCGTCGAACTCGAAATTCGTCTTAAGGGTTTTCTCTACCCCCTTCGCGTCGCTGACCGCGTTTTCGAGGCTTTTTAACGGCATATTCTTATACCAGTCGATGCCGATAATGACCGCATAAGATCTGTCATAAAGCTTTAACCGCTTCATCTCACCGGTCTTCTCGTCCCTTGCCACGACTGAAAAACCGCGTGTTTTTTCGGCGTGGGTAAGAACCGGTATGAGAAGAAGCGTTATAATTATCAGTATGTATAGTTTTGTTTTGTGCAATTTTACCCCCTTTATTCAAAATTAGGTAGCACTTGATACAAATTTAAGGTGAACACAAATTTGCAAATAATTTACTCATTCGCTCTCTTAAGCCTTATACCCGTTACGCCTTCAACCTTTGAATAGATTTCCTCTACTGTAATATTTTCAACAACCGCCATAACATCATAACCGGTACCTTTCTTTATTATTGTCAATTTTAGATCTGTTTTACTTTGCACCAACTCCATAAATTTTTCCGCTGAGCTTAATTTATAATACGTATTTATTTTTTCATATTTAGCTGAACTTGATTTATTTGAAGAACTCAACTTTCTTGAAAAGTTTCTTGTATTCTTCTTTTTATATTTCTTTTTATATTTCTTTTTAAGAGGATCTAACACCCATTTTTTGAACATCGCTGAAGATTCGAAGTCTCTCGGAGTATAAAAGATATCACCCGCTTTACCTTCTCTTGCATTATATTTTATAAGTTCGTTATATTCGATTGAATAATCATAGTTTGTGCTCAGTGTGATATACTTGACTAAGAACTCATCATATCCCCATGCATTAAATTTTATAGTGGCGTGTGTTCCCATGATTCCACCAGATAAAATCGGCTTGAATTCCTGAAGCACATCTTTTCTGTAGAATTTTGATTTACCGCCCATCTCATATTGATTCTTTAACGCGGAAAACACTGTCTTGACCTCACATCCGTTTGACGGTGGTATAGCGCTGTAATCTTTGTAGTTAACAAAAACCGTTCCTAATCCGGCTCTATACTGTATGGATATCGAACCCCTTCCGCCGCCGAGCAGGTTTTTCTTACTGCTCAGCCACACTCCTTGAGAGGTGTGCTTGACTTCATCGCCAGAAAATAAAACATCAGTCTTATGGGCGTATTCTCCAGCTACGATGTAATTATCACCGATTTTAATATAGTATCTGCCCACATCAATGAAGCCGTCTCTGTTTACCTGACCTTCAAGATACTTACTTGGTATCGAGCGTTTACCGAAAAAGATGTGAGTTTCATAAGCTTGGCAAAAAGTAACACTATAGATTATCACTGAAATGATAATGATGACATAGAATTTATAATCAATTTTTTTATACATTTATCTTACTCCTTCTTTGATAGTATTTACTCGCTCAACTTCTCAAGCTTAATCCCTGTAGCTTCTTCTATTTTTGAATGGATTTCTTCCACCGTGGTATTCTCAACAACCGCCATAACATCATAACCCATATTTTTCTTTATTATGGTTAATTTAAGATCTGTTTTATTCTGCACCAGCCCCATAAATTTTTCCGCCGAACTTAATTTAGGGTACGTATTTATTTTCACTAACTTTGGCTTCTGTATTTCCGCTGGTGTCTCTACTGGTTTTTCTTCCTCTGCAATTTCAGGCTCAACATCTTTTGGTGGCTTTTCAGCGGCTATTGCCTTGATGCTCTCGTTTATCCCGCTTTCATTTCTTTGGACTTCCTTTTTACTTTTCCGTGTAACCGAATTTTTATTTTCAACATCTCTACTGGAAAACATCAGATTCCACCCAAGACCGAGCAAAACAGCAACCGTTATGGCTATTGACAGGTTTCTTACCAGAGTATCCGCGCTTTTTTCTTCTGTTTCCTTTTTTGGCTTTGGAATGGAGGACTTTCTGTCTGAATCTTTTTTTGCATTACGCCCTTTTGTAGCGTCAAGAGGCGGATAATTGATGAATTTCAGAAGATCATCGAGATTTTTAAAGGCGTGGATTGTTAATCCATGCTCATCAGGGCAGTCACCTTTGTTTTTATTGCAGATTATAAGAATCCCGCTGGGGGATACCTTACTCACGGTTTTGATTTTATCCGCTATCCTGCCTACCTTTTCCAGTTTACCTGAGAAATCAACGTCTGCGGAATAAACGGTCGGCGAGGTCTCTTTGACACTATGTATCGCATTTAAAATAGCTATTATAACGCTTAAGGTCAGGCTGCTAACTTCTGATATTGTTTTTTCTTTAATCTCTACATGGATTTTTCTTTTATCAAGCTTATATTCGGCAAGAGCAGGGCAGGTCTGAAAAATGCCTTTCAGCTTTTTCGTCAGGAATTCCAGCGGCTCATTCGTCTGCTGTCCATCCGCAGTTTTGATGACCTGATGCCCGATTATTTCAATACTACCGCTTTGATTAACATCGCCCACCCAGACGGAACATTTAATAAGCACTCCATAACGACCGTCTTTTGTTACGGCGACACCAAAAGATTCGCCGCTCTTATCATTCGGTGCGGCGGCAAACGCAAGGCTGCTCTGGGCATAATAATCGCGGCTGTCCATCATGTTTTTAACTTTGTCTAATAAGTGATCATCGCTGGCAGACGCTTTTTTTTTTGCGTCCTCGTCGCGCTCCAATGCTATACGAAGCCCGTTAAGACATAAGATGCATTCAAGGCAGTGCAAGGCAAGTTTAATTTCTTCATCATCGGACAGGGCGTTTTCTACGTAATCATCAAAATCATCAGGTGAGTATTTCCCGCATGTTCCAATACTACCAGGATGCTCTATGCTTAAATATGATTTCACGGCTATCATAATTTTTTCTCTCAATTGATTTGTTCTTGAACTGTCCATTCTCGCCTCACATATATTATTAACGTAATAAAGCTATTCTTATTACATCGTACCCATTATTTCTTTCAATTTTTTCCTGATACGGGTCATAATCACACTTATATGATTCTTGTTCTCAATATTCAGTATACGCGCAACATCATCATTTGAAGCCAAAATAAACATCTTTCCTGATCTTGACTTCATTTCCATCCGGCGTTTCTTTTTTTCAACGTTGTCTCTTCTTTCTCTCTTTTCATTTTCAGGGATATCGAGGCGCTCAATATCTATAATAAGTTTTCTCTCTAACTTTTGCAAAAGAACCCGGTCTATTTCAGCTGAATCAAGCATCTTTCCTTTCTTTGTATTCATTGTAGAAAAAAAATCCGTCATTTTTTCAATTTCACAGTTGATCTGCTCGCGGGTCTTACCGGTAAATTCCGCCAGCTTACGTTTTTCAGAATCAGATAAATCATGATAAAAAACAGTTTTTAATCTTAAAACCCACTGGTCTCTTTCGGTAAATTTTTCAATCTCCTTTTGCACCCAGTCCAAAGCCATTTTGGCAACCTCATTTTCCTGAATATTCCTGACATCTTTTTCTTGAAAATCTACCCGGTCAATCAACGCGTGATTATTATCATCGCCATAGGATGAATCTAAATAAACAACATTCTCTCTTTGCATCTTATTTAACTGCCGTTTATTGGCGTTATCTCTTCTCTTGAAATCATAAACAGTGTTTCTTACGACTGTCCATAACCAGCCCTCTATCTTTCCCATGTTTTCCAGTCTGTTTAAAACTGAGGCTTTACCGCCCGGATTATTCCCCGGATAGAGCTTTTTGAAAACCAGCTCAAAGGCTTCTTCACAATCAGATTCATGATCCACCGGTGAACAGTTGACGTTTGCTTTAACAGCTTTGCGGATCTGTTTGTTGATCAAGCCGAGATACCGGTTGAAGAATTCTTCCCAGGCAGGCCTGTCCATTAACAGGCACCGTCTGATAAGTTCTTCAACAGATATAAATCTTACTTTGGACATTATTTCCCTATTTTAAAAAGTTTTACATATTACTACCACATTTTACGTATCTTTTTCAAGTAATTAAGTATTTTAACTCACTGCTGTCCGGTTTACGCTTAAAATGCCACATTTTGAGTTCTAACTTATTGATTTAGCGTAACATTTTTTTCGATGGCATTTGAAATCGATAACGCTGCTAAAGCAACCTAACTATATGTTTTAAAAGCAGAATCAAT
>JAJRXV010000172.1 GCA_024276115.1 Deltaproteobacteria bacterium
CTCTGTTCAGATAGAAGACGTACTTCGCGAGGGGCAGGAGGTACTCGTACAGATAGCTAAGGAGCCGATGGGTACAAAGGGCGCGCGTATAACATCGCACATCTCTCTGCCCGGGCGGTATCTCGTCTACCTGCCGACTGTCAATCATATCGGAATATCACGACGTATCGAGGATGAAACCGAGCGGCAGCGCCTACGGGAGCTGGTGCAGGAAATACGCCCGAAAGACGCCGGGTTTATTATACGTACCGTCAGCGAGGGGAAATCCAAAGAAGAACTTAAAGCGGATATGGACTTCTTGTGCAAATTGTGGAACAGCATCCAGAAAAAGCGTGACTCAAACTCCGCTTCCGCGCCATGCCTTCTGCATAATGACCTGAATATCACACTCCGGCTGATCCGCGATATATTCACGCAGGCGACCGACAAGCTCGTGATAGACAACAACGCTGAGTTCAAGACCGCGCGAGAGTTTGTCAAAACATTCATGCCGGCGCTCAAATCCTTTGTCGAGTTTTATGACAAGGAGGAACCGATATTTGACGCGTACGGCATAGAGGTAGAGATATCTCGGGCGCTTGGGCGGAAGGTATGGCTCAAATCCGGGGGCTACATAACTATTGAGGTGACTGAAGCTCTTACCGCGATCGATGTCAACACCGGTAAGTACGTCGGCAAAGCAAAGCTAGAGGACACTATCCTAAAGACCAATCTCGAAGCGGTGAAAGAGATAGCGTACCAGTTGCGGCTGAGAAATATCGGTGGGATCATCATCATCGACTTTATCGATATGGAAAAGGAGATGAACAAGGAGAAGGTGTTCCAGGCGCTGTCAGAGGCGCTGAAAAAATACCGTACCAAAACAAACATCCTGAAAATATCTGAGCTCGGTCTAGTTGAGATGACCAGAAAAAGAGTCCGTGAGAATATAACAAGCACCCTTTGCGAGCCATGTTTTTATTGCGAGGGTAAGGGATATCTGAAGACACACATGACGCTCTGTTACGACATAATCCGTGAGATCAAACGCGACATAAGCGGTATAAAGCTGAACAAGATACTGCTGAATGTCCACCCCGACATAGCCGACCTTTTGTATGATGACGAGTATCAGCTTCTCGAAGAGCTTGAGGAGTCGATCAAAAAGAAAGTCATAATCAAAGTAAAACCTGATTTTCACATTGAGCAATACGATATAATGGGTATCCAATAGCAGATGAACCAGCGGCGGAAGAAGGAAAAATTAATCAGTATATTAAAAGGTTACGGCTCACTTATGGTAGCTTTTTCCGGTGGCGTGGACAGCACTTTTCTGCTCGCTGTCGCACACGAGGCTCTCGGTGACAACATCGCCGCGCTGACCGCCACCTCTGAGACCTACCCCGAGCATGAGCGCGACGCGGCGATAGCGTTCGCGAACTCGCGCGGTATGAAACACCTCGTCATCGACTCAAACGAACTCGACATAGAAAACTTCGCGCGGAACGACACAAAACGCTGCTACTACTGTAAATCAGAACTATTCAAGCTCTGCAGAAAAGAGGCTGACAAGCTCGGTATCGCGCAGGTCGCCGATGGCTCGAACGTTGATGACCTCGGGGATTTTCGCCCCGGGCGCGACGCGGCAAAAGAGCTCGGAGTGAAGAGTCCGCTCGTTGACGCCGGGCTGACGAAGGACGACATCCGAGAACTGAGCCGAGAGATGAGGCTCTCGACACATGACAAACCGGCGTTCGCCTGCCTCTCCTCACGATTTCCGTACGGTACCACAATCACGCGCGAAAGGCTCGGCATAATAAAAAAATGCGAGGATTTTTTGCGTGAACTCGGGATAAAGCAGTTCAGAGTCCGCTATCACGGCAAACTCGCGCGGATAGAGGTTCTCAAAAATGACATAGCGCGGCTCATGGAGGATGAACTCCGTGACAAAGTCGTGCAAAAATTCAAAGAGAGCGGCTTCACGTACGTTTCCCTTGACCTTGAGGGCTACCGGCTCGGAAGCCAGAACGAAGTGATATAATGAAAGATATACAGTACACAAAAGATAACGACCGCCACATATTCAACTTCTATTTTCTGCATAACACGCAGATACTTCTGGCAGTCGCCAGCGGCGCGATGCTACTCACATTCACCAGCCTCTACCTGCTCAAACCATTCACAAGCCTTTCTGTCACCACACATTTTTTCGGATCATTCGCTATCGGAACCTTCATAGCTATGCGTATCTACAAAAAAAACTGTTGGCTCGCGGCAAGAAAACGCCTCGAAATAACCAACGATGAAGCACTACTATACTACGCCAGCTACCTGATAAAAAAGATACCACTTGCTGACGTCACCGATGTCACAATAGGTAAGGAGTGGATAATCGGCTTTCGGCTGAACACGATAACTATCGCGGGGAAGGAAGATAATATAACCCTGCACGGTTTTAAGTCTGGTGAGGATATTGAGAAAACACACGAAAAGATACGCGGGATATTTTTCTCAGTCGGGTAGAACAATAGCGGGGTAACATACAGGAAATACCGATAAAGGCGAATTTTTTTTAATTATTAACCCGGCGATAAAATGTATAGTATAAGACTCCTGCCGTCGTCCCGAACTGGTTTCGGGATCTACCCGCGTTTATAGGGTTACCAGATCCTGAAATTTGAGGCGCACCTCAAATTCAGGACGACAGTTTTGGAGTCGCGCAGAAGTCTTGATAATTTATCGCCGGGTTAATATAAAAGTCTGGCAGAACTCCACCAAAAAAGCCCGCGGTAATGAACAAAGATGTTGGGATTCGTGCCTCTTCCTAACGCCGTTTTCCTGTATAAGTCCAGTTAAATGGTTTTGCCCGATCAGCGGGTTGTTCAGCGTTACTCGACCGGACTATCCCTACCAAGATATTTAGGATTTTTGGTCAACTAGCTCATAGTAGTATACCAGGTTGACCAGTTCGTGCGGAGTTTCAAGCGCGAAAAAAACATTTTGTAATCTTTTTTTTACAACATTATTCTTATTTCCTTCTACTTAGTCGTCCCTGAAAAAGTCGTTTTCAAGCGGCCATCATTTCGTGGTTCTTGTAAACTTTTTGCGTACTCTCGACCAGTATTTGTAAAATCAGCCGCCTTAAAATCGCGCGCAAGAAAGCTCTTAGCAGCTTTCTC
>JAJRXV010000173.1 GCA_024276115.1 Deltaproteobacteria bacterium
CTATTTGGCAACAGTCCCTCTATTTATCAAGTTTTTTTAATGCGTTTTTAGCTGTCTTACGTACTTTAATCGACTCGTCACTCTCTGCGACGCGCCTGATAGCTTCGACCGCGTTCGGTGTGGCGAGCCTCTTCAACGACCATATCGCGCTGATCCTCACATCACTAGAGCTATCACTCGTGAGCTTAATCAAGGCTTCTTCCGCCTTCACACCACCGATTTGACCGATTATCCAGCAGAGAACCAGTTTATGGCTCTCGTCAGCGTCAGCCAGCGTCATGAGCAGGTCATCTAGCGCCGGTTCACCGAGCTTTATCAAAAACTCCGCCGCAGCTTCTCTACTATAATTGTTTTTGCTCTGTAAGTCACCAACAAATTCAGGAATTATCTTTTTCATCTCCGGGCTGCTCGTCCAATCGGGGTTGACTTTGTTGAGAATCTCAATCTGTTTCTTTACGCCATACTTGTTCTTACCGCGTAAATTCTCAGCCAGATACGTATAAGTCTCTTCGGATTTTATACCGGAAAAAGCTGTCAAAAGCGCTTCATAAAACCTGTCATACTGGTTATTCTTCAGATCCTTTATCTTCATCAATAGTTTGATCGCGCGCGGGTCGCCAAGCTTACCCAACGCTTGAACCGCGGCTAGGTGGGCTCCTCTACCCTCCTCCTGCTCAAGCATAGCGATCAGCGGCTCTACCGCGCGTTTATCACCGAGTTTACCGAGCGCGTTAATCACCGTGACCCGCGCATTGCTACTCACAGTGTTGAGAATATTGATAAGTGGCTCAACTGCCCGCGGGTCGCCAAGCTCACCAAGCGCCTTTGCGGCAGGGTAGACGTTGCTCTCCGCACCCAAGTTAAGCAATTTCAGCAATGGTTCGACAGCACGCGCGTCACCCAACTTCCCGAGCGCTTCTGCGGCGCGGCTAATAATAATCGCGGGGTTCTGCCTTTCTAACGCCTTCCCGAGTGCTTCGGTAGCTCGCTTATCCCCAATCTCCCCGAGCGCGACCGCAGCTCTCGCTGATCGCTCGCGGTTATTCTTACTTTCAAGTATTTTGATGAGCGGTTCGACAGCTAGAGCGCCGATCAGCATCAGTGGATGGCGGTCATTACTTGTAGCTCCATACCAGCGCCCGCGCGAAAAATATGTTGCCAAATGGTAACTCACCTTCTCCTCCACTGTTTCAGGTTCCCAGCCGATCTCTTTCAGCGCCTGCGGCGCGGCGTAGCTGACGGGAGCCGCCTCATCTTCCATCAACGCGACAAGCGTCTTTATTGCCCTCTTATCTCTTATCTTCCCCAGCGTGACTACTGCCAGTGAGCGCAGTCCACTGTTGTTGTTCTTATCTTTTGCCCCTGCTATCAAAGGCTCGACCGCCGCCGCGCCTATCTTTACCAAAGCATCAATCGCTTTCTTCTGAATAGTTTCGAACCTGTCATAATATACGGTGACATTTCCGCTAAGCTCAGCGATGAGCGGTTCCACAGAACTCGGCTCCGCCAGCTCACCGAGTACGGTAACAGCAGTCATCTGAACATTATTATCATCATCTTTGAGAAGTGCGCTTATCGGTGTCGCGGCGCGTTTGTCACCGATCTTACCAAGCGCGACAACAGCGTTTTCCCTTACAGCGGGGTCAGTGTCACCGAGAGCCTTTATGAATAGCTCGACAAAAGCTGGATCAGCGATCTTACCAAGCGCCGCCACCGCCTCGATGCGGCTACCGGCGTCGCTGTCTGACAGCATCGCGATGTAGTCCGGCTTTTTGTCCTTCGCCTCGGCCCTTTCCCGCCAGTTTTTATCCAGCGAGTCAAGCAGGCGCGCGACGCCATCACGAACATATCTGTTTTTGTTGTTCAACAGAGCGATGAGCGGCGCGATCGCCTCCTCGGCAAATTCATTAAATTCATCACTTGACCACTTTTGGGCGGCAATCAAATAAGAGAGGCGTGTTTTTTTGCCCGAAACCTCCCACTTGTTTGAGTCGATAGCTTTCGCCGCCAGCCACCTTACGCTCCAGTTATTATCGTCAAGCGCGGCCACAACCGCCAGCCTCGCGTTCTTGCCACCGACCTTCCCGAGCGCTTCCACCGCGTACATCCTTACACCCCTGTCATCGCTCTTCGTGGCGGCGGTTATGAGAGGATTTACCACGTCAGCGCCGCCGATATTTCCGAGCCCCCACGCCGCGTCCTCACGGATATGCCATTCATCCGCGTTGAGAGCGGCGGTGAACTCCGCGACCACCTGCTTCACCGGGGCTTTCTCCCGCCAGTCAGCGTCGATATTCGCCAGCGCTCTCGCGGTGATGAGGCGCACCCCCCAATCATCATCCATAAGGAGCGGGGCTAGTCGCTCGAACGCCCGCGCGGATTTAATAGCGCCGAGCGCGCCTGCCGCCTCACGCCTAATAGTGCTTTTTTTGTTGTTCAGGAGCTCTAACAAGGGAGCTATCGCCGCCTCACCGACCTGCGTAAGCTCGTACCAGTCACCGGTCGCGATGAGGTAAGCGACTTTGTCAGCTTCGTCAAACGAAGAAGAGCTTATACGTTTGAGCGCCTGCTTGATAGTTGATAAAAGCGTCTTGTTCGCGCTACTCATCAACTCAATTAAAGGCTTTGCCGCGCGGGGATCACGAAACCTGCCGAGCTCTTTTACTATCGTCCTCTTTACGTTAAAGTTTTTAGCGCTCAACGCTTCGATGAGCGCTGGTACCGCCCGCTTGTCACCTATCTTCCTCAGCGCTGTCGCGGCCACCTGCGCGACATTGCCTTGATTGCTCTTGACGATTTCAATCAGTGGCTCGACCGCCCGCTTGTCACGCAGAATTCCGAGCGTGATAACAACATTTTTTCTTACATCACTGTTTTCATCTTTAAGCGCGCTGAGGAGAGCGTCAACCACCGAAGCGTCATCGTTCTTCCTGATATGCCTCGCGGCAAGAGCTCTAATATTTGGAATCTTATTATTTTTAAGAGTATCTATAAACGCGCTATTGACCCGCGAGTCATTCACTCTTAACAGCGTCCATATCGCGTTTTTGAGCACTTCTTGGTTATCGTCATTTTTCAGAGTAGTGATTATCGCTTCGATATCCTCCGGGTCTGTCTTACTTAGCAGAGCCGCTATCCTGCCATGGACTATCACCGTCTCATAATCCCCTTGGAGGGTCTCGATCAGTATCTCAGCAGTCTTCTCATTCAGCGTGTCCATAGAAAAAGCGGCATCCCCATAGTCATCAGATAGCGGCACCTCCACGACTTTCAGGCGCCGTATGATCTTCATCACCTTCTCATTTTTTCTCGGGTCCGGTGCGGTGATGTTCACCAGCGCGAGGATGATTGTTGTGTGCAAGTCATAGTCCTTCGACTTCTTCAGCGTTTCAATGAGCGGGTCGATAGCCCGTGCGTCACCAATCCCCCCGAGAGCATCGCATACTTTCAGCGCGACGCCATACCCCTTGTCATTTATCATCTCTATTAGCGGCTCGACAGCTTTTTTGTCGCCGATCTTACCAAGCGACAATATGGCGTAATGTCGCAGGTTTTTATTGCTTGATTTAAGCGCGGCGATAAGGTCGTCAGTAGTCTCTTGAGATACCTCGCCGGGCTTTACTTTTGAGCCATTTAATATGTTGTCTATCGCTATCGCCAGAATCCTCCGGTAGGAGCCGCTCTCATCCGTTATCAACGAGAAGAGCTCCCCCAGCGCGCGGCGATCACCGATAGCGCCAAGCAGCGTTACTTCTTCGCGGTTATCCCCCCTATAGATGGAATTTATGAGCTCAGGCACGAACGCTTTTACAGACGCGCGCTCCCTCCAGTTCGGGTCAAGCTCATTAAGCGCGGAACTAATATCCCACCTTTCACCTTTCATAAATGATATTAGCGGCTCGACAGCGCGCGGATCACCGAGATTTCTTATAGATTTAAACGCATTGTACTTAATTGTTGAGTTATTACTTTTTAGCATAACCAGCAGTTCATCAAGGTCATAAGTGTCGCCTCTTAATATCTCCAGCGCTTGAAGAGCGTTTCCCTGAGTACGTTTGTATAGGTCGTGTAGTGAGGTGATCGCGCGGGAGTCGCCGATATTAGCGAGAGCTTTCGCGACTTCTGAGCGGACAGATTTATCAGGATCCTCTAGGGCGCTGATGAGCGGCTCGACAGCGCGGGAGTCGCCAATCCCCCCAAGAAGCTCTGCGGCGCTGGCTCGATTATAATTGTTGTCACCTTTCTTCAACACTTCTATCAGCGGCTCGACAGCGAAAGTCCCCATAGATTGCATGGCATATAATATCTCGCTCTTTTTGTCAGCGTCTTTGAGCGCGTCTACCATAAAACTCATAGCGCGTTTGTCACCTATCAGCCCAATAACCCTCAGGCTACTGCCGAGCGTGTTGCTATCCTTAGACTGCAGGGCTTCTAACATCTCGAGCGCCACTTCCCTCGCGGAGTTCCGCTTGCGCCAGTTCTGGTCGAGCTTATAGAGCTCATTAGCGATGCGTTGCGCTATGCTGTAGTAGTCCTTTCGCGGCATGTACTTGAACGATTCTATTATCAGATCGATGATGCTCTCACTGTCAGCCAGCTCTTTTAGAATCGCGATCGAGTTAAGTCTTACCTCGCTCTTCTGGTTTTTTAATCCAGCGATAAAATACGGGATCATCTTTTTCGCCGAGTCTCTCTTCTGCCACTCCGGGTCGAGGTGGTTAAGCGCTGGTTCGACTATCCAGCGTATATCCTTCAATAGCGGTATGATCTGATCGACAGCTTCGGTCGCCCCCATGTCGCCGAGCGCGCGGGCGGCAGTTCCGCGAACACCGTAACTCGGTGCGGGCGCGCCGCGGCCTCTCTTTACGCCCGGATACGCCAAGTCACCTTTCTTGTAGCTGAGCGCGGCGATAAGAGCGGGTTTAACACGCTCGCCACCGATCTTAGCGAGCGCTTCGACGGATATTCTCCTCACATAATTGCTTTCATTTTCGTCCTTCAAAATATCAATGATAGTATCAATCGCCTTGTCGCTTTTTAACTCACCGAGAATCTGTATAGTAGACATGCTCTTATTGATATCTTTTTTACCCGTCTCCTCAAGCGACTTTACAAGCTCAGGGATGGCGCTCTTCGCTTCTTCGCTACTTCTCCAGTCCGGGTCGAGCTCAGTGAGTCTTTTCAGCGACGCTCTTCTACCGCTCATTGTCAATAGTAACGGCTTGAGCGCGCGCTTATCCCCGAGGCTGATGAGAGCGCTAGTCAGATACCAGTCCCCGTATTTCCTGTCGTTTGCATCCCGCAAAAGTATAGCTACCAACGGCTCTACCGCGCGCGGGTCTTTGATCTTCCCGAGCGCGGTAATCGCTTCTCGCGCCGGGGTTGTGGGTGTCTCATAGCTTTTTTGCAGTTCGGGGTTTTTCCATGTAAACGTAGCGTTGTCTTCGATCAACTTGAGCAGCTCCGGTACCGTAGCGGTGGCGTTCCCTCCCATCTCTCCGAGCTCGTACGCCGCGACTCCACGCTCTTTAGGTTTTTCAGATGATAGGCGTGTGATTAGTTTTTGTAGTTTCGGCGTTGTTTCGGCGTGTTCGCTTTGAGCGTATGCTTGTGTGAACGATAGAAAAAGGATAAGTAGCGCGACAGATAATAGTATTCTGATTTTCATACAATCTCCCATGAAAAGGTTTTATTATGGGCATGTTGCCCAATACAATTTAGGGGGATTCCCCCTACACTCCCGTTGGTCGCACCCCCTTTTTACGGGTACTTACAGCGACGACTTTTTCGAAAACAGGGAGAATTGTATGTTTGGCAAGAGTCCCATTATTGATAGCACAGAATTGCGCAGGCTTCAAGCTGGTTGGGGAAGGTTTTACAAAAAAGTAACATAAAAAACGGGGCGGCAATGATCGACCGCCCCGCCAGAAAAATTGGACAACATGCCAATCAGTTGATTTCATGCCGGAACTTCACCATCGCTTTTTTCTTTCCTACCTTCGCGAGGCACGCGATCAGATAATCCCCACGCTCAGACATGTTGATATCCGCGCCGTAACTCCCACCGAGCGGCATTGTCGTCAGCTCTCGCGCCGATTTGCTCGGGGAGTATATTTTGTACTTCACCTTAGCGTTCGTCACCGGTTTTCCGGTGTTTTCGTCGATCAACTGCGTTGAGAGGTGATGCGTCATACCACCCATGTCAGCTGTTCCATCGCTTCTTGTGACAAACTGCTCAGCGAGATCATCAAAGTCAAATTTGAACTCGTAGCCGCTCGACCTGAATGACCTCACAACATCCGCGTCGTCATTATTCTCATCAGGCATCGGCTCCTTGACAACATTGATCATCTCCGTTTTTTGAGACCTGTCCTGCTGCCCCCGGCTTATCGCCGCGTTCCTCAACTGCGCCATTATGTCGCTGGTGGAACGAACCTCGACCACCGACTCGGGCTTCGCTTCGGACACGACTTGCGCTTTGGGCTCTTTTGGTTCTGCCGTTTCTGCCAGTATCGTTTCAGGCTTCTCAACATCTCCCTGCCCCCCTCCACTTGGCGTACCGCCACCAGAAGGCGGAGTCTCTCCACCAGTTTTAGGCTCACCGCCCGCACCGCTCAGTATAGCGCCGAGTGTCTTGGGTAGTTCTACGCCGGCGGTCTTGGCGATCTCATGTATACCGGGCAGAACTTTCGTGATGTTTGAGAGCCATTTCGATGTAGCCGTTCCTGTTCCGTCGCCACTGCCACCGCTGTCTATGACCGTGACCTTGTCGAATTTTATGTTCTGAATAGCGGTCGCTTGAATCTCTGCTATGTTCTCTAGTTTTTCTATGACCATCAGCATAGCGGCCTTATCCGGGCTGCCACCCGCGGCCTGCACGATTCGCCTCAACCCCTCGGCCTTCTTGCTCAACACCTCAAGCACACCTTGCGCCTCAGCCCGCATAACCGCCAGCTTACCGGCGGCCTCACCTTCCATCCGCGCTCTGATTGCATTACCCTCACCGATACCGGCCTGCTTCTGCTTTTCCGCCTCTGCCTGCGCCTGTAAGATGACCTCGTTTTTCGCTATCTCAGCCGGTACGATCTTTTCAGCGGTCTGCCTTGCCGACTCCATCGTCCGCCTCGCTTCTTCAGCTATCTTCTGCGCTTTGTACGCCTCTTCGCTCGCCTCGGCGGCGCGGACTTTTTCCGCCACGTCCCCAAGTTTTGTCGCTTCAGCCTGCTTTACCCGAAGCCCCGCGTCAGATTCGGCGATGTGCGCCGCGGCGAGGTTTTCACCTTTGACCGCTTCAGCATTCGCCTGTGAGACTTTGATCCGTTTTTCCCTGTCCGCTATCGCCTGACCGGTCGCGCCTTTTCTTTCCTCTTCGGCTATATCTATCTTCGCCTGATTTTGCTTTTCCGCCGCCGCTTTCTTACCGAGAGCCTCAATATAACCGGATTCGTCGTTTATGTCGGTGATGTTGACGTTGATGAGGTCGAGCCCGATTTTTTTGAGCTCAGTCTCTATGTTATCCATCACTTTGTTCTCAAATTTTTCACGCTCGGCGTTGATCTCCTCAATCCTCATCGTCGCGATCGTCGCCCTCAACTGCCCGAGTATGATATCCTCCGCGAGCCTTTCTATCGCCTTCGGGGTCTGCCCCAACAATCGCTCTGCCGCATTGATCATAATGACCGGAAGGGTCGAGATACCGAAGGTGAACCGGGACGGGATATCAACACGAATATTTTGTAACGACAACGCTTTTTCCAGCGCGATATCTATCGTCATCGGTGTCAGGTCAAGAAATTCGTGGCTCTGTATGAATGGCCAGACGAATGTCGCCCCACCATGAATACAGTTCGCCGATTTACCTTTTCCGACCTTACCGTATTTGACCAGAATCCTGTTTGACGGACATTTGACATACCGCTTCATCGCCGCCAGAAACGAAAAGAACGCTACTAATACAAGTGCAATAAGAACAATAATCCCTTTATCAATCATAAAATCCTCCTTCTTTAATGAAATAAATATAACGACAACTTAAGCTTAAATAGAAATAATTTGTAATCAAAAACCTCTGCACGGCTTTAAAAAGCCCCCTCTCCCCTGATGGGAGAGGGTTGGGGAGAGGGGGATAATGTTGATTCATTATAGTTTGCACCCTCCCCTTAATCCCCTCCCATCGAGGGAGGGGAAATGTTTAAAGCCGTGCATAGGTATTAATCAGTTCTTTTTTTTATTCTTTCTCCACAACGAGTTTCGCGCCCGCGACCTCAATCACTTTTATCTGGGCTCCACGCGCGAGTCTCTTTTCCCCCCTTGTGACAGCTTCTACCTCTACAAGCCTGCCCTGAATTATTACGCTTATTTTACCGCTCCCGCTCATCTCCTTAGGGATGCTGATCGAAACTGTCCCTGCCGCTCCGACAGCGTTCTGGATAGCTAACGTCCCCTCGTTCTTTAGTAGCGCGAGCCCCTTCATCACCATCATCACGACGAAGACAAACAGCGCTCCGATGATAGCGCCACCCAAAACAGACGGGAATGTCGAGTATCCGCGCTCAAGCATCGCGAGCCCGCCCCAACCGAACCCCATGAAGAACGCGATCAGGTTTCTGATAGTGAAATATCCCATGACCGAATCAAAGTGACCGTCACCATCGTGCATGTCTCCGTGCATGTCGCCACCCGCGTCAGTATCACCGTCAATATCAGTGCCGGCAAAAAAGACAAGCGCCATCTGGAACGTGAATAGAAGCGTCGAGACTACCGCGATAGCCCAAAACAGTTTTTCGTTGTTTGAAAGCGCGCCCCACCAGCCTTCCATAAGAATACCTCCCCGTATAAACAGTCATTTTTAGTATAAAGAACATGTTGCTCAATACTGTTCTATTTGGCAACACTCCCATAAATGTAGAAAAGCTTAATTAAGTATATAGAGTATTATTGATATTTCAAGGTATGTTGTGAGAAAAAACGATAATTATTTGCAAAAAATCGGGAGTATTATGGGGAGCGGAAGCGTGTTTTTTTAGGATGATTTGTATATCAAGTGACTGTTTCCAAATAGAACGATTTACATATTTTTCAAAAAATCATCTTTGTAATTTGTTGATATTGTGAGGGGTAGCGACCAGCATCTAGATGCTCGGAAGCGTAGGGGCTTAAGCCCCTAAATTGTATTGGGCAACATGCCCATC
>JAJRXV010000174.1 GCA_024276115.1 Deltaproteobacteria bacterium
CCATAAGTAGCGTTAGCGCCGTCACCATAACCACCACCAATTTCTGGAGGGTTAGTGAACTGGAAGTAGTTGTTCTTGTTACCAGCTCCAGCGATATTAATAGGCTCTGCCCTTGGACCAACGAGGTCTTTCCAACCACCATTAAAGTAGTTGTCAGTACCGCTGTTGTTACCGTCTCTCCATTTACCGCCAGTGTAGTTTAGAGGGTCTTCAGGATCCGGGTTAGCCGCGCTGTTAGAAGCTCGGAAACCAGGGCTGTCTTCCTTGTATGGGGAAGTCAACCAACCACCAGGGTCAGCAGAACTTACTCTAAGAGCAGGTACCATGAAGTATTCAGATGTAGTAGCCGCGGTATCAACACCGTGTGGGTCGTGACATACAGAGCAGATAACTCTCTGAGGGTCGCCCGCTGGCGTACGTTGGTACTTAACAGGGTGAATACTTACGATTGGGTTTCCGCCTTTATATGCGAATACGCCGGCGCCTCTTTCCCATCCAGTGTTGGTAGCGTCTGTACCCCACTGATTAGGTGTAAGGTTTGTAGGATCGTCAGTTCTCACTGTATCACCGTAGAAGTCCCAAACGTTAGCTGCCGGATAACTGTGGCAATCCCAGCATAAGGCTGGCTCAGATTTTTTCGCCATAACTACCTTAGCGCCGAGGTTTGAGTATGTACCAACCGGTGATATAGCAGTCACAGTATCAGAACCGTGAGCAGGGTGACAATGAATACAAGCTACAGCGTTGTTAAATGTAGCTGATCCAGCTCCCCCCAGGAACTCAGACTTAGTCTGGTTAGTCCCAGGATTACCATGAGGTGAGAAAGCTTTTGTCAACTGTGGAACAACATTGTACTGGTTCGGGTCGAACTTGCTGAAAGTTGTCCAACCACCACCTTGACCACCAGTATTCTCCGTAGTAGCACCATAACTGGTATACTTATCATTTATGTTCGGAGGAAGGGTCGGGTCAGCGCCACCAGGATCATTGTTTGTGTCCACAACACCAGAGTTGTTAAATGGTTGCAGTGGGTCATAACCCTGCCCAGCAAACTGAGCAGACCACGTATTACCATTATTTCCTGTAGCATCATGACAAGCGCCACAGAACTTAGAGTTGAGAAGATAAGCATTATTCGCGTATCCATCGCCATCCGCGTCATTAGGGATATATCCTCCCGGGATAGCTTCAGTACCAGTAGAACTCAAATCTCTCAAGTCAATCGGGCTGTTTGGAGCACGCGTGTGGAATGTAGCACTAAACGCGATCTTGTATATATTGGTTGCCCCTTGCTGTATAGCCTCACCCTCGAGGTGACAAACAAGACATTCGAACGATGTCATGTTACCACCCTTACCGTGACGTGACATTGCGCTGGTAGTGGCATGGTTTGTACCGGCCGGGTTAGCGTCTGTCATGTGGTAAAGCCCAGTAGTAGCGTCAAAGCTGACGATTGGAGGTCTACCGATAGTCGGATCGAGCTCTGTCCATCCACCAACAGCGCCTGAGTGACATGATGTACACTCTGACGGCGGCTGGAACCTCGCCTCGTGCTTGTGGCAGTTAACACAAACATTCTCTGGAGTCTGGTGATATGATGGCCATGTTGGTCCACCACTCTGACCGTCAGCGTTGTTTTGCCTAAAGTACTCTGTAGTAGTCGCTGTGTGACAAGCTTCGCAGATACCACTGAAAGAAGCGTTGTTAGCAACAAAGTCAGACTGTTGACCAGATGCTGAATAAAGAGCGATCGGCCATGTTTTACCTAAAGCGATACCATAAGTAGCGCCAGCCTGCCATCTGTCAGAGATAACAACTTCTCTGTGAAGCATTGCTGTGTTCATGTTAGCCAGAGCATCTGTAATGTTGGCTAAAGAAGCGTCACCGTTCGAGCTATCGCCGTGCGGATCGTGGCAGTCAAAGCATTTACCTTGAGCATACGCACCGACAAAGTCGTGTCTGTCTGTAGAGTTGACATCGTGACATACAGCATCAGTCCTTAAGCAAACGCCATCAGGAGTAGCTGAATTATATGATGCTGCTCCATTAGAGCCTCTCAACCTGAATGGGTTAGTCTGTATTCCGTGATTGATAGCCGTTTCGTGGCAACCTGAAATACCAGTGCCATCGGTACAACCAAGATTTGGACCTTGAGGACCGGTTGGTATACCCTGTGCTATCTCCCTGTTAGTACGTGGGAGGTTAGTTGTATCAGGTGTACCGTGACCTAAAGTAGTCCACTGGAACTCATCGATCAGCGCCTTGTCAGTAAAATCACCAGGAGCCGCGCCAAATGTATAGTTATCTACATCATCATTGTTCGCGGTTGGGTTGGCAAGGTGACACATAGTACAGTCAGCAACATTATCGATCTCCGGTGGAGGCTCGTGAGCTCCGTGACAGTCATAGCATAATCCTTCAGCAAGTGGATTATGAAAAGAAACTGTTGACGGTGGATATGGCGGAGTAACTGTCTTTGGACCTTGGTCCGTATCAACTGTTACTGGACCCGGCGCACCACCCTGACCATAACCAGGGTCGTTACCGTGACAGTCCCGACATATCTTGTTAACTGTGTCAAATGTACCTGATTGGTTCTTGTAGAGTCTGATACTGTTCGCGCTTGAGTGCGCGTCATGGCAAGAGTTACAAAGAATTCTCGCGTTAGAAAGGTCAGAAGTAATTCTGTGACCTAACCCAAGATAGTAATCCTCAATTGATTTACCATTTTTTGTATCGACCAGTTTCTCTGCGTGAACGGTAGATGTTCCGTGACAACCAGGTAGCTGCTCTGAAACGCCGCCCCCCCAGATTGTCTTCGTAACGCTACCACTAACTATCTTTGAACCACCAAAACATGTGTTGTAGTTACCGGTAGTACCATCCCATCCATAAGATGTGGCACCGACAGCGGTAGCTCCAGCCTCTGTTCCATATAAGTGATTCTCAAGATAATCCCATGGTGGGCCTGCTGTTGGAGGACCTAAAACAAGGTTCTCATAAGCATGGTCCGGGTATCCACGTGGAGTACCAGGGGAAACATTGTCACCCCTCTTCGTGATCTGTCTCGGGTTGTGACAGCTAAAACACTCAATCGCGTTTTGGACTGTCGATGTCTGATACGGTGACGCATCAGTGTGAGCAGATCTGTAATCGAGTGGATCTGTATTACCGATTACATGAACAGGGTGATGTGACATAGTTGTTAATCCGAACTCGGTTGACTTCTCTGAGTGACAGACTTCGCAGAGCTCAGTGTTTGAAACACCAAGAGCGGTTGCTGTACGAATAGAAGACGTTCCACTTTCGATCCCGGCTGCTGACAGCGTATGACAGCTGTAGCAGGCGAGGCCTTTTGAGTGGTCAGCTAAGGCAATGTCATAAACGAAATAACTGCCGACAACTATAATTAGCGTCAGCATAAGTGCAACTAAAAAACCACCTTTTTTTCCTAAACTCATTATTTCCTCTCCTTTATATTTTTTTTATGTAAAAGCGCTAAGCTTGAATATTTAAAACACCTCCTACTCCATTCTTAAAATACCAAGATTTGAACCGATCCAAACATAGTCCCCATCAATCGCGAGAGAATATATCTTTCTGATCGAAAGCTCCTTCCCTTCTTGATCGACCAGATTCAGCTTATCCCAGCTTCCGTTGCTGTAAATAAATATTCCGTTCATGCTACCGGCGATTATATCACCATCTGCCGTAGCTGTTAAAGCTGTTATAACGTTATTATTGATCGCGCCATCTGTACTTTCCTTATCATGCGTGGTCACACTGTAGTCATCGCCATCAATGCTTATCTCCGCGATGCCTTTTGTTGTAGCGGCCCAAATGGTATCACCAACTAAAAGCATATCGTTGATTACGTTGCTCTTTATCTGCGCGACAGACTTTTTAGAAGAAGTTATACTCTTCCATGGCTTCACTGTCGCGGTAGGAGGCGCGTTCGGGTCAGCCGCCGGATCATATATGTATATTCCAAATGTCGCGGTAGCAAACCAGATATTATCACCAACTATCTCAATGTCATTGACATAATTAAAAACTGACTTGACAAAACGAAGCTCAGTCCATGATGTGCCGTCATAAAAATACAGCCCGCCGAGAGCCTTGTGAGAACAAACCCAAAGCTTGCCGCCTTTGAACCAAACATGCTTCGCGCCTCTAAGTGGGGCTTGTCTGGTCTTGCCTTTCTTACCGATAAACGGCACTTCGATTTCTTTATGCATGATGATCTCTCCATCTTCTGAAACTTCATTCAGACCATCGGCAGTACCAAACCATCTCTTGCCAAAAGCGGTAGTCATTGAGCCAACCCCGCCGGTAACAAAATTAAACTTTGTGGCAGCTGTGTAAAACTTGAATGTGCCGGAGTCTTTTTCGAATGATGTCGCTCCCGCTTTGTCAGACGAAAACCATACGACATCCTCGGTGACATGTATGTCTAACGCAAGCTCTGTTTGTAGACCTTTAGATTTATCATATAGTGTTACTGTGCGCTCTGTTTGAGCAAAAGATAGTGATGAGATGAAGGTTGCAATAAATATTGCGATAATAGTGATGGTTAAAATTTTGTGAGTAAATATATGCTTTTTCATTTTTCTCCTTTTTTATAAATAGGCGTTAATAACTTAAAATGATTAGAATTTACTTAGCATACCCCTTTCTTTGACAACCATAAAACAGTTATAGATTTTCGCCTTATAGTATTACTACTTTACATTGTCAAGAATGTTACACTAAAGTCAAAAAATTGTCAATATTTTTCTGTTTTTTTATTAATGGTGGAATTGCTAATACATACAGGAAGTTATGTCGTATTGAAAAACACAATATTAATTTATTCTAATGTTTAAATGTAGATATCACCCCACAATCTAAAGGATTCGTCACTTATGACAAAAATCTACCATCACATACCTACCTCTTCTTTACTAAGACTCCTGCGCGACTCCAAAACCAGATAGGTCCCGAAACCAGCTCGGGACGACGGCAACAGCTTTTATACATAAAAGCATGTCGTGCAAGAGTCTTTTGCTTCAGTTACAGAGGTAGGTGGCAGACATCACACGGCTCTTCAATTGTCGTCCAGGCACTGCCTGCCGACGTTTCATGCCTAAGCATCTGATCATCGGTACTTGCCGGAGATTTTGACGGCAAGCCCCAGGTAGAATCAACATCAGAGCCATGCGGATCGTGACAAGTAACACAAATAGCTCTGTCATTGGCGTTAAGCTTCAGTTTCGCGTTTATCAGCGCGACATCCTCAACGTATACCTGCTGTTCTCCCTCAGCCGGATCATGCACATATTTGCTAAGAGAAGGGTCAGTACCTCCTAAGACAAAGCCTACAGCCTTACTGACAAGATAATAAGCACCATCGCCGGCGCCATAGTGAGCTGGTGGATCACCAGGATCCTGATCGTAAGTAGTCGGATTGCCTGTGTAGTTAAATACGTAATGATCCTGCTTATCACCATAAGACGCTCTTACGTCAGCATGGCACGCCTCTAGGCAGAACACTTCTTTGGTGTCTACCTGAGCGTTGTCTCCATTGTCAGCAATAGGATACGAGAGCGCAACACCAGCTTTTTCTATATGGATCAAACTCTTATTAATTACACCGTGATAGTTATGACACGCTGTACATGAACCTTTGCCTATATCAGCGCCGGAGACGCTATTCGGTAATGTTCTTGGAAAATTACCCGTAGCGTTATCACTAGCGCCATGCCCTCTCGAAGTGAAAATAAAGTTACGGTAGACATCCGGTGGGGTACCTGAACCGGTGAACTTAGTCACTGGGAGTACCTGTCCATTGTGACAGAGCGCGCAGAACGCTCCAGTCGGGTCATCAGCCTTTAGATCGCCATAAACGAGATCGTTCCTGTAGCTCCAGGTAGTACCCTGATAATTTCTGTAGCCTGATTCAGAACGGTATACAGCAGAAGTTCCGACCTTTAAGTGCGCGAAGCCGTCCATGTGATTTGGATTCCCGGGGTTAACCAGTGACTCGTCATCAAGGTCATGGCACTTCAAACAATCCTGATTCGGGCATTTTTCCCTGGTAGTCGCGCCTGTCGCAACATAAGTAGCATCGTAAGTCACATCATGTTTTGACCTTCCTGGGGTCGGTGCCTGCCCGATATCAAACTGGTTTGCCAGCTGCTCGTGGCAGGTTATACAATCACAATAAGTAGGCGGCTCGAATTTTTGCGGGTGAGTGTGACACGAAGTACAAGGAGAGGTCGGCTCATTATGGAAAAACTCCAGAGTATCACCGTCGGCGTTTTTCCGCCTGAAGTACATAGTCGTAGCGGCTACGTGACATACTTCACATATACCGCTGTAATTTAAGTTGTTTTTTACATAATCGGTCTGGTTGCCGGTAGCGTAGTAGCGTGCTGACGGCTCAAGCTTTGTACGTGGATTACCGTACAGCCCGACAAGCCACCTGTCAACCGTCACGACTTCTCTCTGTATCATCGCGCTGTTTATGTTCGCGTCGACAATTCCGGTCAACGCCTGAGTAGCGGCAGTATTAGGTCTGGCAGTATCACCATGCGGGTCGTGACAGTCAAAGCACTTCCCACCGGTGTAGGCTGTGCCGAAATCATGCCTGTCCACCAGATCATAAGTCGCGGCGGAACCGTGACATGGAGAAGACGCGTTTAAACAGATACCATCTGGTACCGCCGGATCATAACTGGCTGGGTTCGCGGTAATACCGTAGAGCCTGAATGGATTTGTTCCTGTTCCATGAGGCACATCCCGATCATGGCAGTCAGTACATAAAAGTTCGGGACCACTCTTAGCACCGAATTTATTCGTAGGCGGTAAAGAAGATGAAGCCGCGGCGCCATGCCCGTCGGTCACCCACTGCGTACCATCGATCATAGCCCGGTCAGTAAAGTCCGGCATTGATGGCTTTAACGCCTGATAGCCAAATGTATAGTTATCGATATCATCATTTTCATCACTCGAATCGGCAAGACCTTCCAATAGTCCGCCATTCGCCTTTAGACTCATAAGTGGGTGGTTAAGATCGCCATTTGGATCCCAAACATGACAATCAGTACAATAAAGCTCAGACGGGACCGGCTCATCAATGTATGGACGACCAAACCCTGTAATCTCTGTCGCCGCGTCATCATGGTGATGACACTCAGTACACCTCCTACCATCCTCAGGAAGGAAGTCTGTCACCGTATCAGAAGCGTTCATGTTATTGCTGTGCGCTTTTACTTCACCAGCCTGGTCTAAATAACTATATACAAGGTTCTGCGAGTGGCAGACCTGACAGATACCATCTGAAAGCCCATCAGCATCATAATTGTAGTAGTCACCCGCTTGACCGGGGTTGCCGTTATAGCCAACAGCTGTAAGATTAAAGGTAACCGGCTTCATCAAAGCTGGTTGTTTGGCGATTCCGGCGTTGGCAGATCCGTCAGATAGCATAGGAGAACCGTACAGAGTACTACCGTAGATCCTTGATATACCATACTTGATCATATAGTTGTTACTATCTCCGTGCGGATCGTGACAATCAACACACTTAGGAGTTATCCCCCAGGTCTTAGAAGAGCGGGTCTCTGTTTGTGTGTGTGACTTGCCGATATACGCGACCAATACCCCGCCACCAACGTGGCAGAACTGGCATAATGAGTCCACATCAGTAGCGTAAGGTCCTAATAAGTATGGGTTGTCTACTGCTTTTTCGATATTGAAGTGACATCCATTTAAGGCCTCTGTATCAGAGGTCGAGAAACAACCAGGCTGAGTTCTCGCCGAAGAGTAATCCCTGAAACCGGCGCCCGGGTTTCCTGAGTCTCCTAAATTACCGAGGTAATCTAGGTAGCCCACAGTACTGTCAAGCCCATGTCCTCTTGCCTCATACTCAGTCGCGGAAATCTTATTTGGTGGGCTTGCCACTGGCTCTCCAATAGGCTCGCTGGGTCGCACAACATCCTCAAGCAGAGTGGCTGTGGCGCCATGACAGGTAAAACAACCACCGGCAGCTACAGTTCCGCCCCATTGTGGCGCCAGCGCGGCCTCTGCCGGAATTGTCTCGTCAAAAACTCCGTGGCATGAATTGTAACACCTTTTCTGAGCATTAACATTAAATTTAAAAGCATATTTTGAGCTTGAAAGGTCGACATCGCCATTTACGTGAGTCGTAGATGGTGAGACAAGAGTCAAGCCGTCTGCTGTATTAGTATCAGCTATCGTGGATAAGTGGCATGTCGAGCAAGTAAGCTCACCACCAGCTACGTGCAAAATCTGGCTGGTAACGTGTGCCAGGTGACTGTTAGCGTGCATAGCCCCACCGCCGCCACTAACGTAGTCAGGAGCGCCGTACGCCTTTGTACCTACCAGATCAGCGTTAACAGATCCGTGACAAGACTCGCAGTTTGTTGGTGTAGCTGAGCCCCATGTCGGAGTCGCGAAGTACATGTTGGTCGCCGGGTCTTGCTCTAGCGACGGGATGCCGAGCGGCAGATCACCTTTCGCGTCCATACCGTTTGAGTGGCAGTAGACATCCGCGCAAGAGTAGTAAATATCACCCGGATTTTTTCTGTTTAAACCACTATTGTATGAGCCTGTTATAACTCCTGGAGTGCCGTTGCTAGTACCTACGTTGATGTTAGCCACAGCCTTGTTTATGTTCAGGTCAATAAATCCGTTTACATGATAACCATCTTTAGTTGTATCGCCCAAACCAGGGTCTTTCTTACCACGCTCAAAGTGACAGTCCTGGCAGTCAAATCCATAAGTCGTACCATCAACGTGCCTTGAGTGGCTTCCTGAGCCCATCAGCACTCCGGTGTGCTGACCCGATACCGCTACGTTAGTGTTATCATCGTGACAACTACCGCATGGAGCCTTATTCGTCGGATCGGTATTCCATATTGGAGTGGCGTATGTCATTCCGGTAGTACCAGTTGGCGGTGATGCCTGAACATTTGAGTGACAATAGACATTGCTACATGTTTTAGTTGTATAGTCAAAAGAACCCGGGACCCCCATGTTAAGGTCGGGGATACTATCACCAAGCGTATTCATATACCCTAGGATGCTATCTTTATCTATCTCTACTTGCGCAGTCGAGTTATTGTAAATATCAAAAACAACCTCACCTACGTAATCAGGCTCAGTCAGATCACCCGGATCCGTCCTATGCGCGTCCGTAGCATGACAACCACGCCCTAAACAGTTATTCTGCATCTTCGGATAACCTGTATTTTGTGTGTCATTAATACGCCCATCAGCGTATTCTCTAGTATGAAACGCGTGCTTACCCGCTTCTGGTACGTTTATATCACAATCAGCGCCGGTCGGGTTCAGTGGATCATCAGCGGCACCGACTTTTCCTGTGCCCGGAATGACGCCAGAGTCGCACGGTATCGCAAGGTCAGAGTCATACCCCGGGGGGAAACCGTGACAAGAATCGCATGGTATCGGTGAGAACCCTTTATTGTGAGGGTGACAATCCGTACAGTTTTTATCTGTAGAACCGCTATGTGTAGTCAAGGTAAGATTACCTGTATTATCATACAGTTGAACAGGATTCCACCCAACCGCGCCCCAAGCTTTAACACCACTTGCGTTAGGTAGAGTCGGAAGCTCGGTCATACTATCATATTGGTGGCAGTCAAGACAGACTTTAGACACCGCGAGAGTAGCCGGAGATACAATCGCCCCTGGAGCGGTTCCACGAGAGGTACGAGGCCACAGCCTTATGTCCTGCGCCCCGTGCGGGGTGTGGCACTCTGAGCAGAGACCGTAAGGGTAGCCTTTTGTTGTAAGATCGTGTTTAGAGCCGACAATACCGGCGGCGTTCGCGGTAGCCGCGCTCATCAACGTTAATAAAGGTAAGATAAGAAATACCAGGCATGTCAGACTCCTAAAGGCATTTATCCTAATACTATCTCTCAATGCTCCCATATCCGCTCTCTCCTATGATGAATAGTTCTATTTCTGTTTTAAAAAAATCGCTAGTTCATTGAATTCTTTATGTGACAGCCCTTTAATTACTATTTCTCTTTTCAGGTCAGAAGGGTCCCAACCTTTAGCGATGTAAATGCTTAATATATTAACGACCATTTTTGGCTGGTCTGTTTCATACCCCTTTAACTTTAAATAATTCAGGATCGCCTTGGCGTTTTTCAGCCCAAGAACTTTCGCGGTCGCCTTCTCAATTATTATATCCGGTGGCGCTTTCTTCGCGAACCCCTCCAGAATCTTGTTCATAAGCGCTTCTGTAGGAATCTCCTCAACTTCGGCTTTCGAAATCAACACCAAAATCCTTAATATGTGTTTTGTCTCGACTTTGCTTCTTATCGCGTTGCCGATCACACGCATAACAGTACTGTCATCGACATCAAACTGCTTGATATTATTGTATAACTCCTGAATCTTTCGCGCGTCGCCTTTGTTGATACTGCTTTTTGACAACAAGTCATCTAAGGTCGCGCAATAGCACACACTCGTAGCGATAAATAACATTGCTACAAAAAAAACAGAAAAAGCAACCCTCTTGAGGTTAAATTTTATTAGAATCACCTTTAATATCACCGTATTAACTTAAATAAACTAATTATATCGCATAATTCACACAACTATCCACTTTACATCACAAAGCAGAATACTAAAAATAAACAAAAATGTCTATAATTTTTTATATCAAAGTTTTAGATAAAAAAAACCACCTGCTGGTACAGCAAATGGCTATTTTTATTTTCTAGTGATTTACAAACTGTTAAAAAAATATTATATAC
Organism: Deltaproteobacteria bacterium; assembly: GCA_024276115.1. Classification (GTDB taxonomy): domain Bacteria; phylum Desulfobacterota; class JAJRXV01; order JAJRXV01; family JAJRXV01; genus JAJRXV01. The sequence continues at coordinate 10,788 of JAJRXV010000174.1, forward strand.
GTTCACCTTTTTCAACATGGGTTACCTTTTTTACGCCATTATCATTGACAATCACAACAGAGTTTGTACCGCCAAAACCATCTGGCACAACTGAATCAGAGTTCGGGTTAGAGATCCACCTCTGACCATCTACCACAAGGTTATACTCATACATCCCGGGCTTCAGCTGTAACTCTGCTTCCCACATACCGTCCTTAAGGCTTTTCAGGAGAAGCGGCTCTGCCCCCCAAGCGTTAAAATCACCAACGAGAGAAACTTTTTGAGCGCTGTTTGAGCTAAACAATATCTTCACCGACTTTACGCCGGAGTCTGGCGCCGCTACATTTATTTTGTCCACCTTCCCCGCGAGGATGAAAACCAGCACCGCCAGACAGAGTGTCAAGGTAGATAATACCACTGAAGGTGACAACACTTTATAGAACCTCGGTCGCGGTCTATACATCCTTGGCGGTATCTTACTTATAATAGCCGCGGTGAGGTCAGCGCCTTGAAACTCCACCGGCAAATCCATACCATCTTCTGTAAGCTCCATCAGGTTCAGGTCAAGGCTCTGAAGCCTCATCACCTCGTTCAGGCACGTATCACACTCATCTAAATGCTGATCGAGCACTTTTCGCTCGGAGTTCATAATATCCCCGGAAATATACCCAAAAATCAAACTCTCTATCTGTTTACAGTCTCTCATAACTTATACTCCTATTCTTGTACTACCCTTCTGGCACTACTCATTTTAAGCATTAAACGCCTTCTTATATAAAAACCTATATTGTATAGCGATTCCACTTAATATTACTTAAATCACCAAGTATTGTTACATTTTATCTTTCAAATGCTCCAAAAGCTTCTTTTTCGCTCTAAATATCCTGACCTTAACTGTGCTTAATGGCTTCTCCAGCACCTCCGCGATCTCATAGTAAGACAAGCCCTCAAAATAACACAACATTATCACAACCTTATACTTCGGTGGCAACTTCTCGATAGCGCCTAACAGCAACGACTTCTTCTCGTTCAACACCAGTTCTGTGTCTGGTGTAGCTTTTGAAAAAAGCGGAGAGAACTCATCCGCGCTCTCATGCTTGCACGCATCGCTGATCGGTATAGTATTTAGCCGCGAATTCCGCTTCAACTCATCTATACATAGGTTTTTCGCGATCGAGTACACCCACGTAGAGAATTTTTTTTCCTTCTGGTAGGTGTTAAGAAACTTGTACGCCCGCAGGAAGGTCTCCTGTGTTATCTCAAGACTTAAGTGATAATCCCTGAAAAACTGGTATATGAAATTGAAGATCTGCTTCTGGTACTTTTCTATCAAAAAGGAGAAAGCTTCCTTTTTACCAGCCCTTACTTCTTCTATATACTGTATGTCCTCATCCATAAAAGATGACCTTTCATGCAACCCTATATCAGACTACGGTACAATCCATTCAGCCCAAACCACACACTTAACATATATTATATTATAATTATACCACTTTGTTACATTTTTTCTACAAATTCCTTGAATATTGATATAAATCCAGTGCTAATCAGAGTTTTTATTGATGGATACTCCACCAGCATCGGTTGCGCGGACGCGGTAGTGGTGTTTGTCAGCGTCGCTGTCAGCGCCATCCTACCTAACGACTATTCCTAAGGTTGGCAGGATCATTAAATATTTTACAATATGGTTTATCAATAAAGGCGCTGAGCCTTTTAAGCATTTTCCCCATACCCCTTTCTCCTGACACATCGTAGTGATAGATGAAAAGCCTTTTGCCATCTTCTAAAATAAAATATGATGAAGTCCCGTAAGTCCTCGCTCCTACATCAATTTTTAACTCAAGCGAGGCTACTTGACCTAGATCGTATACCTCTTCTCTTTTTTTTAAGATGGTCTTGTTAATAATAGTCAGCTTGTTGAGCTTTTTGTCAATAATGATTGTTATCTTATGCGCGTAAGCAATGAGAGCCAAGCCTACCACCATAACTATTATGGCGTTTATTAGCGACCCTTCTCCAAAAATCACCATTGAGACGAATATACCACCAAATAGAAAGCCGACAATCCTGCTCTTTTTGAGAACCATCTTGTCTGCCTGCTCTTCTGCTATTTTCATTATCATATATCACCTTATAACTGCTCAGTCTGTAGTTGACAGGCTATTGAGTTCAGATAACCCCCCGGACGTTATTGTCCACAACGACTGACAGCGGAGTACCAGCGTTCCCTGTCCACTCTCTCGTGATCGGGGCTCTGTTTACCTTGATAACCTCCCCCCCCTCGTCTCTTTTACAATTACATAAAGGTAACATAAAAAACTACGATAATCAATATGCTGGTTTGTTAAGTGTCCCAGTTTTTTTACATTATGAATAGCATCTGTAAGTTTTTTGGCTTTTTTAGGTATTTTTTAGGTATATATATCATTGCGTATCGTTGCGCCAAGACAACATATTAACCCGGCAATCAAATATACAGCTTTTACGCCACGTCATTCCCGAGGTAGTAATCGGGAAACCAGGACTAAACTCTGAGCGGAGCGAATAAACTTTGCTTTAGTTTAACGGGATGTTTAGAGCCTAGATCCCCGATAGAGACACTCGGGAATGACGGTGTGGCAACACTTGGGGATGACATTTCAAATAACGCGCGGTAATAAATAAGTACAGACAAAAGCCTTTGATAATACGAATTATGGCTCCTTATTTAATTGCCCGGTTAATAACACAATGATATCACATACATGTCATTGTACTTCATTCCATTTTACCCACCCTGCCAGACTTCTAATCTGCCCAACATATAATTCATTTCCCATAAATTTTCTTCCTATTTCCACTTGACTTTCTGAAAACATGTCGTATCTTATTAAATAAGATGTGGGGAACAATTATTAATTTTTTTAGGGGGGGGGAAACTATGAGCGAAGAAAAGAAGAAGATGTTAATGAAGATTAGCGCATCATTTATTGTGCTTGCATTACTAACCGTTTTTATTACTATGATGTCACTATTTTGGGGATGTAGCGACTCTAACAATGATAGCGCTGTTGTGACCGCTGGGGACAGCCCGGATACAGCGGCTCCGCTGAGCACTGACACACAGGTCGATGGAAGCCTTGAAAGCGCGGATGATTCCGCGTGGTACAGCTTTGACGCCGTCACGGGTAATACATACACCTTCGACGTAACGCTAGATACACTTTCAAACGCGACGCTGACAATTTATGACACTGATGGCGCGACTGTAATCACTTCTGTTGATATATCGAGTGAAACCAGCCAGAGCCAGCGAACAACTTTTCCTTTAACCGCTTCATGGGTATGCTCTGTTACCGGAAAATATTATAGCGCCATTAAAGGCGGAGCAAGCTCAAACGGTGGCACCTTCACCTTTCAGGTAAATGAACATACCGGAGATACCGGCACCACAACATATTACCTGGATTCTGACGGAGATGGATATGGCGACCCAAACAGTACAGTAGCCGCGGCATCACAGCCGACTGGTTATGTCGATAATAATACTGACTGTAACGATAGTGACGCGAGTGTACACCCCGGCGCTACAGAAGTCTGCGAAGACGGTATTGATCAGGATTGTGACGGCTCTGACTCGTCATGCACAACATACTATAAAGATGCTGACGGGGATGGATACGGTGACGCGAACAGCTCAACAACCGCGACATCACAACCAACGGGTTACGTCACAAACAGCACTGACTGTAACGATAGCGACGCTACAATATATCCTGGCGCGACAGAGATCTGCGAAGATGGTAAAGATCAGAACTGCGACGGTTCTGACAGCGTATGCGGAGTTTATTACAAAGACGCTGATGGCGACGGGTACGGTGACGTAAATAACTCTATAGAATCTGACACGCAACCGACTGGCTACGTTAACAACAGCACTGACTGTGATGATACTAACGCCAACATTCACCCTAATGTTTCTGAGATTTGTGGTGATGGAATCGACCAGAACTGTGATGGCTCTGATGACACATGCAACGAATATTACAGAGACGCGGACGCGGATACTTATGGCAATCCTAATATTTTAAAGAAGCAAAAGAACCCTCCTCCAGGATACGTGACCGACAATACGGACTGTGATGATACGTCAGCCTCAATAAACCCGGGCGCGACAGAGATATGCGACGATGGCGTAGACCAAAACTGCGACGGTTCTGATGACACCTGCGCGACCGCGACAAGAATCGTTTACAGAGATGCTGACGGGGATACTTATGGCGATCCAAACGATACACAGAATACTGCCGGTCAGATAGCGGGATATGTTACAAACAACCTTGACTGCGACGATACTGACCCTACTATCAATCCTGACGGTCTCGAAATATGCGGCAACGCCATTGACGAAGACTGCGACGGCGCGGATACCGCGGGTCCATGTGGCAACACATACTACAAAGACGCTGACACCGACACTTATGGCAATAATGCCGTACCTATCACTAGCCCGTCAGCGACACCGCCGCCAACATACGTTGTCGATAACACCGACTGCGATGATGCTGCCATCGCTGTCAACCCGGGCGCCGCGGAAGTTGTTGATGACGGTATTGACAACGACTGTGACGGAAAACAAGCTGTGACCAGATACCCAGACACCGATACTGATACTTTTGGCGCGACTGCCAGCCCTACTGTCGCGTTGGGTACACCAACCGGGTATGTCATAGACAATACCGACTGTGACGATACCAACGCCAGCATAAAACCCACCGCGGTCGAGATATGCGACAACGCTGTTGATGACGACTGTGATGGTAATATTGATGGCGCGGACGCGGACTGTCCGGGCTCGACCCCTTATTGGATCGATGCCGACGGCGACGGAGAAGGTCTGCTCGCGGGCGCTATTACAGCAAACTCCCAGCCTCCGGGATACGTCGCGAACAGCACTGACTGTGATGATGCGAATCCAAATAGAAAAACAGGACTTGTCGAAATATGCGACAACGCTGTTGATGACGACTGTGATGGTAATATTGATGGCGCGGACGCGGACTGTCCGGGCTCGACACCTTATTGGATCGATGCCGACGGCGACGGAGAAGGTCTGCTCGCGGGAGCTGTTACAGCAAACTCCCAGCCTCCGGGATACGTCGCGAACAGCACTGACTGTGATGATGCGAATCCAAATAGAAAAACAGGACTTGTCGAGATATGCGACAACGCTGTTGATGATGACTGTGATGGTAATATTGATGGCGCGGACGCGGACTGTCCGGGCTCGACACCTTATTGGATCGATGCCGACGGCGACGGGGAAGGTCTGCTCGCGGGAGCTGTTACAGCAAACTCCCAGCCTCCGGGATACGTAACCAACAGCACTGACTGTGATGACACAAATCCTCTTATCAATTCCGCCGCTGTTGAGATATGCGGTAACGCGACTGATGAGGATTGTAGTGGAGCCGCAAACGACGGTTGTCCGTAAGAAGTAAAGCATGTAAGGCCTCTGCACGGCTTTTAAAATAGCCCCCTTTCCCATGGTGGGAGGGGAGCTATTTTAAGCCGTGCACAAGTCTTTTCTTTACATGGCACAAAAGTTTATATATAATGCTCCTTGTGAAATTAAACATAAGGAACACTCAAGCCCCTAAAAAACATGGAGAATAAGAATAGCAATAAAATAATCAGCATACTGAAAAAGATCCCAGTAGATCTCGGTCAAGCTGACCTCCGCGAAACTACCAAAGGCAAGTTGATCGCGCTCTCACTAATAAAAGGCGGTAATGGTAAAAACGCTCTGGATATCGGTTGCCGTGAGGGGCTACAGTCGCGGTGGCTCGAACAAAAAGGCTACAATGTCACATCTATCGACATAGAAAAGAGCTATAAAAAGTGCCAGGTGGTAGATGTCAACGAAACACTGCCATTCGACGACGCGTCGTTTGACCTCATCTGGTGTAGCGAGGTGATAGAACATCTCGACGCCCCACAGCACGCCGCCAGCGAATTCCGCCGAGTCCTCAAAAAAGACGGCGAGATGATACTAACAACGCCAAACAGCTATTTTTTACTCATGCGATTACTCTACATGCTCGGGACGACACCACAAAAAGTGCAGCGGGATGACCATAAGCACTTCTTCACCGAGACAGATATAAGACGGATCTTCCCAAACGCCACCATTTACGGATACTTCCCTTACATTCTGATTAAACGCACCATCAGATGCCTCCTTGGGGCGCTGACACCTACATTCATAATACATGAGACAAAAAAACAGTAGAAATTAAAAAATCCGCGTTTATCCGCGCCTTCCGTCGGCTATTCCTGCCCCGCCACCCATATCACCGGCGCGCCACCACTGCTTCTGACCTCACGCACAGTGATTTCACGCTCTTGATTATACATATCTTCACCAAATCCGGCAGTGACAGCGTTCAGATAACCGCGGCTGAGCCCATGTAGCGTGCCATCCTTCTTCGGCTCTTTTTCGAACAGCACTCTCACTTTCCGCCCAAGCGCACCCTGATACGCCTCCGCCTTTTTCCGCTCACCAAGCTCCCTCAATAGCCGCGACCGCTTCTTCCTCACATTGCCGTCCACCTGCCCAGTCATGCTGTACGCCGGTGTCCCCTCCCTCCGTGAAAACGGAAAAACATGCAGATAATCGATCCGCGACTCTTCAATAAACCGATAGCTGTTCTCAAAGTCCTCTTCTGTCTCGCCCGGAAAACCGACAATCACGTCCGCGCCAATGGTGAACTGACTGACCGCGTTCTTCAGCCGGTTTATCACCGCGCCGAACTCACGCGGGGTGTAAGGCCGCTTCATAGCCTTCAAAATAGCGGCATCCCCTGACTGCAACGGTATATGCAGGTGGTTGCACATTATCTTCGACCGCTGCGCGAAGTCGATAAACTCGTCGGTTATCTCGTTCGGCTCAAGCGAGCTTATCCGCAGGCGCGGCAGGTCTGTCGAACGCTCGATCTCCTTCAAGAGGCTTGTGAGATCTGTCCGGTGCGATAGATCATGCCCGTACTTACCGATATGTATGCCTGAGAGGACGATCTCCTTGAAACCTGCGCTGACAAAACCATTGACCGAGCGGATAACTTCCTTCGCGCTCAAACTTCTGCTCCTGCCACGCGCGTACGGTACGATGCAGTACGAGCAGAACGCGTCGCACCCGTCTTGTATCTTCAAAAACGCCCGGTTGCGATCCAGCTCTTTCGGGGAGAGGTTCAAGAAGCTCTTCTCCTTTGAGATGTCAGACGCGACGACCCTTCTGCCATCATTCAGGTTGAGGATATGCTCTACCAGCCCGCCCTTCGCGGTATTGTCAAAAACATAATCGACCCCTTCTAGCTCGCTGATCTCGTCGGGCTTTAACTGCGCGTAACACCCGGTGACAGCGATGACGCACTTGGGGTTCGCGCGCTTCACACGGCGGATCACGCGCCGCGACTCCGCGTCAGTCTTGGCGGTCACAGTACAGGTGTTGATAATACAGAGATCCGCTCCAGCACTGTCCGGCAGAAGCGTCACCCCGGCGCCCGCCAGCTGTTCTTTCAGCGCCAACGACTCGAAGGTGTTGATTTTACAGCCGAGCGTAATCACTGTAGCTGTTTTTATCTTTCTATCCATCCCCCACCCATCACCTCATCATCAATATAAAATACCGCCGCCTGCCCCGGTGTCACTGCTCTTTGCGGCTCACTGAAACGCAGAACCGCGCTACTCTCACCGGTCATCTCGAGCGTCGCCTTCGCCGGGGAGTGCGCATACCGTATCTTCGCGCTACACTCTACCAATGCGGCAGGGGCTGTCCCGGAGGTGAACGATACATCTTCGAGGAATATCTCACGCCTGAAGAGCCCCGCATCCTTGCCGACTATCACCTCATTTTTCGTTTTGTCGAACCCGAGTACATAAAGCGGGTGCGGGTGTGCGATACCAAGCCCCTTGCGCTGCCCGATCGTGTATGCGTAAATTCCTTTGTGCCGCCCGAGTATATTACCGCTTTCCTCAACGATATTACCGGGTCTTAAGAGGTTCGGGGCGACATTGTTCTGGATAAAATTCTGGTAGTCATTATCGGTGACGAAGCATATCTCCTGGCTGTCAGGCTTGTTTGCCACCTTGAGCCCGTGTTCTTCGGCGAGCTGCCGGACGCGCTCCTTCGTGTACCCCCCAAGCGGGAAGATTATCTTCTTGAGCTGTTCCTGCGTCAGGTTGAAGAGGAAGTACGTCTGATCCTTAGTGTGGTCGATCCCCATTCTGAGCCGATAAAGCCCGGTCGCCTCCTCATAATCGTTACGCGCGTAGTGACCGGTGGCGAGGTAGTCCGCCCCGAGCTCGTCGCACTGTTTGAGCAGGTAGTGGAATTTTATCTTCTCGTTGCAGATTATGCACGGATTCGGCGTCCGCCCCTTCATATACTCGTCGATAAAGTTGTCTATCACACACTCCTTGAACAGCTCCTTGTAATCGAGCACATAAAACGGTATGTCAACCTTTTCGGCGACCCGCCGCGCGTCATAGACATCCTCGGTGGAGCAGCAACTCTTCTTCCGCACCGCGTCGCAATCCTGCGGGTAATCGAAAAGCTTCAGCGTAATACCGATCACCTCAGCGCCAAG
>JAJRXV010000175.1 GCA_024276115.1 Deltaproteobacteria bacterium
AACGCGTGCAGGCTTTCTCCTAACACCTCACTTTCGGTATAGCCAAATATTTTATGTGCCGCTTTGTTCCAATAAGTAATATCCCCATCATTATTCATCATAATAATCGCGTCATTAGCAGAGTCAGTTATTGCGCGTATCTTCTCCTCACTATCCTTAAAGTCCTCTTCTACCTGTTTTTTTTGAATCATATTAGCAAGAGTACTTGAGACTATGTTAAGAAAGCTTATCTCATTCTTATCTCGTATATGACCTTGCTCTAAATATAAATTGATAACGCCAATTACCTTCTCATCCATCATAATAGGTGCATTATAGTGACCATGCTCAGCAATGCCATTGTAAGTAGTTGTGTGCTCTTCGGTTAAGTGATTAGAAAATTGGGTCTTTTTCAGTTTGGCGGCCAAACCGCAATGACAATGACCAAAAGGCACTTTAGCGCATAGCTTCAAAAGAGGTGGCGCAAGGTCTTTTTTGGCTCTCAGGATTAGTACGTCTGCCTCATCTTCTACCAAAAATATTGATCCCTTAGACAATATATTCAACCATGGGGTTGACAGAATAATATCAAGAGCTCTATTTAACATCTCCTCTAGTGATATTTCCTCTAATGAAATGTGAAGAAGCTTATTCAGTGTAGAGCGTTGTTCGTAATCAGTTAAAATGTCGTCTCTGCTTTGTTCCAGATCACCTTCGATCCGTTCCCGTATATCGATTTGGCGCGTTAACTCTTTATTTGTTTTTAAGAGCTCTTCATTAGTACTTTCTAGCTCTTTGTTAAGCAGTGTTTTGGTCTCTTCAGCTTTTTTATGCTCTGAAATATCCTGAGCGATACATACGATTTCTGGAGAGTTTTCAGTGCCACGCATCAACGCGCATGAAAAAAGAGCAGGAATCCTGCTACCATCACCAGCGATAAGTCTCACCTCAAGGTTCTTGAATGTCTTGTTTTTCAATAAATAATCGATATTGAGCTTTTCACTACCTTCATCACCTTCTTGCTCAACAATCATTTTCAAACTATTCCCGATTATTTTTTGTTTATCATACCCAAGCAAGCTTTGGCCAGCGGAGTTCGTTCTGGATATTTCCCCTGTCTGATTGACGACAAATAGCACGTTGCTCATTGTGTTGATAATACCGTCAATATAATCCCGTGAAACAGTAGTGCTTTTTAAATACTTCGACATCTGATTAAAGCTGTCAACTAACAGCTTTATCTCACCATCCGCGTCAATTTTGATCTCAGGCAAGATTCCCTTAGAAAAACTCGAAGCCGCCTCAGAAAGCTCAATAATAGGTTTGGTAAAACGCTTTGACTGGTAATAAACGCTAAGCAGGATTATGCAAACAAACGCTATAAAAACAATAATAAAAAAGCTTAAAATACTCATTACGTCCTCAAACATGAGTGAACCTGAGGCGCTTATTGCCAACTTTATAAATGGTTGGTCAGCTATTAATGATAAATCCCGGTATACAATTAGCCCGTCACCAGTCTCTACCAGCTGAGGTGTTAGGGTATATGCTTTTCTCATATACCCTTGGGGGTTAAGTAAAACCTTAGCGTTAGCCGGACGCTTCAGAAGAGCCCCTGTTGAAGAAAACACCCAGGCGCTGTTCTCTTTGTGGAATTTTATTTTTTCTAATAAATCAAAAAACTCTATTAAACTGTAGTCAACGATAATAGCCCCGATAAACTTACCGCTAATATCATCAACAACATTAACGCACACTGAAAAATACGTGTCACCGCTTTCATTAAAGTAGGGTAAGCTGACCGCGACCTTACCCGGAGTAGTAGACTTGACTTGTGCGAAGAGTTTATTGAGTCTTGCGTCACTATTAGTGGCTGTTTCTTGACTTTGCTCTTTATTTATCACGACCTTCTCAGCTCCACGATAATCTAATAAATATATGCGTGCAAAGCTATAATAATGACTAATACACCCGCTCAACAACTCAGATAATGTATCCTCGTTTATTTTAGAGCCGGGATGCGAAGAGGTTAGAAAAGTATCGACAGCAGGATTATTGGCTAATACCTGCTGACTTAATATCAACTCAGTTTTCATTTGAGCAAAATTGCTACTGATACTGTTTATCTGCTCCTGGATGACTTCTTCGGTATGTTCATGGATAGATACTTTGCTGAGATAATAAAAAACTAAAGAAAGCGTGATTACAATACTGAATGCCAAAGCTAAAGAAGAAGTCAATAGTCTATAAAATATTGAAGTACGTTTATTGAACACAGTAATAGATTCTCCTACGCAACCCACTTATCTGTTCCAGCATCAACAACAGCGAGTCTAATATTAACTTTAGTACTTGTAACTTAACCTATATTTTGTAAATTTCAAGGGTAGTGGCTCAAAAAAGAAGTAAAGATTGCGTTTCTTGGGGCTTTGTAGCGGAAAAACAAAAAAAAGACGGCAAAAACGCCGATTACCTTAAACCCTCATCTTCATCAAAACGATACATGATATTCATATTCTGCACAGCCTGACCCGCCGCGCCTTTTATCACGTTGTCGATACAACTCACAAGCACCAGAGTGTTGGTGCGGTTGTCAACCTTAATACCGATGTTGGCGAAGTTAGTGCCGACGACGTCTTTCACCTCTGGGAGATCCGGCGCCGCGATGATGTTGACGAAGCGTGAGTCCTTATAGAATTCCTCGTATATTTTGCGCAGTTCGCTAGCACTCACTTTTTCAAGCAACTTAACACAGGTAGTCTGGATTATGCCGTACTTGAACGGCGCTACGTGCGGGGTGAATGTTACCTTCACCGATGATGAAAAATTGCTCAGCTCCTGCTCTATCTCCGGGGTATGCTGGTGCGCCCCGCCGACTTTGTAGGCGAATATGTTTTCTGACACATTCATCGCGATATTCTTCGCGGATGGGCGTATCCCCGCGCCGGAAACACCGGAGAGGGCGTTGATAAATATGCCGTCGTGCTTGATGTTGTTAGCGATAAACGGCGCGAGCGAAAGTATCGCGCATGTTGGGTAGCACCCCGGGTTCGCCACCAGGGTCGCGTCCTTTATCTCATCGCAATATAGCTCTGGCAGGCCATATACCGCCGTCTCAAGCAGATCCTCGTGATGATGACGCACTGAGTACCAATGTTCATACACGCTTACGTCCTTCAGGCGAAAGTCAGCCGAGAGGTCGATGAACTTTGTCCCAAGTTTTTTATGTATCGCTCCTTTTATCATGAGCGCGGACTGATCCAGAAACTTGCCGTGCGGTCGCGCGATGAAGACAACATCTGAGTCGTCGAACATCATATCCTTGACATCAAGCGTTTCAAACTCCATATCAACAATACCGGTCAAAAAGGAGTGGTACGATGATACCGGTGTGCCGGCTTGCGATGAAGAATACGCGTGCTTCAGCTCAACATTTTTGTGACGCGCGATGAATTTCATCAAAAACGCCGCGGATATACTTGCCGCGCCGATTATTGACGCGGATATTTTTTTCATTTTTCTTACCTCGTCTTTCGTTTTGGCACATAAAGAGTAGTACCGTTTATTCAGCTAAAGAGAGTCTTACCCCTAAAACAGACCGACCTGACCTGATGGATCCATCTTTATCAAGAACATTTCTGGAGAATCGCTATAAGACGCTGACGTACCGAGCAGAATATAACCACCATCGGCGGTCTGCCTGACTGAAGCGCCTTTGTCCGCGCCTTCCGCACCAAATTTTTTTGACCACTCTTCATTGAGGTTTTTGTCAAGTTTCAAAACATACATGTCGTAATCTTTTAGTTTGCGACGCTTTACCGGTGGTTTGGTTTTCCGCGCGCCTTGAACGCTTTTAGTTATTTTTTCGGCTATGCTATCATCATCAGCCAGCAGGATCTGTTTCTCACCGAGCATTATGTAGCCTCCGTCAGAGGTCGCCCGAACGCAAAACGCCCTGTCGTTCAAGTCAGTACCGTAATTCCTTGCAAACAGCTCATTACCGTCAAAATCGATCTTCAGAAGGTAAAAATCCCGCATCTTCCCGACTTTTGAGGCTGTAAACCCACCGATAACATAACCGTCTGAGACTTCATCCACAGACGCCGAGTTTTCATCATGCCAGTCGCCGTATGTCTTTGTCCACTCCTCGTTACCATCGTTGTCGAGTTTTATGACATAAATATCGGCCTTACCCGCGCCAAAGGTGTCAGTACGCCCAACTGCCAAAAAACCACCACCCGAAACCTCTATTACCTCAGCAGCGTACTCGCTTTCTTTGCCGCCAAACGTCTTCTCCCAGAGAGTGTTACCTTCGCTGTCGGTTTTGATCAGGTACATGTCCGCCCTTCCGTTTCCATAAGAAGTCGTCCGCCCCTGCAAAATAAAACCGCCATCCCGGGTCTGCTTAACAGACTTGCCGAGATCCCGCTTATCCCCGCCGTAATTTTTTTCCCATATTTTAGTACCTTCCGCCGTAACCCTCACCAGGTAGATATTTGTAGCCTTAACTCCAAAGGAGTCAGTACGACCAATGAGAATGAAACCGCCATCAGAAGTCATATCCATTGACTTTCCGCGGTCCCTCTTATCCCCGCCAAAAGTAGACTCCCAAAGCACCTTCCCCTTTTTATCAACCTTGACCAGGTACATATCAGAAGCGCCGGCGCCGTATGAGTTAGTCTCACCGAGCATCACATAACCACCGTCAGGCGTTTGTATAACATCGTCGCCGCCTTCACCAAAGTCGCCGCCATAAAGCTTTTTGAAAGTCATCTCCCGCTTGAGATCAACGTAACGCTTCACAGCCACCCCGGTGATGACAAGCAGAATCGAGGTTATTAAAAATATTTTTTTAGTTGTTGTCATTTAGATACCAACTTGCATGACGCTCTGCCTGAATCAATGCCGCTCAAGTATGCGCTCGATTATGTTTGTCGTTGAGACACCTTCAGTCAGCTTGATCCGAATCACTTCTCCACCGCCCGCTTCCACCACGTCACGCCCGATTATCTTGTCATGCCCCCAGTCCGCACCCTTCACCAGAATGTTCGGCAGGAGGAACGAGATTATCTCAAACGGGTCAGGCTCGTCGAATATCACAACGAAATCGACAAAACCGAGTGCGGCCATCACTTCAGCGCGCTCATCTTGCGGTATCAGTGGTCGCTTGTCACCTTTTATTCGCCTTACAGACGCGTCACTGTTTATCGCGACGACAAGGTAATCGGCAAGCGCCCGCGCCTCAGAAAGGTAGCGGATATGCCCAGCGTGCAGAAGGTCGAAACAACCGTTAGTGAAAGCTATTTTTTTTCCATCGCTTTTCAGCTTTTCGAAAAGAAGCTTAAGCTCGTGTTTATTCTTTATTTTTTCAGTATAATTTCCCATTGTCAGAATACCTTTTTAACATTATAGCCACCCTTTGTCAAGAAAGTGATTTTCTATCTTGATTTTATCAAAAGGTGGGGTAATACTTTTCTGTAGAGGGGACTGTTGCCAAATAGAACATTCCACATGTTTTTCAAAAAAGCGTCTTTGGAAGTTGTTGATATCGCGGGCTAGCGACCAACGGAAGCGTAGCGGCTTAAGCCCCTAAATTGTATCGGGCAACATGCCCTAGAGGAGCTGATTATGAGTGACGCTAAACGTAACTCGATGGTTCGCCATGCCATTAAGAACTTGCGCGACAAGGCGCCGGTAGTACGGGAAAACGCTGTTGAATTCCTCATAGATATCGGTACGCCGGCAATCAACATTATTCTTCAATCGATTAAAGAGGAGGAGGATCCGATATTCTTAAAGTGCCTCGCTAAAGTATTCGGGGTGGTGGGAGACTCTATCGCTACCGAGCCTCTCATCAAGCTACTTTACGAAAATAACTGGTGGGTCAGGTGTGTCGCGGCTGAGTCACTTGGTAAGGTCAAAGATGACCGGGCGGTCGATGATCTTATACACGTGCTTGAAATAGACCGGAGCTGGTCTGTACGGCGCAACTCCGCGTGGGCGCTTGGTGAGATAGCCGACTCCCGCGCTACCAGCGCACTCATAAACACCCTAAAAGACGGTACTGGCGGTGTGCGCGAGGGAGCGGCTTACGCACTGGGAAAGATCGGTGACGCTACTGCTGTTGACGCGCTGATCGTAAGCCTGAGGGATGAAAAAGCGAATGTCCGTGGCGACGCGGCGTGGGCGCTTGGAGAAATAGGCGATCATAAATCTGTACAACCACTCATACACGCGCTCACCGATATGAACTGGTGGGTGCGAAGCGCGGCGACTTTTTCGCTCGAAAAACTCGGGGATATACGTGCTGTAAAGCCGCTTATATTGGCGCTGAAAGATTTGGATTTTCATGTTCGAGACGGCGCGGCGAAAGCGCTCGAAACATTAACCGGTGTATGTTTTCAAGATACTGCCCTTTTCTCTACGACAAGCCCTGTTTTCACTCCCCTAAAACAGTTGACCGGAATATCGTTCGGTGAAAGATACAACAAGTGGAACCGCTGGTGGAAAAAACAGTATTAAAACTCCCGCGCGACTCAAAAACCGTCATTCCCGAAGTAGTAATCGGGAAACCAGGACTAAACTCTGAGCAAAGCGAATAAACTTTGCTTTAGTTTAATGGGATGTTTGAGGTCTGGATCCCCATAGGAGACTAGTCTCACGCGCTCGGGGATGACGTTGTGGCGACACTTGGGGATGACATTTCAAATAACGCGCGGTAATAATTAATAAGTACATACAAAAACCGTTGATATTGCGCTCATGACTACTTATTTTATTGCCGGGTTAATATCATTAAAAACTTGACTGATACCCCAAAATAATGTACTGTTAATCACGATAAACTATAATGTATAAGGTACCTGGAAATCTCAGGTGAAAAGGGAAGCCCGTGAGAATCGGGCGCGGACCCGCCGCTGTAACTGGGGACGAAAATCACGATTAGCCACTGTCTGCGTGCCATGTTAGCGTTTGATGCGACTGGTAAGATGGGAAGGTGTGATGAGTAGACCGATCCAGAAGTCAGAAGACCTGCCTAATACTAATGATGAACGATAACCGGTAATTATCGTTTGACAAGGGATTCAATAAATCAGGGTACAATCCTTAAACTCATTTTTTTTAAATGTGGGTTTAAGGATTTTTTTTTGGATTTTTTACAGAAAAAGACCTATGCACAACCCTTAAAACCGTCGTCCTGAATTCATTTCAGGCTCTGGAATGTATAATGAATACAAGCAGATCCCGAAACAAGAGGCGCGCCTCAAGTTCGGGACGACAGCAATATGTTTACGCATAAAAACAGGTCGTGCAGGAGTCTTGTAAGGATCAAACATGACGCTACCGAGAATAATCATAGCAGGCACGAACAGCGGCGCGGGCAAGACGACGCTCACGCTCGCTCTGCTAGCGGCGCTAAGCCGTAGCGGGGTGAATGTCCAGCCGTTCAAGACCGGGCCGGACTACATCGACCCGATGCACCACGCTCGCGCGGCAGGTCGCGTGTCGTACAACCTCGACAGCTGGATGCTCTCTCGTGATGCTGTTCTTGAGCTCTTTTCGAAACACGCGCGCGACGCTGAGATATCGGTCATCGAGGGTGTTATGGGGCTTTACGACGGTCTGCGTGACAGTGGTGAGGGTTCGACCGCCCACCTCGCGAAATTGCTGAACGTGCCGGTGATACTCGTGATTAACGCCCGCGCGATGGCTACCAGCGCGGCGGCGATTGCGCTCGGGTTCAAGGAGTTTGACAGAGACGTGAACCTCGCGGGGATAATGCTGAACAACGTTGGGAGCGAAAGCCACTATAAATACGTAAAATCGGCGATCGAGAAGAATACCGCGATACCGGTGATAGGACACCTGCCGAGAGACTCCGAAATCAAGTTGCCAGAGCGGCACCTCGGGCTTCTGCCGGTGCTAGAGAGTGGCGCGAACGATCAGCTATACGAAAAACTCGTCGCGCATATCAACAAAAACATCGACCTCAAAAAGCTCCGCGAGATAGCGGAAAGAGCGGGCGCGTTGCCCGAGCATAAAACGAGCGTTTTCGCTGGCGACAGAGCGGGCAAAAAAGTAAGAATAGCAGTCGCTAGAGACAAGGCGTTTAATTTTTACTATCAGGATAACTTAGAAATATTAGAGCATTACGGCGCTGAGCTGGTGGAGTTCAGCCCTATTGCGGATGAGTCGCTACCGAGCGGGGTCGATGGAATATATATCGGTGGCGGTTTCCCAGAAATCTTCGCGCGGGAGTTGTCAGAAAACACGCGCCTGAAATGCGAAATACGTGACAGGGCAAAAGCGGGGATGCCCCTCTACGCCGAGTGTGGCGGGCTTATGTACCTCATGGATGAGCTACTGGATTTTAATGGCGCGAGTTTCGGGATGGTAGGGATCTTCAACGGCGCGGCGCGGATGACGAAGAAGCTTCAGACCTTCGGCTACGTCACAGCCGAGGCGGCGGCAGGAAACATCTTGAGCAATAAGGGTGACACTATCCGAGCGCATATTTTTCACTACTCGACGCTAGATGGCGCAGAGAGAGGCACTGCGTACCGGCTTTCAAAAAACAGCGGTAAGGTGATACAAGACGGGCTGCAAAAATGGAACACGCTTGCCGGTTACACGCATTTTCATTTTGCCGCGAACATAGATTTCGCGCGGAATTTCATAAAAAATTGTGAGATCCATGGAGGCGCTTATGATCGACAGATCGAACAGATCATGTAAATACTTTCCGTGTCACGACGGGCTAGAAGACTGCACATTTTGCTATTGCCCCTTCTACCCGTGTGAGGATGGTAGCCTCGGTGAGTTTGTCGCGACGGACAAAACCGGCGGCAAGGTCTGGTCATGCCAGCGTTGCGTCTTGATACATAAGAACAAAGTTGTGGATAAGATACTAAAAACGATAACAAATAATATTAGCTTGAAGGAGATATTAATTGGAAATACTGACGAATCCGAGAGAGATAGAATCAAAGAGTTTTAGGATAATAGCTGAGCATCTGGCTGGTGTAGAACTGCCAGAGCGGGAGAAGGCGATCGTGACGAGGGTGATCCACGCCACTGTGGATCTCACTTACGCGACTGAACTGATAATCCACCCCGCGGCTGTTGACGCGGGTTTGAACGCTATCAGGTCGGGGAAGAACATAATCACCGACGCGACTATGGTGCGCTCTGGCGTAAACAAAAAACTGCTCGCGACGTTCGGTGGTGAGGCGCTCTGTTTCTTGAACGATGAGGGCGTTATCAAAGAGGCTAAAGAGACCGGGCTCACACGCTCCATGCTCGCGATGCGGAAAGCGGCAGAGGTGGCGGACGGCGCTATAATCGCTATCGGTAACGCCCCCACCGCGCTCTTTGAGATTTGTGAGCTGGTGAAGAAGGGGCTTGCGAAACCCGCTCTTATCGTTGGCGTACCGATCGGTTTTGTCGGTGCGGCAGAGTCGAAGGAGGAGTTGCTTACGCTCGACATACCGTACATAACCAACAAGGGGCGCAAGGGCGGTAGCAGCGTCGCGGCATCAACGGTCAACGCTATCTTGAAGATAGCGGCGGGGAATAATAACGGCTAGAGGGAGGTGATGCGAATAGCACACGGAAACAACGGAAACTACCGATAAAGACGGATTTTTATTAACTATGGATGAGAAACGGAATGGGGTGAGAATCCTCAACTATCGTCGTAACTGTGATGGGAACGAAAGCCGGTTGATTCACTGTTTCACCGGGTGAAATGGGAAGGACGGCGAAGTAGGTAGCCCTAAGTCAGGAGACGACTTATCCTATACTAAACGCTAATCGTAGGGGCGAACCCTGTGTGGTCGCCCTGTTTTTTTTGGCAGGCACATAGGCGTTGCCCCTACGAAGACGATATTAGTCAGGCGTTTAGTATAACAACCTCGATCGAAGGAGAGAAAAAATGTTTAAGAGTAGATTATTAGTTGTAGCGGTACTGTTTATCACGCTGTTTATGTTTACAAAGGATGGATTTTCTATGACAAGGACTTTAAAAAAAGAGCCGGCGATTGTGATCGTCGCTTTCGGTACCACTACGAAAGCGCGGGTCACTTTTGATTATTTTGACGAGCAGTTAAAAAAAGAGCTGGCAGAAGAATATAAAGGTTATAAGGTGGAGTGGGCGTTCACCTCCTCCATCGTCAGGGAGCGCGCGAACAAGAAGTTTAAGGAGGCTGGGGAATCGCGGCGTTTTTTGAGCCTCGCGCAGGTGCTGGCAAACCTCGAAGATGACGGTTATCGCAGGGTCGCCATTCAGTCGCTCCATATTTTCCCGGGGCAGGAGTTCTCTAAGATGGTAAAAGTTATCGACGCGTTTAAAACGCTCGGTCTTGATATAGAGTACGGCGGCACGCTACTGCATGACTGGGAGTTTGTTTTTGAGACGATCGAGGCGGTAGAAGAAAATTTCTTGTCGCCTGAGGAGGGTTCAAACGTCCTCGTCGCGCATGGTACTCCGCTCACTTATTTTGGCTCCAACTCGACTTACCTCGGCTTGGATCGATATCTCACCCAAAAGTACTCCAACGTCTTTATCGGTGGTGTCGATGGTATCCTCACTCGGGATCAGGCACTGACTAAAGCTAAGAACTCCCCAACAAAAAAGGTTAGGCTGATACCTTTTATGTACGTTGCTGGTGACCATATAATGAACGACATGATGGGCAGTGAGCCTGAGAAGGACGGCTCTCTCTCATGGGCGCTTGAGCTAGAGGCGGCCGGTATGAAGGTCGAGACTGTCGAGCAGGAGTACAAAGGCGCGACGTATTATAAAGGGCTTGGTTTTTATCCGGCGGTCAACCATATTTATATAAAGCAGCTTAATGAATCGATCGAGCGGCTAGAGGAATACTAATCCAAGTCGCGTTCAAAAAAGTAACATAGTGTTTATGCAAAGTTTTTCTTGGGGAAACCTTTCTGTAGAAAGGTTCTCCCCAAACCCCTTCCAAAGACTTCTAATATATAAGTTTCGGGGTGGGAGGGGAGATTGTCTAATAAATTTGTACTATTTTATAGTAATGCCCCCTCCCTCCCCGAAACTTAACTGTTAAAAAGTTTTTGGGGAGAGTTTGAGAACAACTTTTTTCAAAAAGGGGTTCTCAAAAAGAATATTTTTATAAAAAATATATTACTCGTTTGAGTGCAAATTAGCATTAAAAGGAAGCTGATGAGTTTACAGAAGTTTTTGACAATTATACACCGGTGGGGCGGGCTCGCGCTCGCCTCATTCATAATATTTTATTGCGTGACCGGCATACTGCTGAATCATAGGAAATCGTTCGATTATTTTATTGAGAAGGATACCACCAGCTATGAGGTGCCAAAGTCTGACAGCGCGCTGATGAAAGATTTTATCGAGTTTTACAAAAAGCAGATAGACCGGGAGGATGATCCGGCGGTCATAAAAATCCGCGGGGGTAATAAGATAGAGTTCCTGTACGGGTTCCACGGTCAGACCACATATATCATCGACCCAGAAGCGGGTGTGATGGAGAAGATAGAAAAATCCCCGATGCGGAGCCTAAGTTTTTTGAACAAACTGCATAAGGCGTTCAAGACCGGTACGTTCTGGTTACTATTCTCTGATATCGCTTCTATCCTCGTGCTGATAATCACGATAACAGGGCTGGTAGTGTTGAAGTATCGCGCGGTTGATTTTATAATACTGCTCGGCGGCTTGGTCGCGCTCGGGGTCGGGGCTATGCTCGCTTAAAGAGTGATGAATTATGAATGATGAATTGAAAAACAAAACATAATGCTCGCAACGTCATCCCCGAGACACCACCCCGTCATCCCCGAGGTAGTAATCGGGGAACCAGGACTAGAACATTGAGCGGAGCGAATAAAAAGTGAAGTATTAATAAAAGACATAGCACACGGAAAATACGGAAACGACGGATAAAAGCGGATTTTTTAATTAATGAGACAATAAATGATAAAAAACGAAAAAAACGTACTGCGGGTAGATAACATCACCAAAAAATATGGTGATACAACCGCTGTGGACGGCATCAGCTTCGAGATCAACGAGGGCGATTTTGTCGCGCTCTTAGGACCGAACGGCGCCGGTAAGACCACGACAATAAAGATGCTCACCGGGCTGACGAAGCCACACTCAGGTGAGGCGTACTATTATGGCAGAGGTTTTAGCGATAACATGAAGGCGGCAAAAAGCGTGATCGGGGTGGTACCGCAGCAGAGCAACTTAGACCGCGACCTCACCGCGTATGAAAACCTATACCTGCATACGCTACTACACGGTATGCCGAAGGCGACACGTAAGGAGAAGATACATGAGGCGCTCGCTTTCGCCGGGCTATTAGATAAGAAAGACCGCGACGCGCGCACGCTTTCTGGTGGGATGCAGAGGCGGCTTGTGATAGTGAGGGCGCTTCTGCATGACCCGAAGGTACTATTCCTCGACGAGCCGACCGTAGGACTCGACCCGCGGATTCGGCATGAGCTCTGGGAGCTCATCATCAAGGTCAACCAACAGAAAAAAATGTCGATTCTCATGACGACGCACTACATAGAAGAAGCGGAAAAACTCTGCGGCAGGGTGATGATAATCAACAAAGGGCGGATAATCGC
>JAJRXV010000176.1 GCA_024276115.1 Deltaproteobacteria bacterium
ATGACGGCCGCCTGCATCATTACTGTAGGCGCGACGGGCATGAACCACACAACTATCCAGGCGGCGATAAACGCCTCGGCAGACGGCGACACAATAGAAGTGAGCGACGGCACATATAATGAGCAAATAAATTTCAACGGTAAAGCTATAACTGTCAGATCGCTAAATGGAGCATCTAACACAACGATCGATGGCATCTCTCTTGGAACCGTGGTCACCTTTAACTCAGCAGAAACCTCGACTTCAGTTCTAACCGGCTTTACTATAACAAGAGGCTCCTCATCCTCAAATGGCGGCGGGATATATATGTCAAGCTCTTCACCGACTATATCCAACTGCATAATAACTAATAACTGGTCTGCCATGAATGGCGGCGGAATGTATATGTCAAACTCTTCACCGGCTATAACTAACTGTACTATAACTAATAACACAGGACTTGGCGGCGGGATATATATGTTAAGCTCCTCACCGAATATATCAAACTGTACCATAACTGAAAACACAGGAGCGACTGATGGCGGCGGAATATATATGCTAAGCTCTTCACCGAATATATCTAATTCTATAATAAGCGCTAACAGTACAGATATGTATGGCGGCGGGATGATGATACTAAACTCTTCCCCTACAATATCCGACACTATTATAGCCGCGAACAGTAATAGCATGGACGATGGCGGCGGAATATATATGTTAAGCTCTCCCACGATAATGACTAACTGTACGATCTCAGGTAACACGTCTAGCAACTATGGCGGCGGGATATATATGTCAAGCTCTCCCACTATAATAACTAACTGTACGATCTCAGGTAACACGTCTAGCGACTATGGCGGCGGGATATATATGTCAAACTCTTCCCCTACAATAACTGGCGGAAAAATTGTTAATAATAAAACCATTTATGGTGGTGGTGGCGGTGGAATTTATTGTACAGGCTCCACTCCATCAATTGCTGGAGTCGGTATATACTTGAACCTGCCGGATGATACATCAGGATGCCCGTAGGCGTCGCCCAGCGTGGTGTCTACTATTATGGGCATGTTGCCCAATACAATTTAGGGGCTTAAGCCCCTACGCTTCCGAGCATCTAGATGCTGGTCGCTACCCCGTAATATCAACAACTTACAAAAATACCTTTTTGAAAAATATGTGAATTGTTCTATTTGGCAGCAGCCCCAGAAGATGTCCGAATCGTCCGCCAAAGAAATCTACGGTAAGCGAAAAGTTATTGTTGAGCCGGTGTTCGGGCAGGTAAAGAACAGTGGTTTCAGAGGGTTCAGCGTCAGAGGGTACGAAAAAGCGGCCGGAGAATTCTCGCTTGTGTGCACGGCGCATAACGTCAAAAAGATGATGAAAGCTCTTTTAAAGGGAGTGGCGGATTTGGAATCGGTGAAAATGGCGCTAATGGCCGCGTAACACTGGGAAATTGCAAGGTTTTCACGTAAAAACGCGTTATCGCGGCGCCGTTCATTCAGATACGTCCACTACCAGCTCCGCTAACGAGACTACCGGGCTGTTTTCTGAAGCTAAACGAGTATTTGGGCGGTGTTCTAGGACGAGCTCCTAGCCGATTTGCTCGTTGTTCATTGTTGTTTCAGTATTTTTTCCGCTTCTTTTTTAAGTGATTCAATGCACTCCTCAGCCTTGTCAGAGACTTCTTTAGGTATAAATACAAAAAAATACTCTAAATTTTCTTTGTTTTTACCTGTAGTTTCATGTAGCTCTTTTCCGATATGTATATCAACTTCATGATAAGATAATACTTCATTGCGTAAAGAAACATATAGCTCGTTTTCGCTAATCGTAAATATATTGGGTTGAACCGGTAAATACAAGACTGACTTACGCTGAGCAGCATTAGAAATTACACCCTTTAACAGGTTATTTATATATTCATTTTGTTTGAATTTACCTAGTACCACCTGTCTCTCATCAGATTCACAGCTCTTAAAAATATTTTTAAAAATACATTTAAACTCGGCATATGTTTTCCATAAGGGGATTAAGCGCGGCTCTCGTGTTAAAATTTCTTTTACTTCTGGAATCTTCTTGTTTTCCTTTTTGAAAAGATAATAAATATCACCATCAGTTGGCAAGTACAAACTAACGCCATTTCCTAAGTCGACAGGTTTTGCAAAGGGGGCTTGAGAAAATAAAGTGTCCATGAATTTATCTTTATCATCCTTTGGTGAAAGCTGTTTTCCTAGCTTAATTAGAGCGTTTTTAAGAATATGTGTATAATAATAAACAGTATGGTGCGAAAATATCCAATAATGAAGAAAGTTTCTCCCATCAATTACACTTTTAATCACACTCAACGCTGACTTATTGAAAGTTGGTCTAATTATGCCTTCTTGATCTAAATCAAGCTTAAGAGCAGATAGTAATCGGTAAACATCTACCATTACATTATTAGCGCCCGATGACCATGTATCACGCAAGATATAGTCGAGTTTGTCCATATCAATCGCTTTACCATTGATTAGATTAATAAAGCTGTTTTCAATTTGTTCGTTTTTGTTGTCTCTCGAATCCTTATGAATACACCCAGTAATCATCCTCACAACAAGAAGAGGCACCTCTTCAGAAGAGGGGTATTTGTCTTTTAATTCCTTGGAATAGTGTTTTAGAAAAATTGCAGCACTGAATATCTCATGTGCCGCAGGCGAAGAAGTCATGTTTTCATAATCTATTTTAAACTTGTTACATCCAATTTTTTCTTTTTTCACTTGTTTTAGTAAAAAAGTTTTTGCATTATCGGAACGTTGGTAATGTTTTTCAAGTGTATGTGAGAATGGAGAATGCCCGCAATCATGCATAAGGGCGGCTACAAAAAAAGCTAGTTTCACGGAACGTAAGATATTTTCAAAATCATCTTGCGTAAACCCTAAATTTTCATAATTACTTTCTTTTATATTATGGAATGCTGTTTTCGCTAAAAAGAAAACACCTAGAGAATGTGTAAAGCGATTATGGCTGGCAGATGGGTAAAGGCAACCCATAGAGGTTTGTTCTATATTTCTAAGGCGCTGAAAAATAGCTGTGTCAATAAATAACTTACATATTTTTTTAGGGACGGATATATATCCATGCACAGGGTCTTTAAATATCTTTTGCTTTGCAGAGTCCATATATTACAAAGCTCACGCAGCTACTTTTAAAATAACATCATCTAATGTTTTTTTAACCCTAGAGCTTAAAGATGAAAGGAAAATATTGTCAATATAATCGGAGTTAAAAAATAGTGTCGAACCTTCTACTTTGTAAATTCCATCATTCTTTTGCTCAAAAAGTTGAGGGTAATAATAAAGCGCGAGTTCAATTGAAGGACCTGAAATATCAACGATGACATCATGATTCTTTTTCTCAATATCATCCTGAAGCTTGCGAAGCTCCTTAAAGGAAATACTGCCCTTTTTCCTTATAACAAATGCTAATAAAACATCTGCGTTCACGATGTCACACATAGAATCCTCCCAACCTATAATTAAATTTAACGCCACTTATTTAAATATAACTATTAATGTACACTATATCTTTATTATATGCAAGCAAAAAAATCAGGTGTCTACCCACGGGCTAGCCCGTGGGGAGATTTTTTGATTCCATTAATAATGGCAATAAATTCCACCCGTAACCCTTGACAACCTCAAAAAAAATATTTAAAATAATCTCATCAGATAAACGGTTACGGGACGTGGCGCAGCCTGGTAGCGCGCTTGCTTCGGGAGCAAGAGGTCGCTGGTTCAATTCCAGTCGTCCCGACCACTTTTTGTCAGATTCGCTCCGCTTAATCTAACCTACCGTGCTGGCCTAGTAGGGACAATATTGTTGCCCATCCTTGCCGGGTTACCCTCTACCTTTAAGATATTTCTTTAACTCTTTATAGTAGTTTTCGTGCTGACCGATCATTATCAACTCAAGGACGCTACTGCTATGCCGGTACGATAGCAGGTACTGGACATTTTTCACTTTGAATTTATGGACATAAATATCGCGCAGGTCGCCTTTCTTTTGTTGCCCGATATTTCTGTCGCCTAGAATCTTCTGAAGCTGACCGTCTAGCGTTTTTTTCTCTTCTTTGTTAAATTTTTTGACCGCTTTCCCAAAAGAACGGGACTGTATGACCTTCATCTACTCTTGCCCGAAAATATATTCTGATGACGCGCCCTCATCGAGCTCAGCCATCCCAAACAATATATCCTTGATAAGACTGTAAGGCATGTCAGGGTTCTCCTCGGCGCACTTACCGATCTGTGCCCAATGCTCGATCTGCCCCCTGATAGATCTGTTGTCGAGCTTGCTATGTAGCTTAGCTTCCTGAAGAAGCTTATCAGAAACCCTCACCGCGGTAGTCATAATGTTGGCTCCTCCTCTTTGAGCATTTTATGTTGTAATTGTAACACATATTGCTACGCCTTGCAATCGTTTGTGTCGATCCACGTGCTATTTTTGGTTTTACTAATAAGGCAATTAATTAACCCGTAACCCTTGACAACCTCAAAAAAAATATTTAAAATAATCTCATCAGATAAACGGTTACGGGACGTGGCGCAGCCTGGTAGCGCGCTTGCTTCGGGAGCAAGAGGTCGCTGGTTCAATTCCAGTCGTCCCGACCATACCCTATTTCGTGCCTTGCATGCAGGCAAAATATACCACACACACAACAGTCACTGGCTTGTCAACCCCGCACCACTCACTTCGGGTTGACAATCACAAAACAATCTGTATAATCAAAGCTCTAATGTGGTCGGGGGGGCATCTGAAACCCTCAACCTTGACAAAAAAGGAGTAATTAATGGAAAAACATTTTATTGAATATTTAGAGAAAAAAGTGATCGCCGAAAAGGAGATAAAGTACGACGAGGCGCGGGAACTGATGGCTATATCGGGCTCTACCGTCTTCGATCTCTTTGTCGCGGCGAACCGGATAAAGGAACATTTCGTCGGTAAGAAGGTGCATCTCTGCTCCATAATCAACGCCAAGTCGGGCAAGTGCGCGGAGAATTGCGCTTTTTGCGCCCAGTCGAGCCACCACGACACCGATGTGCCGGTGTTCGATCTGGTCGATGTCGATGAGATCGCAAAGTCGGCGCGCGCCGCGGAGAAGGATCTCGCCACCTGCTTCGGTATCGTCACGTCAGGCAGGAGCATAAACAGCGTTGATGAGTTCAAGACTATCTTGAGCGCGGTGCAGCGGGTCCGCAACGAGACAGGTATCTCCGCGTCGGCATCGCTCGGCATGTTGACGCTCGAGCAGGCGGAAGCGTTGCGGGACGCGGGTCTTGTGACGTACCACCACAATATCGAGACATCGCGCGAATTTTTTCCACAGGTCTGCACGACGCACAGCTACGACGACTCGTTAGAGACGATAAAAAACGTGAAAAAAGCCGGGCTCAGAGTTTGTAGCGGCGTGATATTAGGGCTCGGGGAAGCTGAAAAAGACCGGGTCGATATGGCGTTCACCCTCAAGGAGCTAGGGGTTGATTCAGTACCGGTCAATTTTTTGAACCCGGTGGAGAATACCCGCTTCGAGCATAACGCCCCTGTCGAGCCGCTCGAACTGCTGAAAAGCGTCGCGATATTCCGCTTCATCCTACCGAAAAAACGGATAGGCATATGTGGCGGTCGGGAGAAGAACCTGCGCGATCTGCAATCGCTGATCTTCTTAGCCGGCGCGAACGCGACGATGGTCGGGCACTACCTGACGACGAAGGGGCGCAACAAAGAAGACGATCTCCAGATGATCCACGATCTCGGGCTGGAGGTGGGGTAATGGAGAACATCCGCCTTAAACTCGAGGAGCTGAAAGAGGCGCATCTCTACCGTGAGCTGAAGACGGTGACGAGCGCGCAGGGGGCGAGTGTGATGCTCGGGAAGAAGGAGTACATCCTGCTTTCGTCGAACAACTACCTCGGGCTCGCCGATGATGAGCGGATAACGCGCGCGGCTGGCGAGGCTCTCACGCGATACGGTTTTGGCGCCGGCGCTTCGCGGCTTATCTCGGGGACGATGGCGCCGCATGTCGAGCTTGAGCGCGCGATCGCGAAGTTCAAAGGGACTGAAGCTGCGCTCTTGTTTAACTCTGGCTACAGCGCCAACCTCGGGCTGATATCCGCGCTAGCTGGCAGAAATGATGTGATATTCAGCGACAAGTTGAACCACGCGAGCATAATAGACGCGTCTATCCTGAGCCACACGAAGGTGCGGCGTTACCCGCATAAAGACATGGAAATATTAGAAAAATTCCTGAAGAACTCAAACCGCTACGCTCGGCGGATGATCGTCACCGACGGGGTTTTCAGCATGGATGGCGACATAGCGCCGCTGAAAGAAATCGTTGAACTGGCGGAAAAATACGATACGCTTGTAATAGTAGATGACGCTCACGCGACCGGCGCGCTCGGGGAGAATGGGCGCGGCACGCTCGAACATCTCGGGGTGGAGAGCGACCGCGTGATACAGATGGGGACGTTGAGCAAGGCGCTCGGCTGTTTCGGCGCGTTTGTCGCCGGAAAGCGCGACCTGATCGATTACCTCATCAACAAATCGCGCGCGTTTATTTATACCACCGCCCTGCCACCGGCTATTGCTGCTGCGGCATTAGCGGCGATAAGAATAGCGAAGAGCGGTAAGAAGCTCCGTAAGAAGCTCTTCGAGAATGTTGAGTTCATGCGCGATGGTTTGATAGACGCCGGATTCAAGGTACCGAACCACGACTCACAAATAATACCGGTCGTGATCGGGAAGGCGGAAGAGACGCTCAAGCTGAGCCAACACCTGTATGATAACGGGGTGTTCATACAGGCGATAAGACCACCGACAGTGCCGAAAGGGACGTGCCGACTTAGGATAACACCGACTGCGGCGCACACGAAGGAGCAGTTGCGGTACGCGCTTGATGTGATGAGAGGGTATGTTGCCCAATGCAATTTAGGGGGATTTCCCCCTACTCCCCCTACGGGAACACACTGTACTTCGTCGTCGTCAAGACCACCTCAATAAACAGCAACAGCAACGCGGCAAAAGCGAAAAACGGGAACAGCTCGTAATAACTCAGGTAATCCTCGACCGCTATCTCGGACTTTTCCATTTCACCGATCTTCGCGTAAATCTCTGAGAGCGCTTTCTTGCTCGTCGCGCGGTAATAATGACCGCCGCCGATCTTCGCCATCCGCTTCAGCACATCCTCGTTCAGCTTTGTTATCACCACCGCGCCGTCAGAGCTCGTCGCGTACCGCTTTTCCCCGCCATTGTTATGGAGCGGAATCGGGACCCCGGCGCCACTGCCGATACCGATCGTGTAGAGCTTCACCCCGAGTGCTTTCGCGAGCTTTGCCGAGAGTATCGGATCGATACTCCCCTTGTTGTTTTCGCCGTCGGTCAGCATGATTATCACCTTGCTTTTCGCGGTGGAGTCCTTGAGCCGGTTGAGGCTCTCAGAGACCGCCAGCCCGATCGCGGTGCCTTTGTCGTCGTCGTTTATCCCGACCTCACCGATGACGTTGAGCAGAATGCTATAGTCGGTGGTGAGTGGCGCCTGGGTATAGCTTTTTCCGGCGAAGACCACCAGCCCGAGCCGGTCCATGCTCCGTGCGGCGATGAACTCCTTCAGTACCTCTTTCGCCACAAAAAGCCGGTTGTTCGGCTTAAAATCCTCGGCGCGCATACTGCCGGAAACGTCGAGCGAAAGGATTATGTCGATCCCGAAAGTCGCGCCGCTCTTCTGCACGTCAAGCAGCTGCGGTCTTGCCAGCGCGACGAGGATGAGCATCACCGCGAGCCCACGAAGTCGCGGGAGTTGTTCGGCTATCCGCACAGAGAGAGTCCGCGCGACACCGTCGAACGCCCCGACATCAGAGAAGAGGAACGCGCCGTCGCCTTTATGTTTGCGCCTCTGTAAAAAGAAGAGTGTTATCGCGTAGAGCGGTATGATCATTAAGAATATATAGTTCGCGAATCTCATAAGTCCTCTTTTTTTGGTTTTTTCTGGGTTTCCGGCTTTTTCGCCACAGTTTACATTTTTTTTGGTTCGTTTTGCGCAATGGTCAATTTCTGGGTTTCCGATATAAGCACTCGGGGATGACGCGGTAACGCAATACAGGAGTGTTGGTGCGGGCACTCTGAAATGACACAATCAAGCTAAGTTGATAAAGCGATATGGGCTCTTTTAGCGCCATACTTTTAAGTACTTACAAATACTTTCGTATCTCATCGACGAGCTTCATCATAACATTGTCAAATTTGCCGCTTAGACGGCATCCTGAAGCTTTTTTGTGGCCTCCGCCAGAAAAGGTCGCGGCGACTTTTTGTACATCGAAATCGTTTTTCGCTCTGAGGCTGATCCTGAAGAACTCGTCCTCGGTCTCCATCATAAATATCCCGACCTCGACGCCCTTCACCATCATAAGGTAGTTTATGTAATCATCTAGCCCCTGCTCTACGGTCGCGGTGCTCTCTTTGTCCGCCTTTGTCACAGATATCACTCCGACCTTACCGCTGTTGAACATCTTCAGGTGCGTGAGTGTGCGCGCCAGCAGTTTGACAGAATCAAAGTCCTTGCTGTAGAAGACTCTTTCGGTGATTTTATCAATACTTACACCGAGCTTTTTGACTTTCGCGCCTATCAGAAATGATTTTTCGGTCGTGGAGGCGAATCGGAAGTTACCGGTGTCGAAAACAATACCGGTGTAAATATGTTCGGCAAGCGGGATATCAAGGGTGATACCGAGCGCTACAATCAGCTCGTGGATTATTTCGGTGGTGGACGCGGCCTGGTAGAATATGTTGATATTACCGAAGTTTTCGTTATCCCCGTGGTGATCTATATTGATGATAAACGCGTCGTCAGCGATATACCGATTTGCGGCGGCTATCCTCGAGAGGTTCGGCGCGTCTACGGTGATGACGTTCTGGAACTTGGCGGCAGGGTTTTCAACAGCTACTTTGATATCAGAGTAGCCGTGTAAAAAGTCGTACTTGGTCTGGGGCGGCTCGCTCAGGATGACCGTATGATCCTTCTGCAACAGCTTCAGGGCGTAACTGACCGCCAACACGGATGATACAGCGTCACCGTCCGCGTTTATGTGGGCAGTTACCAAAAAATTATTGTGTGATTTTATATACTCCGCGGCTTGAGTGAGAATAGCGTTTTCCTTTTGATGGGCATGTTGCCTAATGTAATTTATGGGCTACCAGTACGAGAAATTATGTCTCGGAAAAACAGGCGTGCCTGTTATGTTAATACTTTTTTGACCTTATCTAATATATCTTTTACCTCTAAGGGTTTTTGGCAATAATAGCGCACACCTAAGTTTACGCCGTCCGCGAAATCAGACACGTTTTTTGAGGCGGTGATAAGTATCACCGGGATATTTTTTGAGTTTTTTCTGTTTTTTAGCGCCTGACAGAGGTCTAGCCCGTTGAGCTTAGGCATCGAGATATCGGATATAATCAGGTCCGGCTCTAGTTTGTCAATGTTTTTCAATACTTCTAACCCGTTGGCGTACGGAAAGACCTTATATCCTTCCTTCGTCAATATGTCCGATAGTATCTTCAGGATCAACATTTCATCATCAACAACAAAAATTTTCTTCATGATAACTTCCTTGTAAAACCTTGTAAAATTAAATCTAAATCTTATATTATAATTAATATTAATCCAATTCGGCGAATAAATCAAGCGATAATATTCTGTAGACACCCCGAAAAATAAACTGAAATCTTAAATAAGGTTATTACATTAATAAGACTCCTGCGCGACTCCAAAACCGTCGTCCCCGAGTGCGTGAGACTAGGAGCCTGTCGGGGAACCATGCTCAAAACATCCTGTTAAACTTAAACTTTTTCGCTTTCGCTCAATATGTTTTAGTCCTGGGTTCCCGATTAAAACCTCGGGAATGACGTTGCGTAACCTCGGGAATGACGTTGCGCGAAAGCTATATAAGACTCCCGCGCGACTCCAAAACCGTCGTCCTGAATTTATTTCAGGGTCTGGTAATTCTAATAAATCCAAGTAGATCCCGAAACCAGTTCGGGACGACGGTAATGGTTTTTATACATAAAAGCAGGTTGTGCAGGAGTCTTATATATTTGATTGCCGGGTTAATATATTGTCAATATATTAACTTTATTGCAAAATAAAATATATTTTTCGGGAAAACTCACAGTAATATAAAGACTTGAAAAAAGTCAAAAAGTGGTATATGTTTATACCGTAATCAGGTTTTTGGGTGCAAAATTCCACTTATTCGCGGAGAATGTTATGAAAAAGAAGAGCTCGGAGAAGAGTAGCAAGAGCGCAGAGCATAAAAACGCCAAAGATACCTCACTCAACAAGAAGAGCGGAAAAATTCTCGCTATAGTTATTGTCGAGGTTGTCACTCTCTTACTATTATCTCTTTATGTTCTTTTCGGTGGTGCTGGCGAGCCAAAGAAGGCAGTTGACAGCAAACCTCTAAAGGTATCGAAAAAAGCAGAACCCGCCGAAGACTCTAAAGAAAAAGATGAGCTGGTAGATTATAAGACGTTCAAAGAGAGTCAGCCAGAACCTGAAGAGGTTGTCGTAGAAACTCCGGTGAAAGAGGCTGAAGTTGAAGAGAAGAAGCCCGCGGCTGTCAAAAAAGCGAAGAAAGAAGTAAAGAAAG
>JAJRXV010000177.1 GCA_024276115.1 Deltaproteobacteria bacterium
ATCCTTTTTCAGGGATTCCAGATCGGTAGAGTGTTGTTTCCTGATAGAATCAAGAGATGCGAATTCCCCATCCAGCTCTGCCGCCTTTAGAGCACTGTTTAGCTTTTCACGCTCCGGCTCAAAAGCTTTTAATTCCTTTGAACTAATATCAGCTTCTTTGGAGATATCTATAATTTCACTGCGCAAGGTATCAATACCGGTCAGCCATTGAATCGATTTATTACTGTCCTGATATTTTGCAGTTGTCTCTTCTTCTGTTTTTTGATTTTCTGCGAGATCTTCTGATATTTTAGTTTCCTCTTCTTTACTCAGAAGTGTAATTTCCGCTGTCGCCACTTCAAGCAATTCAAGCTTTCCCCGTTCATCCCGCTGGCGTTCATGTACCCGTTTTGATATCTCACCGTATATTTTCGTACCGGTGATCTGTTCAAGGATAGAAGCCCTTTCGCCGGATTCTGCCTGCAGGAACGCCGCGAACCCGCCCTGAGCCAAGAGCATGGAACGGGTAAACTGCTCGTAATCCATGCCGGTTTTTTCCTCGACAGCTATCTTTACCGCGTTTATTTTCGTTTCCAAAACAGTATCGGTAGTATCATCTATAATTTCATGCTTTGGTGGTTGGAGGTCGCCATCAGACTTTTTACGTGACCGATGCTGGCTCCAATGGCACCTGAATCGCCCTGCCTGTGTTTCAAAAATTACTTCGGCAAAACATTCACCCGTCTGGCGTGACATAATCTCGTTACCGCTCTTCGTAACTCTATCAAGGCGCAGCGTCCTACCGTAAAGCGCAAGGCAAATAGCGTCGAGGATGGTCGTCTTACCAGAGCCTGTCGGACCGGTAATCGCGAAAATACCGTCAGAAACATAAGCAGGGTGTGTGAAATCAATGTGCCACTCACCGGCAAGGGAGTTTAAGTTTTTGAATCGAATTTTAAGTATCTTCATAGTCTTTTACTCTGCGTTTGAATCGTCATCGTGTAATGAATTAACCGCTTCTTTGTATGTTCTAATGAGCTCGACTCGCTGATCTTCAGTAACGTTTTGTGCGTCCAGACATCGTATAAATACATCATATGTGTTTAAGTCCTCAAGTGTTTCGGTGTCATGTATTCTGGTCGTTACGGATTTAAGGAGCTGTTTATTCTCAATCTTTAGAACTTCAAGCCTTGTGCCTTCAATAATTCCATCAAGTCGCTCTCGGAGGTTGCCGATAACCTCGTCACCTTCGTAAACGATCTCAAGCCATGTGTTACTTTCAAGGGACTTCAATTTATTCACACGGTCAGAAATCTTATCCCAGTCACCGCGAATCCGCGCTAACTCCTGAAAGCGTGGGATAGTAATTTGAGTAACTACCGGTGTTGTCGTACTGGAAAACTCTACAAGAGAAACGCTCTTTTTGTGCCTTGCCTCACCAAAGCCGAGCGGAACAGGTGAACCAGAGTATCGTATCAACGAACCCGGTTTGCCCACCGCCTGAGGTACGTGAAGATGGCCAAGAGCGAGATAATCAACGATATATTCAGGGAAGATATCAGCTCCGACATGAGCGAGCGAACCAACATAGAGCTCTCTTACGCCATCACTTGTTTGTCCGCCCACTGTAAAAAGATGCCCCATAGCAACAATGGGAACCTTTTCGCCGAGCTCGTCCCGCGTATGCTTTGCGATGTCATAAACGGTTTTATAGTGGTTGCAAATTCCTTCGACGAGCTTTCTATCCTTATCTTCGATGCTCTCCCCTGCCTCCGCCGTGCGGATATCACGGTCACGAAGGTACGGTATAGCGCAGACGATCAACTCCACTTCTCCAGCACTGTTTTTCAGAGCCAGCACTTCGTCTTCGAGGTTGTCTGATACCGCTCCGATAACATGTACGTCCATAAAGCGCAGTATTTCCTTAGGAGCATCAAGAAATGACGGTGAATCATGGTTCCCCGCGGTAACAACAATGTGGCGGCATGGTGTTTTCGCTACCTTACCGAGGAAACGGTAATAAAGCTCCTGCGCCTTATTGCTCGGTGTGCTGTTATCGAAAACATCCCCGGCTATCAGCAAAGCATCCACCCCATCAGAACTAATCTTTTCAGCCAGCCAGTTCAAAAAGGCCTCATGCTCATCGTATCTTTTACGCCCGTTCAGATTGCGCCCAATGTGCCAGTCAGATGTATGTAGGATTTTCATTAGTTTACCTTTGAAGCGCGATTAGCAAATCCTTCTCTCCAAACTTTCAATTTTGTAAAGTCCTCTTCAAGTTCGTCAGGAGTAGGTGTTTTTACAGGAGACTCCCATGATTGAGAATGCTCATAAAGTGAATACTTTGACATCATGCAGTCAAAGAAACCACAATCTAAATCATTTATTTTTGCTAAGTTTTCTATCTTATTTTTTGTATGAACTTCACGACGATGACGTTTAATAACATCTGCTAAGAGATCGTATTCTACGGTTCTTTCTAAAAGCTTACGAAACTCAGAGCAGAGCGATTGTGCTTCCCTCTCATACTGCTCTTGCCCCTCGTTGTTTAATATATCACGTGCTCTTTTAAGACGTGTTAACAATTTATTATTAGCTGTTTTGGGACTATCCGCCCATAGAGAAGTATCCCCAGGCTCACCTGTACCCCATGGTTCCTGACGAACACAAACAATGTGTGATTTGATGGCCGCCTTTTTTGCATAATCCTGAACAAGCCCGAGAAGTGAAAGCCTGTGAGTGAAGATTATTACCTGCCGCTCTTTTGATAAATCTACAAGGCGTTTTACTACTGCTTCCTCGAAGTCCTGATCCAATGAGGAGATCGGATCGTCAAAGATAAACGGAGCCGAATGCGAATTTCCTGTTACATCAGCAAAAAACGCGGCAAGCGAAACAATTTTTTGCTCTCCTTCGCTTAGGATTTCATTTGGGTATTGACTTAATGTGCCTTGTAACTGTAATTTATGCAGTACTTTTCCTTTTGTAGTTTTGGTTTTAATCAACTCCACCCTTATGCGATCCGCTCCAAGCGTTTTCAGCTCATCATTAAATCTATTAACGAAAGCCTCTGTAATCAATATTTCAGATAATTTACCTTTTTTCTTTGAAAGCGCCGTTGTGTCTGTTTTTCTCTTCGCTGAATTCAGATTATCAAACTTTTTTAGCTTGACTATTTCCTGATCAATGGCATCCCGCTGTTGTGAAAGCCACTTTCTCGCTTGCAGTTCAAGCAATTCCTTTTGCAGTTCCTTGCGATTGTCCTTTTGAGCATCATTTTCGTAACTCTTAGCTTCTCTCTCATAAAAAATAGACTGCTCCCTAGCTTTTTCTATCATTTCATTAGATTTCGGTAAAGCGTTTAATTTATCTTCAGAACCTTTTTTTTCAAGAAGTTCTTTTCGCATTTTCAAAGCTATGTACAACTCTTCAATAGGGTGACGCTCTTTATTTTGTTGCGCCAATC
>JAJRXV010000178.1 GCA_024276115.1 Deltaproteobacteria bacterium
TAATTCACCAGCTTTCATGAGTATTTGACAACTTTCTGGTGATTATAGCACATATAAATACAGAATAATAGTAAATAATTCAATGTGTTATGAGTTTTTCAGGGACGACTACTTACAGCGACAGCTTTTTTAAAAATACGCAAATTTGTCTATTTGGCAACACTCCCCTCAAGTACTTTATTAACAAATGGGACGGGACAATATGAGATTAATTAATAGCAGGCCACGTGCATGATTCTTACTTTGAAAGACTCCTGCGCGACTCTTAAAACCGTCATCCTGAATTTATTTCATAAGAGGTTGGGGAGAGGAGGAAAATGACAAAAGAAAAGCTTAACTATAGTACTCATACTGCAATACCGACATCAAATATACAGGTACCGTCTCGGCGCGGAGGATGTTCTCCCCGAGCGAGATCGAGGCGAAGCCGCTTCTGTTAAGCGAGGTTATCTCCGCTACTGTGAAGCCGCCTTCTGGTCCTACTACCGCACTGATGTTTTTGGGTGACTTGTACCGCGCTAGGTGTTGTTTCAGCGGCACTACTCCGCTCTCATAGCAGACGATCTTTATCTCCGCGGTGTCACCGACAAGGTAAGGTATCCCGGCTACCGGCATAATCTCGGGTATGTCGATCCGCTTGCACTGGCAGGCGGCCTCAAGCGCGATCGCCTCTAAGCGCGCGCGCTTTTTTCCCGCGTCTTTCACCCGCACGACAGAGTTACGCGTGACGAGCGGTACGATGCGTTTTACACCGAGCTCGGTCGCCTTCTGCACAGCGTATTCAAACTTATGTGATTTTAGGAGCGCTATGTATAGAGTCGTCACGATTGAACTGTCGCAGGTTTCTTCAGTAGTTATCATACTTACGTCGATTTTGTTGCTCGTGACGCTCGTGACCTCACCGGTGATCTTCTGACCATGACCATTTTGGGGCGGAATGATCAGCGTGATTTTGTCGCCATCTTTGTAGCGGAGGACGTTTTTTACCTTGTGGCACAGTTCACCTGTGATCACTATATTATCACCGGCGAGGCAGTCTGAAGTTATAAAAAAGTGGAAGTTTTTCATGCCGGTTCATGATGTATTGGTATCTTTATAAAAAATGTCGTCCCATTGTTCTTTTTAGTGGTGAAGGTGAGTTCACCATTATGATCATCGATTATTTTTTTTGAAATAGCGAGCCCAAGCCCGGTACCTTTTGTCTTCCCCTGAGTCACAAAAGGCATAAAGAGAGTATCAATGATTTTTTCAGGGATGCCTGCGCCATTATCAGCTATAGTGACTATAAAGTTGGTTTTTTCCCGGAAAACCTGAATACGTATTTCACCACCACTATCACTCATAGCATCGCGTGCGTTATAGGCAAGGTTATATATGACCCGCTTCAGCTTCTCATCGTCTATAGAAACCATCCCTGAGAATTTTATATCTTGAGTGACAGTTATGTCCTTATCATAAAAATCTCTTTCTAATACAATAAATACCTCTTCAATAATACCTTTAATACAGTGCTGCTTTATTTTTAGAGGACCGCCACCCTTCGCGAACGACAAAAGCTCCTCGATCATACCGACGAGCCGTTCTATCTCGGATTCAATAATATCCACATACTTCTTCTTGTCCTCTGGCTCAATATTATCTTCTTCACCGAGGAGAGCGCTGAAATATCTGATAGAGGTCAGCGGATTCTTAATATCATGAGTAATGGTACTGACAACCATACCCAAAGTAGCGAGTCGCTCTGATTTAAGCTTCTCTTCTGTAGCGATTTTAAGTTCCTCATAGAGCGCGGCATTCCTCTTCGCGAGGTTTTTTACTTCCTGATACGATTTCGAATTGGTTATCGCGATTGCGGACTGGTAAGAAAGCGCCGAGAGTAGATTGATATCCAGCCTCGAATAGACGTTCTTATTTATCTTTTCCGCCAGCACCAGATAACCGACCATGTCGTTCTTGATTATCTGCGGTATAAAAAGCGGGTTGTCAACAACGCTCAGCTCATTGACTATCCTTTTAAACAGTGCGTGCTCTTTGCTGTTTTCCTTCAAGCTCGACAAAAAGAATGGCTCATGTATTTTTGAGAGTCCCCTAAGCAGTTTCGGGTTAATAGCTACCTTTAAGTCTCGGTTGACAAAGGGTGGAAAATTGACCGCGTGGTTTAAGCAAATCGAGCTACTCTCTTTATCAAAGAGAAAAATCGCACCCCGCTTCGCGCCGACTACCCCCATACAACAGAATATTATAGATGTCTGTATCTGGTCTATCTCTAAGGTAGAGCTAAACTCCTTACTTATCTCATAAAGGGTGGAAAGCTCAAATATCCGGTAATTCAACTCACTCTGTGACTTGGCGTTTTCAATAGAAATAGATACCAAAGAACATATCGCGGACAAAAAATTTAGCTCTGGCGGGCTATACGACTGGTTGGATATTTTTTTGCTTACAGCTAGAGCACCGTAGAATTCACCCTTGATCCAGATCGGTACCAAAGCGCAACACTTGATCAAGTCCATAAAAGCTTTTAACGGCTTACTTATGTTCGAGATACCATCGCTTATGACAATTCCATCAGAGAATACTTTACTTACATTCTCTTTGAAGTAATCACTTACTCTGAATTTTTTTCTAGAAATTTTCCTGTTTAGTTTGTTTGCAATCTCAAACCTGTCAAACTCACTGTCATAAACTAGGAAAACTCCGCCAAACGCACCGAGAGTACCTACTGCGGCGTAGAGAGTTATCTTATGGATAACATCTAAATCAAAGGAATCCGAAATATCATGTGAGATATTATGAAGAGTTTGCGCCCGAAAGTTATTCTTATTAATGGAAATGTTTTGGGGGTCTAATACGTTTACATCGTTTTTATTTGTCATTACAAACCCTTAAGAGCCAAGACTTTTAACCGCGTCCTCTTCACCATCAAAAAGATCTATATACTGAGTCAAGCCGACCATGTTGAATACTTTTTGAAAATGTGGGGTAAGACCATACGCTTTGAAACGTCCACCCTTGTTAGCTAAAAGAGTGACCAGGCTGATAATAATAGCAATACCACTTGAGTTGATGTAACCTACGTTAGAGAAGTTTAAGATTATTTTGGTTGTTCCATTACTTATAACTGGCTTTATGCTTGAATTCACAGTTTCATCAGCAAAAAGAGTAAAGTCACCTTTTAAGTCGATAATTTGTATATCTCCCTCGCTTCTGGCGCTTACTTCTAAAATACTTTTCATCAATCATTACCTCGCTATATTTAACTTGTTCTATTTCTTCTGTCCAAAATGGATCAGCATACGCAACATAGACGCGTTATTGTCATCATTCAACAGCTCTACATCATCTACGAGGTTCTTTATAAGGAAAAGCCCCCAGCCACGCTTCTTCTCACTACTTATCTTCTCTTCTATATCCGGTGTCTTAAGAAGTTGAAACCCTTTAGACATACCTTCATCGATTACATCTATTATTAAGCCCTCTTGACTCACCTTAAATGTCACGACTACATTTTTGTCAACTTGAAGCTTGTTACCATGTTCTATCGCGTTTATACAAGCTTCACTGACAGCTGTCTTTATATCCTGGACTTTTTCAAAATCAAATCCAAATTCTGACGCTATAGCCGCGACAGTTGACATAGCCACTTTCTCATATCCAAACTCGCTCGGGATCTTCAGCTCGATTTGGATGCCATTTTCACTTGCCATTTAGCGCCCCCACCCCCCTTAAAAATAAATCTATATTAAGTTCAATAAAAAAATTATAGTATTTTTTTAGAAAAAGTCAATCAGTTTTTCTATTATATGCAATTACTTCAACAATTTCCTACCGGAACAGTAGTGGTATATAAACACGAACAGACATAAAAAAATAACTTTTTTTTGCCATCAACAGCTCTGCTATTGGCTTCTCCAATCAAAACAGACTACTCGAATATTTCTACAAACAGTACTATTCACTTCGTCATTTTATTGAAAAAAATGGTGTTACTCCAAAGTAAAAAAAACAGTAGCGATAAAAGGACTTTCCCCATTTTTCGATAAAGTGACAGGCAATACCCTCAAAGCCCCTCTTGAGACATTGCGATGTGCGGGGTGGATGCGAAGCAGACGGGCTGTGTAAGTCGTTGATTTTATCTCAAGTGTACACTTTTTACCCCCCCCACCGCTCAAGTCCCACCTCTCAAGAGATTTTTACATTTCCACTTAAAAACAAAGCTATGTTATTAATATATTTATTTTATTGCAAAACAAGATATATTTTTCGGGGAAACTCGAGGTAACAATAAAGCTTGACATTACTTTAACATGTAGGTTATATTATATATTGATAGCTGTATACTTTCGGGTTTAAGGAGTGGTAAGATGAATAAAAAAATAATTTCTGTAGTTATAGCACTGGTATTGATCATGGGCTTTGTAATCGTGTCAAAGATGCGCCTGTTCGCTGGTGGCGCCCCATTAAGTGATGGTAACAACATAACAGTTGAAAAAGTGAAGACCTTGATAGACAGTAATGAGGAGCTTTTTCTGCTTGATGTCAGAACAGACCGGGAGTATAAAGGAGGACATATAGAAGGTACGCGCCTGATACCGGTTAATTCTGTCAATGGACGGCTGGCGGAGATACCGAAAGATAAGGATGTCATAGTAATGTGCGCGGTTGGTGGTCGTAGTAGCGCGGTGACAAAATTCCTTTTGGAGAGCGGGTACAGCAGGGTATACAACATGCTCGGCGGAATGAAGGAGTGGGAGAAGAAGCGTTACCCCACAGTAAAATAATGCGCGAGTCCCTTTACAGCTCAAGCGTCATGGTTATTTCATTTCCTTTTTCGTTGAACTCGACATTCGACATGTACAGGTTTATCATCAATAGCCCATGACCGCTTTCTTCAGCCATGCTATATAAGTTTTCCTTATCTGTTAAGGGTTGCCATTTATATCCATCACCCTCATCAGTGATTTTAAACCGTAAGAACTTAGGGGTTATCTCTGCCAACACTTTAATTTTTCTATTCTTATACTTGTCATCTCTGAGCCTTTCAGCGACAACCAACCTTAAGTCAGTGGTAGAGTAATTATCGATCTCCTCACGCGTGAACCCGAGGTTACCGTAAAAGAGAGCATTGACCAACGCCTCATCAAGAGCGGTAGTGACATCAGTGATAAAGTAATTCAACCCACGCTCTTTTAGACTACCTGATATTTTTCTGACAACACCACCTATTAAGCGTACATCATTTGATATCTCAAACTCAAGCCGCTCGGACATATTTGATACAGCGTCTTTTATGTAAATATTTGATTTGATGTACCTGATAGCCTTGTCAACAATTCTGAAAAAGCTCTTAAAATCCGGTTTCAGAACATAATCTCTCGCACCGTTTTTCAACGCGTCAAAGATTATCTGCGGTTCAAATACCGCTGACAGGACAACGACAATTGTCTCAGGGTAAAAAATACGTATATTTTTTATGAGCTCAAGCCCATTCATCACCGGCATATTAATGTCGGTCAACACAAGCTCTGGTTGATGCTCTTTTATCAAAGCAAACGCCTCCTGCCCATTTGTCGCGGTAAATATCTCATGCTGGCTCATCTGTAACTTGAAATGATCAGAGATCAGTTTTAATATGATCAAGTCATCATCAACTATTAGTATTTTTAAGTTCATTAATCCACCTTTGTTTTGAAGTATCTGTCCCTTTCAGAATAAATACAGCCACAGTATTGTTGTCTGTACATGCCGGCTTTTTTCGATAGTTTTATGCCACGCCCCCAACCGACGCGAAAGTCATTATAATAAAAATCAATACCATATTGTTTTGATAATTCAATCGCTATTTTTACGATTTTTTCATGTTTTTGATATTTACTGTACAAAAGAGTCGTTGAAAATGCGTCATAACCATCCGCCACGGCTTTTTGGGCAGTGCCCTCGAGCCGCAAGAAGTAACATGTCTCACACCTGTTATTTTCATTCTCAACAGCCATTTTTAAGAAACTGTTGAGGTTGTATGACTCGTCAGCTATAAATTTTACTCCTATTTTATCAGTAAATTCTTTTAAAATTTCAAGCCTTTTTTTGAATTCTGTAAAGGGGTGTATATTGTCGTTAAAAAAATACCCTGTAATATCATAATCTTCCGCTGACAAAACTTGATAAGGGTAAATCATGCAAGGAGCGCAACAAGTATGTAATAAAATTTTCATATAAACATTTTATTTTTTTATTGACATTTAAGCAAGTTCTTTTTATATTGTCTAAACTTTTTTGGCGGTGTAGCTCAGATGGTTAGAGCATACGGCTCATATCCGTAGTGCCCGGGGTTCGA
>JAJRXV010000179.1 GCA_024276115.1 Deltaproteobacteria bacterium
AGAGGCGAAAAAAGCTACTGCCGAAAAGAAGGAAGCAGCGCCGAAGAAGGAAGAGGCGAAAAAAGCTACTGCCGAAAAGAAGGAAGCAGCGCCGAAGAAGGAAGAGGCGAAAAAAGAGTCTTAGAAACTATACACCATGACAGTGGGTTGTGCAGCCCGGGTTCGCCTTTGGTTGCACACTCTCGCTGTTTTTCAGATGACATGTCTTACAATCCCCATCCCCTCTTAAAGCAATGAACAGTTTATGATAGGTCTCGCGCCATGAGTCGTTCTGCTCGTGTGAGGCAGGAATCACGGCGTTATCATCAGTGTAATCGGTGAAGGTCGCGTACTTGGTCGCGGCGGAATCTGTTGTGTCGTCGTGGCATCCGTCGCAGGAATTCGGCAGAGGTGTATAGCCGAGATCAGCCGTCGAGGCGGTCTGCGCGGGCGTAATAATATGAAAAGTGTGACTCGCGATATCGTACTCGCGCGCGGAGAAAGCTGCCCTGACCATGTGGCATGAAACGCATTTGCTGGTCTTAAACTCCTCGGGCGCGTAAGGGTGTTTCGTGTGCTTTGTGACTTCAGTTTTTATCGAGGTAAACGTGTTCGCGTCAGTTATATTCGCGACATTTTCCTTAGAAATATTTTCGAAGGGCGCTTTTGACGCGTGACAGGCGAGGCAGAGGGTGTTGTTGTCAGAATCAATACCGATCAGTACAGCGCCGACGGTTATGCTGTCAACTATATCAAAATCATTCTCGGTTCCGTGCGGGTCATGGCACGTAAAGCAGGTAGGTAGTTCAGACGGGTCAGCTCCTGAATCCGGTGAGTGAGCGCCGGCATTTATGTCGTTTAGTTGTTGGTGGTTCCCCCGTGAAGTTATAAATGAGTCGTCCGTAGAATTATATCCCCACAAAAAAAGCGGGTCGGTAGTGAATGTGAAGTAATCGCTTAAAACGTCGCCCTGCCCGAAGGATATTACCGCGCCTGATTCGTCAAGCTTCGCGGGGAACTCAAACCAGTTGTATGAACCACCACCGAGTGTTGCTGTGCTACTTCCACGCGCGTGACACCGGCCGCAGACCTCATTCGCTTTTTTCAGCCCATCTTTGGTACCGTCAAGCAGGTACTTCGGGTTGAATATCCCGCCGACACCTTTGCCACCATCTAGCGAGCTGTGCAGTTCACCGGCGTCATGGCAGTTTTCACACCCGACGTTGAGCTCTTTATATCCGGTAAGGTACTCACCGGTCTCATCATCGTACTTGAGGAATATTCCGGTATTATGACAACCGGCGCACATCCGCTCGAATGAGTCAAAGCCGCGCCCAAGAAAGACCGGAGTCGGGTATGATGGTGTGTAAAGCGGTTCTAAGTTGCTTTTGTACCAGTTTCCCGGTCTGAACGCTGAGTATGTTCTGCTCTTCTCATTATATTTTACCGGAAGCACATAGTAGCTGTTGTCGAGCTTTGTGAGGTATATCTGAGAGAAAGAGCCGTTACCGCCGTACAGTCTGTCTACATAGAATGTCATCTGCCCAATCATCACGGTGCATTTGTCTCGCGAAGGGCTGTAACCGAGTATTGGCGCGTTCGCGCCATATTGGTGGAAGTCGCTTGAGCTGCCGTCAACACCAAGGTCAAGACCGTCTTTAAAATCCGCGACACCGTTTTTGTTGGCATCGGCGACAATAGCTTTTCCGGTGCGACCGCGCTGTTTTGGGTCACGCAACGCCATGTTATGCAAAGTACCGCGCCATAGCTCATACTTAGCGCTGTGGCACTCCTTGCAGGTCTGCGAGCCGGCATAGCCTTCTGGCTCCCCGAGCTGTGGATCGCCGGGGTTGATATAACCTACCAGCGTGCTTGATATGTCGTTGTCAGTGCAACCGAACATCATAGCGGTAAGTATATATATGATAATTAACTTATTGTTCATCCGAGTTTTTTTTCTTTTGGATTATTTTTTTCGCCGTGTTTCTAATCGAGTAGTGTAATTGAGTATCAGAGGCTATTTCCTTCAAACTCTGTAATAACATAAAATGCAGTAAATTCAAAGCAATTTTTGTCGGTGTGTAAGGGTTCCTAATTATTGCTTTTTTTATGATATACCTCTTTATCCATTTTTGCGAGTTGACGACTTCTGTGATTATTTCAACCTTTACCGGTCGCCGGGTTATCATCTTTAATACATCTTTTTCGGTGATACGCGGGTTGTTGAGAATGTTTTTGATCACAGCGGGGTTCTCTTCATGGATAAGCTTATCGAGTACATCTTTGCGATTAGATTTCGCCAGTGATTTTTTCGTCCCGAGCGGAATCGCGGCCATCTCCGGAAAAGTTCTCAAGTCGCTCTCTCTTGGTTTCCGCTTCTTAGCCGGGTATGAGACGAGCATCTCCCTGACATTGTAGTAGCCTTT
This sequence comes from Deltaproteobacteria bacterium, assembly GCA_024276115.1. Lineage (GTDB taxonomy): Bacteria > Desulfobacterota > JAJRXV01 > JAJRXV01 > JAJRXV01 > JAJRXV01. Next base: position 2,406 of record JAJRXV010000179.1, read on the forward strand.
CTCCTCGAGCTTGATATATATGTCGCTCATCTTAGCGTTGCCGAGGGCTGACACGAGGAACTGACTGTCTATCAGGGAGCTGACAACATTCTTAAACGCGATATTATCATCTTCAGACATGCGGATAATATAATTGAGCAGTTCAGAAACAGTCTCTACATCCATCTCAGAAAGCTGCTCAAAGAGTCGCACTCTGAGCATCTTTTTTTCTGGTATCGAGCTGACAAGCTTCGATATCGCTTTGGCGATCGATATGACCTTGTAATCATATTTCCCGTTCATAGTACCATTAATATCACATCCCGCTAAAAAATAACAGGAGAGTTTTCCTCAGCGTTTTGACTATGCGGTCACTCACGCGGGAATATCTCCTAATGTGTGGTCGCCCTGCAACAAAAAGATACTCTTGATTGTAATCTCTAAAATATACTGTATGATTTTAATAGTAGCTAGGCGATAAAATATAGTGTCTTCGCCCGAGTAGTTCTAAGTCCCAAAACTGTCATTCCCGAGGACGCGCACCGTCATTCCCGAAGTAGTAATCGGGAAACCAGGACTAAACTCTGAGCAAAGCGAATAAACTTTGCTTTAAGTTTAATGGGATGCTTGAGGTCTGGATCCCCCATACAATCCTTTGGGGATGACATTTTAAATAACGCGCGGTAATAATACTTAGCACCCGGGGTACCTGCTAAAACAGAAAAA
>JAJRXV010000180.1 GCA_024276115.1 Deltaproteobacteria bacterium
ACGAACTTCGCCCCGGTGGAGCATTCTGACTGCGCTATCTCGTTCTCATGGTGTGGAAAGATCAAATCCTTGCCGCCGCCGTGGATATCGAAGGTATTACCGAGATATTTTGTACTCATCGCCGAACACTCTATGTGCCAGCCCGGGCGCCCTTCCCCCCATGGCGAGCCCCACTTAGGTTCTCCGGGCTTGCTCGCCTTCCAGAGCGCAAAATCAAGCGGGTTACGCTTGCGTTCATCCACCTGTATACGCGCGCCGGCCATCATCTCATCGAGGCTCCGGGAAGAAAGCTTGCCGTACTCGTTAAAGCTGTCAACGCTAAAATAAACGTCACCCTCCACCGGGTAGGCGTGCCCATTATCTATGAGCTTCTTGATCATCTTTATCATATCAGATATATGCTCGGTAGCGCACGGCTCCAAGGTCGGCTTTTTAAGATTGAGTAGCCCCATATCATCATCGAAATCTTTTATATAGCGGGTTGTTATCGCTTTACAGTCCGAACCCTCTTCATTCGCTTTCTTGATTATCTTGTCATCGACGTCGGTAAAGTTCCTGACGTAGTTCACCTCATAGCCGATGCTCTGAAGGTACCGGTAGATCACGTCAAACACGATGTTCGCGCGTGCGTGACCGATGTGGCAGAGGTCGTATACTGTCACGCCGCATACGTACATGCTGACCTTACCCTCTTCTATCGGTACGAATTCTTCTTTTTGTTTTTTTAATGTGTTATATACCCGTAGTCCCATATTTCACCCTGTTATTTTTTTTATGCACAATAAATTATTTTTCGGTAAAAATCAAGGTTTATTGAAGCATGGAATAATGATGTGTCATTTTTTACCATTAACATTTACTAATTGAATTATAAAGACTCCTGCACAACCTCTTTTCATGTCTACAAACCACTACCGTCTCCCCGAACTTGAGGCGCACCTCTGGTTTCGGGACATGCTTGTATTTATTAGGGTTATCAGTTCCTGAAATGAATTCAGGATGACGGTTTAATGGCTGTGCAGAAGTCTTATTAATTACTGGATAGTAGCAGCTATTCATATACCTACCTGATTTATCAGCTTGATACTTGATTTTAAGCAATATTAAGTGTAATATGCTTAATATTGATAAATTAACATAGATATCGTTACAAAATTTCTATCAGGAGCACTTGATAGTCAATAAATCTCAGGAGGTAAGGTATTATTAAAAAAATATATAATTTTCTGCACTCTACCAAGTTCACTATTTATATACTGTTCCTGCTCGCGGCTGGATCTATAGTTGGTTCTGTTACTACCAGAACCAACCTAGTTGAGAAGCCGAAAGATCTATCGCAACTAGAGGAAATCTTCAAAACATGGGATATATTTCACTCATGGTGGTTTTCTATCCTACTTCTTGCGTTCGCGACCAACCTTATCCTCTGCGCTATACATAACTTTGTTCCGCATCTCATAAAATACTTCTCCAAAGATATATTTAATGAAAAGGCAATAAATAGCCCATGGATCTCTGGTACAGTAAAAAAGCAATCTTTAGAAAAGGTAAAAAAGCAACTTTCCCAAAAGGGGTTTAAACTCTTTGAGACTGAAAAAGGTACAGTGGCTGAAAAAGGTCGTTTTTCGCGCCTGCTACCGTTCATGTTTCACCTCGGTATTCTGCTGGTGATAGTCGGCGCTATGGTTGGCGGCTGGTTCGGCTTCTCCGGCACTACCGTTGTATATGTGAGTGACCCGGGTAACATAAGCTACAATAAAAGCCTCGCTACGAACAGATTTTTCAACTGGACAGAACTGAAGGAAGATACCTTTGATTTCAGCATGAGCGTTGAGGATTACTTCCTTGGTTACTACCCGCTCACTACCGAAATATCTATAAGAGATTTCCGCACCTTGGATAAGGCGAAGAAAGTCCGGTTAACTGAGAGAAAATTTTACCAGATAGAGGGAACCCCGTATCGGATTTTATTGCTTGACGCTATATACAGAGCGGAGGGATCAGAGGCAGACATGCAGTTTAAGATCTATGAAAACGATAAAGAGCTTGGTACATTTGATAATTTACAACAGATAGAAAATTTCCCGTATGAGGTGTATCGCCCCTTCAGGTTACAGGTCGGCCTGCAAGATAAAAAAACGCTGAAAAAGATACATCTATACGAGTTAGACGAGCGTGAGTACTTTGACTTAGAGAACTCAGAGTTTGGAGTGCTGTTGCATAAAGCTGTCTTTGGCGCTAAGGAATCAACACCTCGTTTTTATTTCACACTTTTCAAAAGCGGTCAGCGCGTAGGAGATTATTATAATGATCAGGATATCCCTGACTTTCCGTTTAATCTCGTTTTTGTGAACTTCAAGCCGCCCGCGGGACTGCCAGAACGTATAGTGCAGACCTCCAGAGTATCCCTAAGGTTGGAAAAAGACGGCAAAACAGTAGCTGAAGGTGACGTAGAAGCTAACAAACCTCTGTCATATAACGGTATCGTTTTTTATCATACCGCGGCTAAGACCGATGAATACGGACTGATGTATATCGGGTTCCAAATATCAAAAGATCCCGGGCTCGGAACTGTCTACTTTGGTTTCGCGTTTATGTTCCTAGCGGTGATGCCGATATTCATTGTCTCGCACAAGAAAATATATATTACGACAAAAGATGGTAATATCTTCTTGGTGGGGGAAGCGACAAAGAACAAGAGTGACTTCCGGGATGAGTTTAACAACTACTTAAATGAGTTCGAGGGAACATGAGAATAAGTATTAGGACAAAACTGGTAAGCTCGATTTACCTTACCATGATAGCCGTTTTCATTATCTTCGGAAAATGGATGTTAACGAACGAAAAGAAGCAGTGGGAGGACTTTCAGGTAGAACAGGCACTATCTTTTACCGCGTCGACAGCCCCGGATATCGTGAGATATTTTGGTAGTTTTATGCAGGAGAAACGTACAGAGGGTGTCTTTACAAAAAGTGTCAGGGAGCATGTACGATATAACAGAGACCTGATCAGGTATATCATACTAAACGTCAAGGGCAGAGAGATATATGAGTCTGAGTTTTTTGATAAAGATATTGAAGCTAAATCCGCAGAAGAGTTCCAGCGGATAAAAACGAATTTTAATTTAGAGGATTTAAAGACCCAAAAACAGATATACAAAGTTGTTGAGTTAAGTAACGGTAAAAAAATCATCGATATTTTGACCCCTGTGACTCACGTGACAGGGCAACATTTTTTGAGTGTGCGATATTTTGTCTCTTTTAACTCTGTAGAAAAAAAAATCGCTAATATCCAGCATGATCTTTCGTTAATAATCCTCCTTACGCTTTCTATATCATTACTTGTGCTTGTAATAATTTTGAGCAAGATGACCAAACCGATCTTCGAGCTGATAAGCAACGTGAAAAAGATGCGCTCAGGAAACTATAACGCGCGGGTTGAAAAACCGACAAAGGACGAATTAGGCGACCTCTCGATAGCGTTCAATGAAATGGTAGGAGCCATCAAACATGACAGAGAAGATATTGAGAGAAAAAACAAAGAGTTGCAGGCAACCAACACTGAGCTAAAGGAGTTGCAGGAGCAGTTGATAATGAGTGAGCGACTGGCGGCGATAGGTCAGCTCGCGGCAGGGATATCGCATGAGATAGACAATCCTATCGGTATTATCCTCGGTTACGCCGAGTATATCAAGAGTGAGTTAGATGATGACAGCCCTATACATGATGAGCTCGAGAATATAGTAAACGAAAGTAAACGTTGCCGAAGGATTCTCGGAGGTCTCTTAAACTTCGCACGCTCCTCACCATCCTTCCAGGAGGAGCTGAACCTGAACGACATGGCAAAGGAGACTGTGGCCGCTGTTTCGCTACAGAGCCTCTTCAAATACATTAAGGTCATCGAAAAGTACGACCATAACATACCTATGATAATGCTTGATAGGGACAAGGTGAAACAAGTGCTAATAAACCTTCTCATAAATGCCGCGCAAGCGATCAACAAAGAAGGCAAAGTCATGGTCACAACAAAGCTAGAAACTGAAGACGACAAACAGCAGATTGTTTTGTGTGTTGCTGATAACGGCGCCGGGATACCACCAGAAAGTATCAAGAAGATATTTCATCCCTTCTTCACAACCAAAATCAGCACAAAGCAGAAAGGTACAGGGCTGGGGCTTTCGATATGCCAAAAACTTATAGAAGAACAAAAAGGAACAATAAACGCGAAATCAAAAGTCGGGGAGGGAACAACGTTTTCCATATCATTCCCGGTGAAGGATAACACGTCTACTTGACGCACCCAGAAATACTCATATATACTGGGAATTTTACAGATTTCCCAAAACGCTGGAGTTGTAAGTCCTTGAAAAAATGGGGCGCGACCAGCGAGAGCGAAGGGGGAATTCTACCTAAATTGTACTGGGTAACATACCCATACAGTAATAACGAGAAGGACTTATGACAAATTTAAATACAGCGAACAAAATAACTATCTTTCGGATAATATTAGTACCGGTTATCATCTCTTTGAGTGTCACAACCAGAGTCGAGGATAACTTATATAATATTATCAACGTCGTGCTGATAATAATCTTTGGTATAGGTGACGGTCTCGACGGCTATATTTCACGTAAGTATAACCAGGAAACAAAGCTCGGCACCTTTCTCGACCCATTTGCCGACAAGCTCATGGTACTTTCTGTATGCGCTGTATTGACCATTTACAACAAAATACCGCTATGGTATTTCTTACTTATCTATATCAAAGATATCATGGTTTTTATGATGTGGCTGGCGTTTTACTGCCTGACAAAAGATATGCGCATAAAGCCGAATATCTTCGGAAAGACCTCAACCGTTTTCCATCTGGCTGTCATGCTGATGGCATACCTCCTCTCCCAAAGCACTCTTTACCATTACGTTCTTATCTTATCGGCAATCATCACCTCCTGTGCCGGGCTGACATATATATATGAGGGCTTAAAATACTACTTCGGTATCAGACGCCACAACGCATGAAGCTGGTGAGATGCTCCAATATTTTTTCTACCTAAAATCATCATCTATTGATTTTTTTATAATAACGTGTATATTGACTTAATATATACTTACATACATTTAAGGGGGAACAGATGAGTGGATTAAAAGGAAGTAAAACTGAACAAAACTTACTAAAAGCTTTCGCTGGTGAGTCACAGGCGCGTAACAGGTATACTTATTTTGCATCAAAGGCAAAAAAAGAGGGTTATGTGCAGATTAGTAATATTTTTTTGGAGACCGCGGAGAATGAAAAGGAACACGCTAAGGTGTTTTTTAAGTTCCTTGAGGGCGATGACCTTGAAATAACCGCCACTTATCCTGCCGGCAAGATAGGAAACACGCTTGAGAACCTGCGCGCGGCGGCGGCTGGTGAGAAGATGGAATGGAGCTCTATTTACCCTGAATTCGCCAAGGTAGCTCGTGAAGAAGGCTTTGAAAACGTCGCGAAAGCGTTTGAGAATATCGCGAACGCTGAAACATTTCACGAGGGACGTTACAGCGCGTTAATCAATAACTTTAACGATAGCGCGATATTCAAAAGAGAAAGCTCACAAAAGTGGCACTGCATAAACTGCGGTTACGTACATGATGGCGAAGAAGCTCTGGATATCTGCCCGGCGTGTAAACACAAGAAGGCTTACTTTGAACTGCTGGCAGAGAATTATTAATAACAAGTTGCATTTAAAATCAGACGACACTAACTGTTGCAAAGCAATATATCGGGCGGACTCAGGTTCGCCCTTTACTTACTTTTCGGAGAAAACATGACGAATGAAATTTATATTAGTTTAAGCGTTCTATTGATGATTATAGGTGTTGGCGCTGGAGGAGCTCTCTTTTATCTGGCAATAAAAGGCTCTGACAAACTCACAAAAGCCTCCCCTACCCTCTGGGCTCTTTTTATCGCTGGTGTCGCCGGAGGACTGCTGGTACTTGAAACAGTCAGGTGATTATTTCTCTATCACTCCCACTCGATCGTGCCAGGCGGCTTCGATGAAATATCGTAGACAACACGGTTAACACCGCGCACTTCGTTTATCACCCGGTTAGAGATCTTCATTAAAATACTATATGGCAACTTGACGACATCGGCTGTCATCCCATCGAGGGAGTTGACCGCTCGAAGCGCGACAACATTCTCGTAAGTACGCTCATCACCCATCACACCGACAGTTTTTATCGGTAACAACACCGCGAATGACTGCCATATTTTATTGTAGAGCTTCGCCCGCTTTATCTCCTGCAGGACGATCTCGTCGCAGTCACGCAGAACATCAAGACGCTCTTTTGTGACCTCACCTATTATACGAATCGCCAACCCGGGTCCGGGGAACGGCTGTCTATTTATTATCTCGTCTGGCATACCAAGCTCACGTCCGAGAGCCCTTACTTCATCCTTAAAAAGCTCTCTGAGTGGTTCTATCAGCTTGAGATTCATCTTTTCTGGTAAGCCTCCCACATTGTGGTGGCTCTTTATCATAGCTGATGGACCTTTAAAAGAAACACTCTCGATAACATCCGGGTAGAGCGTCCCCTGCGCGAGAAACTTAACGCCCTTCATTTTTTTCGCCTCACGCTCAAACAGGTAGATAAATTCATTCCCGATTACCTTCCTCTTCTTCTCAGGGTCAGTAACACCCTCAAGTTTCTTGAGGAATATTTTCTCAGCATCGACATAATCAAGGTTCAGGTTGAGGTTGTCACTGAACAAGCTGACGACTTTTTCCGCCTCGTTCTTCCGCAACACACCGTTATTAACGAATATACATGTAAGCTGATCCCCAATAGCCTTTGAGAGCAACACCGCTACGACTGACGAGTCTACCCCACCGGAAAGTGCGCAGATGACCTTCTGCCCCTTCACCAACTCGCGAACCTTCTTTATTTCCATATCAATAAATGACTTCATCGTCCATGCAGGATTGCAGCCACATATATCAAAAACGAAGTTCTCGATCATCACCTCGCCATTTTTCGTGTGAACGACCTCAGGGTGGAACTGAACGCCATACTGACGCTTATTCTCATGCGCGACAGCAGCAAACGGCGAGTTCTTGCTAACCGCAAGTGTGTGAAATCCCTTCGGAAGCGCCTCGACTTTATCACCGTGACTCATCCATACTTCATGCTCCCGCTTCTTGACAAACCCTTTAAGTAACGTCGTGCTGTCCTTCACCTTTATCTTCGCGGAACCGTACTCCCTCTTATTCGAGCTCTGCACCTCTCCGCCCAAGAGTTTCGTCATCAACTGCATACCGTAACAGATACCAAGGATCGGAACACGGAGTTTGAACAGCTCCTTATCGATCATCGGCGCGCCTTCATCATAAACGCTCGATGGCCCACCAGAGAGGATTATCCCCTTAGGTTTGAAAGATTTTATGTCAGCCAGTGACATATTATATGGGTGGATCTCGCAGTATACTTTGTTCTCACGTATACGTCGAGCAATCAGCTGAGTATATTGAGAACCAAAGTCGAGTATCAGTATGTTTTCGGTATGTATATCTTTTTTCGGCATATTATTCTATTCCAATCTATAATTTGGCGCTTCTTTTGTTATGATAACATCATGGACATGTCCTTCTTTCTGTCCTGACGCTGTAATTTTTATAAATGTAGTATCGTTTTTCAGAGCGTTTATATCCGCGCAACCACAATACCCCATCCCAGAACGCAGACCACCGACCATCTGATAAACGATCGATGAAAGTGGTCCTCTGTAAGGAATCCTTCCCTCAATCCCCTCTGGAACAAGCTTCTTCTCAGAAGCAACATCAGCCTGGAAGTACCTGTCCTTGCTACCCTGCTGCATAGCGCTGAGAGAACCCATACCTCGGTAGACTTTATAGCTCCGCCCCTGATAGAGTACAATTTCACCGGGACTTTCATCAGTTCCGGCAAAAAGGCTACCAACCATTATCGAACTCGCGCCAGCGGCGATAGCTTTCACAATATCCCCGGAGAAGCGGATCCCTCCATCGGCGACCAGCGGCACACCATGCTTGTCAGCTACCTGCGCGGCATCATTGATCGCTGTCACCTGCGGCACACCGACACCCGCGACAACTCTCGTCGTGCAGATAGAGCCCGGACCTATACCGATTTTTACCGCGTCTACTCCGGCTTTTATCAAATCCGCAGTAGCCTCAGCCGTAGCGACATTACCGGCTATGAGTTCCACACTGGGGAAATTCAGTTTAGTATCCGCGACAGCGTTAAGCACCCCACGAGAATGTCCATGCGCCGTGTCTATCACTATCACATCAACGCCAGCATTAACCAGTGCTGACACCCGTTCTTCACGGTCAGCAGAAACCCCGACAGCGGCTCCAACACGCAGTCTGCCGTGCTGATCCTTGCATGAATGCGGGTATCTCCGAGTCTTCTCAATATCTTTTATCGTGATGAGACCTTTCAGGTTGTTATCATCATCGACCACCAAAAGCTTCTCTATTCGGTTCTTGTGGAGTATATCCTTCGCCTGCTCAAGGGTCGTCCCCACCGGTACCGTAATGAGATTCTCTTTTGTCATAACATTTTCGATCGACTGATCTAGGTTCTTCTCAAAGCGGAGATCCCTGTTAGTTAGTATACCGACAAGCTTTGTTCCCTTAGTAATCGGTACTCCAGAAATTTTGTATGAGTTCATCAGTTTTAGAGCATCTTGGATCTTACGATCCGGAGCGATAACTATCGGATCCAATATCATCCCGCTCTCAGACTTTTTGACCTTCTCCACCAAAAACGCCTGCTGCTTTGGTGACTGATTTTTGTGGATAATACCGATACCACCTTCACGCGCCATAGAAATAGCGGTCTGTGACTCTGTGACAGTATCCATTGCCGCACTAATGAGCGGTATGTTGAGTTTTATGTTACGTGTCAGGTTTGTTGTAAGGTCTACTTGGTTCGGTAATACCTCTGATTTCGCGGGTACCAAAAGAACATCATCAAAAGTGAGGCATAACTTGATATCGTTAAGTAGCATGCATCCTCCTGTGTTTAGTGTTTATGATTTTGAGTTAAGTGGTTAATACTATTTGCTATATTTGGCAATAGGCCTTTTAAGTAGTCCCCTCAATTACTCGGTAGTTGCATCAAATAGCTTATACTGAGTCCTTTTTCAGCAAACAGGTTTTTTATTTTGCTTTGGGCGTCCTCAATTACCATACCAAAAAAATTCAATCGTTTTTTCGCGTAAACCACACTAGGCTCACCATCTATACCACCGAGAACTCCGGCTCGTATGATGGCATCCCTTATGGTTCCAATCTTATCTATAAGTTTTTCTTCAAGGGCTTTTCTACCGGTCAAGATCCTACCGTCAGCAATAGGGTATACCTTTGCTTTGTCAAGCTGTCGCCCTTTTGAGACATCCTCGACAAACTGCTCATAAATATCCATGATAACAGCCTGTAAGTAGTCCCGTTCTGAGTCGGTGATTTCTCTCATCGGGTTGCCTACATCTTTTAAGGCGCCGCTTTTTATCGACTCCGCAGAGACTCCGATCTTACTCATCAACCCCTGGATGTTCTTCACTTCCATTATCACGCCGATACTACCGGTGATGGTACCGGGATTGGCGTATATCTCGTCTGCCGCACATGCGATATAGTAGCCGCCAGACGCGGCTACAGTACCCATTGAAGCGACAACTTTTTTCTTTTTACGGACTCTTAAAATCTCTCTGTAAATTTCCTGCGACGGTGCGACAGCGCCACCTGGAGAGTTAATCCTCAGCACAATAGCTTTAATGCTCTTATTTTTGGCGAACTCATCTAACTGACGTAAATATTCTTCAGAATCAAAGATTATTCCTTCTATCTTGATCACACCGACTTTACCCTGAAACGAGACTCCCCCGAACTCATCTTGAGAAATGATAGTCGATATTAAACCGAAGAACATAATCAAAGAAAAGACAATAAAGATTATAGTAAAGGGAGACCTCTTTCTTTTTTCTCTCATAGAACACTCCTACCTTGTAAAGTCATTAGCGACAAGAGTGAATAAATCCAAAAGGATATTCCACCCTAAGCGACTAACTACTCTTCGATGCGAGCTTGATCAGTACTCTCTTCAGCTGACTCGGTTTCACTTTTTTCTTCACCTGCAACCTCTTCAGTAGCACTCTCTTCTTCTACCGCTGGAGTCTCCTCGGTAGTAGTAGCTTCAGCTTCTAGAACAACCTCCGCCGGAGTTTCCGTTTGAGCTTCTGGAGCAGTTTCTACCGGTGCTGTGACAGCTTCTTTTGTCACAGTCGTTTCAGCAGTAGCACTTACCTTAACTAGTTGATTATCGCTTTTGATAAACTCCATCAACTTTGCTTTTGGTTCTTCTTGGTTAGCGAGATATTTTCTAATTTCCTCACGCTCTAATTTTCGTTCGAGGTCCTTGATGCTAAGCCCTATCTTCCTGTTTGCAACCGAAGTAACAAGCACGTCAATAGTTTCACCTAGTTTGAGTTGGTCCGGAGCGGTCGCGCTCTTAGAGCTTCTGATCTCAGAGATGTGTATAAGTCCCTCTATATCTGGTTCAAGCTCAACAAAAACGCCGAATTCAGTTATACTCTTAACTACTCCCTTGACGATCACACCCTTGCGGTAACGCTTCGCTATACTCTTCCATGGGTCTTCTAGTAAAGCCTTTATGCTCAGCGAACATTTACCGCTGTTAGCATTTATATCTAACACTTTCGCTTTTACCATGTCACCTTTTTTGAAAAGTTCTTTGAGCTTCTTAGGCTTCTTACCCCATGATATATCAGATACATGGATCAATCCATCAATACCATCTTCGAACTCGATGAAAAGCCCAAAATCAGTTATGTTCTTAACAGGTCTCTCAACAATAGTCCCTGGAGGGAACTTTTCTGAGACTAGCTGCCACGGATTATCCTTCACCTGCTTCAACCCAAGAGAAAGCCTTCTATGCTCCACATCAAGTGCTAGTACAACAGACTCAACTAAATCACCAACAGAAACTACTTTCGATGGGTGCTTTACTTTCTGCGTCCAAGACATCTCAGAAATATGGATCAAGCCTTCAATGCCTTCTTCTATCTCTATAAACGCGCCATAATCAACGATTGTCACAACTTTACCCTTGACAATAGCGCCTTCTGGATACTTCACTTTAGCGTTTTCCCATGGATCATCTGTAATCTGCTTATGTCCGAGGGAAATCCTCTGCTTATCTTTATCATACTTCAGTACAGTGACGTTGATCTTATCTCCGACAGCGAATATGTCAGATGGGTGCGATACCCTTCCCCAAGACATATCAGTTATGTGAAGAAGTCCGTCAATATTTCCGAGGTCTACAAAGACACCGTAATCAGTTATGTTCTTGATAATACCATCTAATACCATTCCTTCATGAATGTTCTGCAGGAGCTGCTCTTTCAGCTTCTTAGCTTCTGTTTCAAGAAGTACTTTTCTGGATAAGACAATATTGCCTTTCAGTTTGTTAAACTCCAATATCTTAAAATCAAACGCCTGATCGACATATACGTTGAAATCCCGCACAGGTCTGTTATCAACCTGCGAAGCTGGTAAAAAGGCTTTTACGCCGACATCGACAGAAAAACCGCCTTTTACGCGTGAAGTGATAACACCATTGACAATCGCACCCTTCTTAAATGCCTCAGCGATCTCATTCCACTTCCGGATTCTCATCGCTTTCTTTTTTGACAGTTTTATCTGTCCAGAGTCATCCTCTTTTCTCTCGATAACCACTTCAACATTATCACCGACCTTGCAGTTCAGCTCCCCGTCAACTTTTTCAAAATGACTGGCTGGCACGACCCCCTCAGACTTATAGCCAATATCTATCAGGACTTCGTCAACGTTTATACTGACAATCGTCCCAGTGACAATCTGGCCTTCCTCAATTTTTCTTTCCTGAAGGCTTTGATTGAATAACTCGGCAAAGCTTATTTCATTCTCATCGTTTTCATCATTCTCATCATTCTCATCGTTTTCAAACTCAGAATCTTCTAATACATCCTCTTCTTCTGTAGCAATACCTTCGTTTTGTTTAAGCTCATTGTTCATAATAAATTAATAACCCCCTGCTTTTTCTAAAACTCGATTTTAGAATCGGTTCTACGTAAAAAGGTTGTATACCATAATCGTATTTTAATAGCAACACCTTTTATATATTCTTGATATTTATTTACGCTTCTTTAACAGTTACATCCCTATTATCCCTGCTTGTTTTTTATAATAGTGACCAGTTGATCGATCACTTCATCAAAAGAAAAGTTTGTAGAATCAATATGTATAGCATCGTCAGCCTGCATCAGTGGCGCGTGTTTCCGGCTTGAGTCATTGTGATCCCGCTGCTTTATATCCTCTATCAGCTTCTCGATTGCCACTTCTTTTCCGGCCTTTACAAAATCCTTATGCCGCCGCCGGGCTCTTTCTTCCACGCTGGCATCAAGATAAAATTTGCAGTCCGCTTCTGGGAATACTACAGTGCCTATATCCCGACCTTCGAGAATGACCTTCCTCTCCCTGCCCAGCTCCCTCTGCACATGCAGAAGAGCTTCTCTGACCATCGGTCTCGCCGAAATATCAGAGGCCATCATACTCATCTGCGGCTCGCGTATCTCTTTTGTGACATCCGCACCATCTAAATACAGGCGCAACTCTCCATCATCGTTCTTAAAATAAAGGCTGATCTCATCACACATCTTTTTTAGGCGCGCGTCATCATTGATATCAACACCTTCTCTTTGTGCTTTTAAGGCGAACCCCCGGTATAACGCCCCGGTATCGATGTAAGTATACCCGAGCCTAGCCGCCAACGCCTTACTGATCGTTGTCTTTCCGGCGCCTGCCGGACCATCGATGGCAATTATCAAATGTACCTTCCTTACAATTTTCTTGTGAATATAATAATACCTTATTAGTGATGTGTCAAATTATTTGTAAATAATGTATCTATTCCCTACGATTTCATCCAAAATAATAAAATGCGTCAATGTGCGTCAATGATATTAGAAAATCTATGAAGTTGCGCGGATATTAAGTTTTTACTTTATTTTCTTCTATATTGTGTTATAAAAATATTATTACATATTATTTCTTTATTAAAAAATCGGAGGTCAAATGAGTTCACAGCAAATAAAAAAAGTAGCTATACTTTTTTCTGGCGGTCCTGCCCCAGCGGCAAATGATGTCATCGGAGCGGCCGGCATAAGTCTTCTCAACGAGGGTGTAAAAGTCGTAGGTATCATGCAGGGATATAAGTACCTTGAGAGTTTTTCTACCAAGTCAAGTTTGGTAGAAGGAGAACACTATCTTGACCTTAGTATGGAAGACCTCACCCAGGCAAGGTTGAGAGGAGATATAATAATTAAAACTGCCCGCGCGAACCCGGGGAAACCGATCAAAAATCCCGAGGATCTCGAAGACGCGACTAAGACCTCTAAACTTGACAACGTTTTAAAGGCGCTGAAGAGCCTCGGCGTGGATGGGCTGATTTCTATCGGTGGTGATGACACGCTCAAGACCGCGAATTTCCTATACCAATACCAGAAAGTCAAAGGTGTTAAAAAACCGATCTCGGTGATCCACGTACCGAAGACGATAGATAATGATTACGATGGTATCGACTGGACATTCGGATTTATGTCCGCGGTAAACCATATAGGCAAGTCTATTCAGAATATAGCGGCGGACGCGCGCAGCACCAACGCGTTTTTTATCGTCGAGGTGATGGGTAGAAAAGCGGGCTGGCTCTGTTACGCCTCTGGCATCTCCGGCGGCGCGATCAAGATGATAGCACGTGAGGATATCCCAACAACTCAGGTCGATCTTGACCAGCTAACTGACGAGATATCTGACCTGATGATAGCGCGCGTAAAAAGCAACAAACCGTATGGTGTCATCTGTATCGCTGAGGGGCTTGTGGAAATGCTCCCAGAAGAGCTCCAGCCGAAGGATACCGATCAGCACGGCAACATCCTTTTGCGGAAGGCGAATATCGGGGAGATGCTTGCAGAGCGTCTCGAAATAGCGTTTAAGGAGAAAGCGAAGAAGGAGAAGTTACAAGCATCATCGATCAAGGGAGTTAAACATGGCTACGAAGCGAGGTGCGCGCCACCAGAGGCTTTTGACAAGCTTTTGGCTTCCCAGCTCGGTTACGGCGCTTTCAGAGCTATGGTAAAACTCAGTCTGTCTGGATTTATGGTAAGTGTCGAGAATCAACTAAGCCATAAAGTAGTACCTTTTGGCGAACTGATCGATAATGAGACACTGACGACGAAAATACGCTTCATCCCGGATGGTGACTTTAAAAACCTCGCGCGCGCGCTGGAGTTCAGGCGTCAGCAAGAGTAGCTGTCGAGGTCTCAAAGGGGCATGTTGCCCAATCCATTTAAGGGGGAATTCCCCCTTCGCTCCCGCTGGTCGCACCCCCCTTTTTACAGGTACTTACAGCGACAGTTTTTTTGAAAACATGAAATATTATCTATTTGGCAACACTCCCCAGAGTAAAGCATTTGATAAATATTTGACTTTTGTCATTTATTCTTTTATGCAAACATGCTATTTTCTTACCATGTTACATTATAATAAAAGCGTAGAGCTTTCTGTTCCGGTAAAAAACGCGTTTGAGTTTTACACAAATACCTCAAGTATATGCGAAACTGTCCCTGACTCAATTGATGTAAAAATTTTGCAGGGTGGCAAACACATGAAGTCTGGTGATGTTATCAGATTAAAGGTAAGGATATTTGGGATAGTTTTTTTGTGGGAATCAAAAATATACGACATGATCCCAAACGTCTCATTTACAGACCGTATGCTTAAAGGTCCCTTTAAAAGCTGGGAGCATAAACACTATTTTGAGAAGAGCGCTCACGGCACCACCATGACTGACCGCGTCAACTATGAGATACCGTTCGGTCCGATCGGGCTTTTAGCGAACAGATTATTTGTCAAAAACATGATTGATAAAATCTTTATTACAAGATATCATTATGGCTGTAAACTATAACACCAAGTTGCGGTCGAACGAGTAACAAGGCGACGCGGGCGTACATTGGTCGTGCGTTAAGGAGCTGACAACGAAGTCAACGCAGTTACTATTTTGAATGCGACTTGGCATCAACTTATTTGGAGGGTGTATGAAGGGTACGACAATATTAAAGTTTTTGTACATATTTGAACTGACAGCACCGGTTTTTTATCGGGTAAAAGGGAAGTTCATCAGCGACCCAGAAGAGAAGAAGATGTTCAAGCATTTTGAGGATGGAGAGCTACCACACTCACCGGAAATCAAGTTTTTTTTGAAAGAAAACTATAACCTGAACACTTTCCCTATACCTGACTTTATATTTGAATGGGGAGCGGCGGTTGTTTCATTCTTTATAGCGATCTGGGGAAAGAAAGCTATCTACTACTTTGAGTATCTTTTTGAAAATAAAGCTGTGCATGTGTATACAAACTTAGTCAACAAAAACCCAGCCGACAAACTATTGCAAGAGTTCGCGCAAAAACTCTGTGATGAGGAGCTGGTACACCTTAACTACTTCAAAGCAAAGCTTGGAAAGAAGTAGCTACCGCTATTTCCCGAGGTATGTTATGGTAATCTCGGAGGAGCCGCTTTCATTGCCGAGTTCATTGACATTGGTGACAACAAACCTAGTCAGCGCGGATACCAAAGTCGCTTTGTAACTCCATGTGGTTGACCCCGGTGAATATATCACACCGTCTGTCGATCCGTTCACTTTAACAGACATGATGTACGGGTAGCATGAACCCTCTATAAGAATTTCTTTCTTATCAGTCGAAAAGTCCTCACCACCATTTGTAACTATGACCGGTGGGAGCGAGCCAGCGAAAACACCCTCACCATAGGTACCGGCGTACAGGTCGCCACCACTCTCAAGCAGTACCATTATTGAAGTGTTTTTTGAGAGACCGCTATCGACCTCATGCCAACGTTTTTTATCGTTGTCAAACCTGAACACACCCCGCCAGGTACCGGCGAAGATATTACCACCAGATGAAACCAAAGCATAAGTGTTCGAGTTTGAGTAGCCCTTATCTATCACTTGAAACTTATCTTCACCAGCTCTCAGGATGTAAATACCATGAGCGGTAGCCGCGAAAATATCCTCATCATTAGAAACAATATCATAAATATTCAGATCATCTGACTTACTAAAACCATCTTTATAATTCACCCACTCATTTGAACCTTTTTGCAGTTTAAAGACACCCTTGTCAGTACCTATGTAAATATCACCACCAGTTGTTGTGATAGTATGGATGCTTACATCATCTAAATTATAATTAATCGGCACCCAATAACTCAGGTCAGACACATTCCCCTTGTATATACCACCCCAGGCTCCGACGTAAATATCTGAACCAGAAGAGGTCAATGCCCATATATATTTTTTGGGGCTGGCTATCTTCTCCCATTTCAAGGAGTCTTTCTTCAGCACAAATATTCCACCACCCCAGGTACCGGCGTAAATATCACCGCTGTTGGCTGATAACGCCTCGATCTCTAAGTTAGTGAGCCCATTATTCGACTCCTGCCAGTTCCCCAATCCACCGGCGAGTTTGAAAACGCCTTTGCTTGTACCGGCATAAATATCGCGCTCATTTATTGTAAGCGACCTTACGATAGTCTTTGTCAAGCCAGTTTTTATCTGACTCCACTCCTCCATCTTACCAATGATCTTGTTATCCTCTACTTTTGTTTTATAGACTCCAACGCTCGTCCCGGCAAAAATAGTCTCTTCATACCTGTTTCTTTTGATCTTTACATTTCCAATATGCAGTGATTGAATGTTTGTGTTTGTCAAACCTTGGTTCAGAACCTTAAAAAACCTGTCACCCCTCTTGAACTTGAAGACTCCGCTGTTTGTACCGACAAAGATACTTCCCTTTTTACTCACCTGAATACTTAAAATAAACTTATCACGCAGTCCTCTGCTTTTCTGTTTCCAGCCATCATCATCGAGAGCCATTTTATATATGCCATTTCGTGTACCAACATATATTGTGCCCTCATTATCTGCTGTTATACAGTTTACGACAAGACCTAAGTTTATGTATTCCCATTTTTTGCTATCTTGCTTCAGTATAAACACACCCTCATCAGTGCCAGCGTAAAGACTGCCGTTACTTGAGACCAACGCGTTTATGTTCTTGTTTGTAAGCCCTTCACTATTTTTAACCCACTCCTCGCTACCAGAAGCAAGACGATAAACGCCACCACCCCAGGTACCAGCGTAGACATCGGCTCCACTTACCGCCATTGACAGGATATTGTTATTTCTTAACCCCTTACTTATATTTGTCCACCTATCTTCACCGGACCTGAGCTTGAATATCCCACCACCCCAGGTACCAATAAATACTTCATCACCTCTCACTGATAACGCTCTGACCTCGTTATCGGTCAGACCGTCGTTTAACTCATGCCACATGGAATCCCGCGAAGAAAGCTTATATACTCCCCTCCCCCAGGTACCGGCATAAAGCTCATCATTGCACATTCCCATTGTGAATATTTTGACCCGGTAAGGGACACCCACCTCCCACCATGTCAAGGCAGCGGATGAAGCAGTTGAAAAGAGGATGACCATCAAAAGTGATAGAATAAATGCGTAGATATTTTTCTTTGTCATACTTGTAAATTCTCCAAGTTGTTTTTTTAGTATTATATTACATTGTCATGTCAATTTCAACTAATAAAAATCTTTCTTTTTTCCTATGAATGATTTTCTCTACTCTTTTGTCTAGCTTTTTAGAAAGCTTGATATCGATTCGAGCCGATTTGACGACCGCCCACTTAATGTTTTTACGTACCTGCTTCATAAACTTTTTATAGTTCTTAGTTGGCAATAAAAGAACGATGTTCGTGTTTTTAGGGGTTGACTTTTTCCTGATTATCGTCGCTGAATATAGCTGTATGTTCTTTGTTAACCGCTTTATCGCCTTACCCATATTATCCACATTCAATTGGATATAGTTCTCGTTCTCTGCTCTGGCCGTCTGAATATTCTGAAAGAACTCGGGTGTTTTTTGCTTCGCTACGTTCGCGCGCGCACCAGAAACATCCCCATCAACCTCTGCCAAGCCAAACTCCTCTGGCGCGGTAGAGGAAGCTACATCTGATTTTTCCATCGTTGTACGCCGTTTTCGTTTTTCACCCGAAGCTTTCTGTTTTCTTCCAAGCCGCGCCTTAGACACGCTATCCGCAGAAGTCTCTGGCTCAAGCAAGGTCGGTTCAATATTCGACTCAGGATCAAGCGGTACTTCTGAGAGCTGCGGCGACTCCTCTTTCGCTGGCGCTTCAACCGGCTGCATCCCAAAAGCATAATTATCAGAATCATCCTCAAGCAGAAGGTCATCATCGTCAAGCTCCAACTCTTCATCTAACGCCAAGTCATCATCAGACCATGTAAGCTGTTTTTTGACCTTCTTCTTCGCTGGTTCATACTTTGGTAATGACGCGGCGGCTACCTGAGGAGGTTCTTTGAGCTTTTTTTCATCAACCCGCCCGTGTCGCTCTTCTAGAGGTTCGCTTCCTTGCATGGTATCCTTTTTTGCGCTCTCTTCTTTCACTACCTGATCAGCCCGCGCGTCCTCAGCAGTCTCATCTTCATCCTTAACATCTTTCGCATAACTATCTTTAAGCGGTTTCGGTTTTTTCGCTTTTTTCACGGCCTTATGTTTGAGTTTTTTCGGCTTAGTTTGCTGTAGGTCGGCTTTTGCGCCTGCCTCTCCGGACATTTCAGCTACATTACCCCCACCTACAAAATCACCACCAACTGTTGCGTCTAACTTGTCAACAACTAGTCCCTTTTGATACTCAGAACCTTTAGCTTCTCCATCCTCATCCTTACGAGTACCTGCCGTTTCGAGAGCACCGACCTTCTCAGCGTTCTCTTTTTCAAAAAATTCAGAAGGCTCCAGCGATCCTTTTGTGGTAGCTCCTTCTTCATCAGCGCCAACAAGCACCTTATCGCTCATATCATCAAACAGCTGAGAGGCATATTGACCAGCCGCATCAGCGCCGGCAAGCGGAGACTCAGTAGCGATATCTACAACAGGTTCCGCCTTTCCTGTGACTTCGGGGGGAACCTCCTTGACCACACTCTCGTTTCTCTGCGGAGCATACTTTTTATCTGCGATCTCCTGATGCTTCGTTACCATGTCATTTTTTAGATCATCGACAGAAGGCGGGGTCTTGCCATTCATATATATTATTATGATAGCGACAATAGCGACCGCAAACGCTTTATACGTCAGCTTGGCGCCGCCAAAGAAATTGAACAACCTCTGCAACAAAGAAACATCCGGGTCTATCGCCTTGTTAACGTTGACAATAATATCCGGTGGCGGATCAAAGATATCAAGGTCGTTAAGCAGGACAATAACCTTCTTGAGCTGTATTAACTCCTCCTGACAATCAACGCATCGCCTCAGGTGCTTTCTGATTTCCTTTTCGAGCTCCGGTGACATTTCATCATCGGTCAGCTCCTGGAAATGTTTTTTGGCTTCTTCGCAGTTCATCTAATCACCTAAAAATATTCTATCACTTCAACAAGTTGCTTCCTCAGCTCTTCCCTTGCCCTAAAAATCCTTGATTTTACAGTCCCGATTGATATCTCAAGAACAGTCGAAACCTCCTCATAACTTAACCCATCGATATCTCTCAACACGATAACCTCTTTATGCTCATCCTTCAGCAAGTTTATCTTCTGCTGAACAAGCTCCTTTATTCTGCTGCTGTGCACGACATCATCCGCGCCGGGCTTATTATCCTTTAATTCTACCTTAATACTTCCATTTTGTGTCTCTATCTGGCTATCTATCGAGTCTGTCCTACCCTTGCCCCGACTCATGTTGTACTTGTAGCGGTTCCTGAATGTATTCGCCGCTATAGCGATTATCCAGCTTTTGAACTTCTTATCCTCTTTCAACGAATCAAGCGACTTGAACACCTTGATGAAAACATCCTGAGTCAAATCCTTCGCCTCTTCGTAATCCCCTGTGAACCTGTACATAATATTAAAAATCCTACGCTGGTACGCCAGCATCAGCTCATTAAACGCTTTTCTATCCTTATTTTTGCTTCTCTTGACGAGCTCAAGCTCATCTAAAGCCATACCACCGCCAGAACCGCTTCTGTCGGTTTTCATGGTCTCTATACCAAGGAGACAAAAAATTGCTGTAATTGTTTCAATATTCATATTTTTTTTAGGAAACTTTGTCTTTTTTTATGGAAACACCGAAGGCATCAACTCATCTTCTTCGTCATCTGTATTCTTCACAACGCTCGAATTTTTCTTGTCAATATCATTACTTGGAACCAACATCCTTTGCCGTATCTTCTTATCTGAAGTATCTTCTTCAACATCGATGATCGAAAAATTATCCACCGCGTCTGACGTATACTTCGTTGGAGCGGTACCTTTTTTAAAACACTCAAACCTCGCGTCGGCACTGCCGGGTTTCGCCAGCATACCAGAAGTAACGTCTATCTTCGCGAACTCGATTGATTTAGGTACCTTGAAGTTCGTCACCGGTTTGTCTTTCAACGCTTCTCTCATATAATCTACCCATATCGGAGCCGCCGCCCGAGAACCAGTCTCAGACGCGCCAAGCGATTTTTCCTTGTCAACCCCAACCCATACACCGGTGACAATATCTGGGGAGAACCCCATAAACCATGCGTCAATACAGTTGTTCGTGGTGCCGGTCTTACCGCCCAAGGGTCTCTTGCCGAACTCTTTCTTCACACGCCACCCTGTACCTTCTTTAATGACACTCTGCAAAATGCTGGTCACGAGATAAGCGGTGCCCGCGTCCATCACACGCCTCGGGTCATTTCTTCCAACCTTTTCTTCAGTCTCCCCCTCACCAGCTTTGCCCCCGACCGTATCAATCTCTTTCTCTTCATTACTCCGCTCTGCCTCCTCTTCTGGCATAGAGAGCTCATACGGTATCCACTCCTCAAGAATGTTGCCGT
>JAJRXV010000181.1 GCA_024276115.1 Deltaproteobacteria bacterium
CTATCAGAAATCGCCGCTGCGACTTCTTTACTGTTTGTCGCCATCCCGAGTGTTGAGATTTCCATTGATATCAACTTGTCGTTTATGAGCATGTCGAGCAAAAACCGCTCCTTCTCTGCTTCTGTCTCAAGGTTCGTATAAGCTTTGTGTATATCCCGGTAGGCAGGTAACTGCTCCTTGAAGTTTCGCACATCATAAAGTGTGATTATCTCATCTCCCACCTTAGCGACTATTTTATCGATTATTTCTCCACCGGCAGAACCCGTAGCGATAAAAAACAGGCATAAGGCGAAAATACTATTCAGAATCTTTCTTTTCAAAATACTCCTCTTTAATAGTGATTTTGTTTTTTTTGTTATAGTCCGCCATAAATTTTCGATAATATTGCTTTTCCTTTTTTTCTCGCAACCTCAAATTTATTTTCTCGAGAACCTCGCTAAGCGGCGGTACTCTGCCCTCCACCTTATCAATCAGTTTTAGAATGTGATACCCTTGAGATGTGTGGAGTATTTCAGTCACACCACCAGCTTTTAGGTCTTGCAAAGCTGTTTCAAATTCCTCTGGTAGGGTGTTGACAGGGATATACCCAAGATCATCTATCTGTGGATCACCCTCGATCAACTCAATGTCATTATCTTCGCTATCACTTTCAGCTACTGTTGGAAATTTAACTTTTTTAGATTTCAAGTCTTTGTAAAATGCTTGCGCCGGGGGGTCGTCATCAAATGTTACCTGAATTATATTGTACTGCTCGGGCTCGAAAAAACTTTGATTGAACTGCTTGTAATGCTATGTTACTTCTTCTTCTGAAACCGCGATGCCAGTATATACTTTGGCATTCAGCACTTTTATTTTAAGAAGATTGGACTCTATAGACGCTCTTACCCCTTTAAGGGAGAGGGACTCGTTACTGAGCATCTTCTCAAACTCATCTCCGGGGTAGTCCTCTTTTCTGTTTTCAAGCTCTGAATCGATCTCTGCTTTTGTTACCCTGATACCGTTTTTTGTTGCTACATCATTCAGTATAAGTTCTTGCAACAGCCTGAAAGCGTACATTTTTCTCAAAGAAGTCCGATAGTCAGCGTCACTGTTATCCTTAGCGTAAGCAGGGTATTCATTCTTAAAACGTCTTTCATATTCACTGAAGCTGATCTCTTTCTCATTTACTTTGATTAAGAAACCCTCTGGTATTACTTCCTTTTTCTCATTTTCTTTATCCCCGCACGCAAAGAACGACAGGGACACAAGAAGAACTGCTACAAATAAAATAGAATAATTTCTAATAAGTTTTATACGCAATATACCACTCCCATGAAAATAATAATCACATAATCTAACACACTATCATCAAATTATCAATACATTTTGCTCGCTTATGTAGATAGAATGGAATGAAACCCAAGAATAAGATCGCGTTGCGTTGGTTCGGGTGGGTGAAACATATAGTTTGGTTTCAGATCCACTCCTACCAAAACTACGATGCCGCGCTATTACGAGATCATCATCGCGCACACCAGCTTCAGCGCCTCGTCACACGTCTGCTCTCTTATGTGATCTCTTTCTCCGGGAAAAATAAATTTTTTACACTCGACCACATCATCAACAGCAACCGCGATGAATACAGTCCCTACAGGTTTTTCTTTTGTGCCGCCGGTAGGGCCGGCTATACCGGTGACGGCGACGGATATGTGAGCGCGTGAGTGTTTGAGCGCGCCTTTTGCCATCTCTCGAGCGGTCTCGCGGCTTACGGCGCCATGTATGGCGATGGTTTTTTCAGATACTCCGAGCATTTCACACTTAGCCTCATTGCTGTATGTGACGAAACCGCGCTCAAAGTAGGAGCTGCTTCCGGGGATGCTTGTGAGTTTCGCGCTTATCATACCGCCAGTGCATGATTCAGCGGTAGCGATAAACATATTATTGTCGATTAGTTGCTGTGCGCATCTGTTTTCTATTCTATTTGGTGGCATGATTACCTCAATGATGGCTGGTCATAAATGCTACTAATACAGTGTAAAACTATAACTATCGCACCCTGCTTGTTCTTTTGTTTGTATGCGGCGTTGCTCTATCAGTCCGATAGCTATGGCTATGCTCCCTCTTTCGCTCCTTGCATACAAACAAAATTACTTCGCGATTTTGCGAGACTTATAGCTTTACACTGCACTAGAGAAAACATTAGGTTTCTTCACCTTTATCATAGCGTTCTTCCATAAGCTTGATAAATACATCTACTATTTCAGGGGCAAACTGGGTGTCCTTGCACCTGATAAGCTCATTTATGGTAACCTCGAATGAAAGCCCTTTACGGTACGGTCTGTCAGAGGTCATAGCGTCATAAGTATCACCTACGGCTATGATCCTGGCGCCAAGCGGTATAGCGTCGCCCTTGAGCCCCGCCGGATAGCCGGTACCGTCATGTTTTTCATGGTGGTATAAAATTATCGGGATAACATCCTTCAAAAAGTGTAGCGGTCTTAATATACGTTCACCGGTGACCGGGTGCGATTTGATTATCTCGTACTCCTCAAACGTAAGGCGACCCGGCTTGTTTAACACTTCTTCTGTTATGCCGATCTTACCAATATCATGGAGTTGAGCCGCGAGACATATTTTTTCTGTCTCATCTTCAGGGAGTTGCATAGCCCTGCAGATGAGTTCAGAGTAAAGAGTGACTTTTTCTGAGTGTCCATGCGTGTACTGGTCCTTCGCCTCAAGCGCGAACGCGAAGCTTTTTACCGTCTCTTTGAAGGTTTTTTGTACGCTGTCATAGAGCTGTTCATTGTCGATGATGCTGGCGGCACGTCCGGCGATAATAGCCGCGGATTTGCACTGCCCTTCAGTGAAGTTGTGACCCGGGGTAAATGAATACGCGTTTATTATCCCTATGATCTTATTGTTGATTTTTAGTGGAATTGAAATAAAAGATACTATATCATTGACGTTTGGTATTGCAGGGAAACTTTTCTTTATTTCATTCTTGTCGAGCAAGAAGACAATATCCTGATTGAAGAAACGATCGGCATCTTCACTGTCAAACTCACCTAATAGCTCCCCAAAATCTTTATCCTCAAGAGAATGCTTTAGCTTGACCTTAAAACGCTCTGTTGACTCATCACGCAAAAGGCATGTGACAACATCGGCTTCTATCTCGCGCAAAGTAGCCTCGATAATAATCGCGATCACCTTCTCGCGCTCTATTCCAGCGCCGATGGCCTCATTTAGGTTTAGCAGGGCGAACGCGTCTTTTATTTTTATATCTTTTTTGTCCGCGAGCTGTTTGTCGAGAGCTCTTTTGATTGTGCTGATAAGCTCATCAAGCTTGAATGGCTTCAGGACATATTCATACGCACCTTTTTTCATCGCTTCAACTGCGCTAGCGATGGTCCCAAAACCGGTCATCATTATCACCATAATATCAGGAGCAATCGGCTTGATGGCCTCTAGTAGCTCAAGTCCGCCCATCTCCGGCATCATCATGTCAGTGATAACGAGGTTGTAAGAATTCTTCTCAATCTCTTTGATAGCTTCTTTGCCATTTCCCACAGCAAAGACATTATAGTCCAAAGAGGCTAATATCTCACATAAAATACTTCGTATATGCTGCTCGTCATCAACAATCAGTATTGATGGCTTCATAGGATTGAATGGATCCATGATCTATTTTCCGATAGTTAAACTATTTAATAATTCTGCTGGAATTTCTAACCTCTCGGCTCCCGACCAAAGCTCCTCTAACCTGAAATACTCCCTGATTGGCTGATAAAAAACGTGCATTATGATGTCATCTAAATCCACCAGCACCCAATTACCATCAGAGTAGCCTTCAATGCTGAGGGGCGCGTGTCCGAGCTCTTTCATGTGCTTACTAACATTATCGGCAATAGCTTTGACATGTCTGTCAGAACTCCCGCTACAAATAATAATGTAGTCCGAAATCGACGAAGCTTCCCCTACATTATATATTATAACATCTGATGCTTTTTTTTCAAGTGCCTGTGTGGCGGAAATCAATACTTTTTCTTTTGAACTTAGTTCATTTAGTTTATTATTAATTTTTTTTCTCTTCCTTTTGACTTATTATTTTAAAATACATCTTTGCGCTTGGATTACCCGGATCAAGCTCCATCGCTTTATTGAATTCTTTTTTGGCGTTCTCAAAATCGTTCATGGCGAGGTAGGTGACTCCAAGGTTTATCCGCGCCGGAACATAAGTAGGTTTCATCCTTATTATATCAGTAAATTCTCTAAATGCCATCTTCACATCACCGTTGTCACGATAAGTGACCGCGAGTTTGGTACGGATGTCAGCGAAGTTGGGTCTCAAAAACGACGCTTTTCTGTATTCTTCGATCGCCTCTTGATGCTCACCCATACTCTTGTAAATATCCGCCAGCTCTGAGTGCATATTCGCGAGCTTCCCTTTTACCATCCTGTCTTTGCTGTTTTCGTCGGTAACAGAATTTTGGACATCAACCAAAATATCTTTAGACTCGCTATATCGCCCAAGATCACAGTAGAGAATAGATAGGTTTATTGCCGCTTCTGTGTATTGTGGGTTTATCTTCAAAGCGACCTTATAAAAATTCATAGCTTCTTCAAAATTACCATTATCATGTTTTATTACACCCATCATCTGAAATATATCCGCGAACTTTACGTCCTGATTGATAAGCTCAACAAAACATATTTCCGCCTTATCATAATTCTTTGTCTTAAAATAATTCTTACCTAAGGCATACACTGCGTAAGTATTTGGATTCATTTTTTAATCATCTCCTGAATTTATTATTAAGTGCTATAATCTAATCAGTTTAAAAACACCAGCAGGTCATGTTTGTACTTACCGTTAGGAAATTTCATTAAATAATCATCATATACATTCTTTAGTTTATCTTTTTTATTCAACATTTCAAGTGATTTTGCTAAAGAAAAATAAGAATCTTCTAATAGTTCACTTTTCTTGTTTTCCTGAACTATATTTTCAAACCTGACAGCGGCCGCGTTGAAATTCCCCATATCATAATAAAACTGACCAACGTTGTACTCTGATTTTATCTTAGTTGTCAAGGCAATTTCATGTTTTTCATCTAATTCTGTTTTATATCGACCACTTGGGTAAAACTTAAAATACTCCTCAAACTTATCTATCGCGAGCATAGTCGCTGTTTGATCCCGGTCAAAGGTAAGGATAGTGTTAAAATAGCTCATCCCGATCCGGTATAGTACGTACTCGCGTTCGATAGCCTTCGGGTTTAAGCGCAAATACTCCTCATAGTGCATTCTTGATTCGTTATACCGCTCCCTGATAAAAAGTATGTCGGCAATGTGAAGCTCTGACAATATCGCGTATCTGTTTAGTGGATCTCGCTGGACGACTTCTTCGTATTTTTCTTTCGCTTTTAAGTATTTTTCATTGGCATATAACGTGTCCGCAGCATCGTAAATCTCTTTTATGCTTTGTTTACGGGGAGTTAGTGAGCTGCAACCAAATACAAAGATTAAGAGTTGTAATGATATTACAACTCTTAAAAGCGTTAGTTTCTTAAAGCTGGGAATATATATATACATTAAGATTATTATATCATTTATTTAATTTTATTGTCAATTATTTTATCGTGGAAAGGAGCAATTTGGTTGCGCATCGTTAATGAGTTTGATATAAATTAGATTATAAAAATTATTAAGGAGTACAATTAATGGAATATTCAACAGGTTCAATAGGGAGAGTGTTTTTAATGAAATTTTCTCAGGATGAGGATTTTCTTAAAGGGATTAAAGGATTATGTAGCAAAGAGGGAGTCGCGAGCGCCGTATTTTTCATCATCGGTGGTATTAACAATGCTGACATGGTATCAGGACCGGCGAATGAAGAGCTGCCGCCAATACCGATCTTCAGCAAGATAAGCAAAAAAAGTGAGATACTCGGTAC
>JAJRXV010000182.1 GCA_024276115.1 Deltaproteobacteria bacterium
ACCACAATCTCCCGGAGGACTTTCGCGGGGGATGCCGTAGCCACGCCTACCCTGTTAACCGTGACCGCAGCCTCGGCGTGCGAGTAGCGAGGACAATTAATTTTTAGCCCTTTTACCTTTTTACCCTTTAGCGCCGAAGGCGCCGAAATTTTTTGGGTGGTGGTGTATGATTATATTACATAATTTCAAATACAAATAAACAAGGAGGAAAACAAAATGAAGATCGAGGAAGTGGAGATATTTATCAAGCCAAACGGCGAGGTATCGTATGAGGTGCGCGGTTTAAAGGGCAAGAAGTGCCTTGACCTGACGAAGGATTTAGAGCTTGACCTTGGCGGCGATGTCGTCGAGCGAGAGGACACGTCAGAGATGTATGAAGGGGAAAAGTCAGTCACAGAGGATGAAAAAATAAACACTAAGGGGTAGGAGAGATAATGTCAGGAATAAAATATGATAAGATGGCGATAGATTTTGGTACGTCAAACACAGTGGTGGCGTTTTGGAACGAGGCGGCTCAAAAGGTGGATCTGCACCATATACCTGATGTGACGCTACCGTTCCATTTCAGGCATAACGGCGATTCGCATGAGATACCGTACATACCGTCGCGGATATATTACAAGGACATGAACACGACCTTTATCGGTTATCAGGTGATAGAGAAGTCGCTTGAGAGCCGCCAGGGCGCGTTTCGCTGGATGAAGGCGTATATCCAGTCGCGGCGGAACATAAAGTTCCCGCTATCAGACGGTACTCGCGTCGATTACTTCCAGGCGGCGCGTGATTATCTTGAGCGGGTGCTCCTCTTCGCGCAGAACTCAGGGTACGTGGACATATCACGGTGCGAGGTAGCCTTCACCGTACCTGTAGAATCTTTCGAGCACTATACAGAATGGCTCGCAGGCGTCTGCAACAAAATCGGCGTAAAGCGTTATCGCTTCATCGACGAGTCGAGCGCATGTATCTTCGGGTATGAGACGCACTTACAGCCGGGCGATATTTTTATGATATTCGATTTTGGCGGCGGAACTCTCGACGTCTCTGTCGTGCGGATAGAAGAGCGGGTAGACGGCGGCAGAGGATGTCGGGTGCTCGGTAAGGCGGGCAGCGACATAGGCGGCAGAACGATAGACGGCTGGCTCTACAAGAACCTTCTCGACGGCGCGAAGATACACGCTCATGACGCGAGGGATGCGAGCGCGCTGTTTATGCTCAACGTACAGGAGATAAAAGAGCGGCTGACAGAACAGAAATCACACGATTACGACGTTCATCACGAAAAATCAGGGATGCGGCTAAACGGGACGTATCACCGCAGTGACTTTGAGGACCTGCTCGAAGAGAACAACCTCTACTCGACTGTCATGTCAACCATAGAGAGAGCGCTCAACAGCGCCAGAGAGAAAGGTATTACAAAAGATGACATAAAAGAGGCGCTCCTTGTCGGCGGCACAAGCCAGATACCGAGCATCCGACGACAGGTGAAGATGCTCTTTGGCGACAAGACACGGTCATACAGGCCGTATGACGCGGTGGCGAGAGGCGCGTGCATGTACCTGACAAGCGATGTCGAGGCGCTCTATGATCACATACAGCACGACTACGCGATAAAAAGCTACTCTAACAAAACCGGTACGCATAAGTTCTTACCGCTTGTGGAAAAAGGCACGCACTACCCGACAAAAGACGATTTCAGGAAGTTGACGCTAAAGGGCGTTCGCGACGGGCAGCGGTTCTTCGGGCTCGATATATATGAGGTAGCGCAAAAAGGTAGCGCGACTCAGGGGATCGGAGAACTCGTTTTCGACCTAAGCGGCGGGATGGTATTTGACAATACGGCGAAAAGCGGCGATGCCGGCACCGAATTCTGGATGAACGAAGACAAACCGACTTTCATAGAGGCTGACCCGCCGGCAGAAAGAGGAGTCCCGCGTTTTATGGTCTCGTTCAGGATAGATTCGCAAAAACGGTTCTTAGTCACAGTGCGCGACATAAAAACACAAAAACTGCTCTACCAGGATCACCCGGTGGTGAAACTAAAATAAGGAGGATTTACATACAATGCCAAAGCATCATCCATTATACACAGTAAACAAGAAGGACGGTAGCGAGCTTGTGTTAGTCCCCGGCGGCTGGTTCCTGATGGGCTCAACCGACGCCGACAGTCAGGCGTATGATAATGAGAAGCCACAGCACCTTCACTTTGTAGAACCATTTTACATAGGTATCTACTGCGTGACGGTAGCGCAGTTTACAAAGTTCGTCAAGGAGACAAAACATGA
>JAJRXV010000183.1 GCA_024276115.1 Deltaproteobacteria bacterium
TATCATATTATACAAATACATACAAATATTCATATTCAGATGAATATAATTTAAGTACTAATAATGTCACTCGGACAAAAATAATCAAGTTACATAGTCTCACTACAACTCCGGCAGCAATGACGGCTTCGCTACTCGGCTGGTGGAAATTAAAAAGCGCGGTGGAGCCGCTTATCGAGGCGTTACATAGTGACGACCCTTACCTGCGAGAAGCAGCAATCATCGCGCTCGGTGATATCGGTGATCCGCGTGCGGCAGAACCGTTGGGGCTTATACTACTGCACGAAACGCGGGAGCAAAGTAGAGGATGGCTTATCGCCGCACTCAAAAAGATCAAGTCGCAAAGAGCTATCGCGATATTATACTCTGAGATGCTAAACGAGCATGATCGCACAGCGGCAGGGGCACTCAAGAGACGCAGTTTTAAGGCAGAAGGGCAGAGGGATGAGGTGCTGTACTGGTACCTTTCAAAATCTTCCACAAAATTACGGACTCTGGCTGAGCTTGCCCCGGAGCCGTTTTTTGGTATGCTTACAAGCTATGACCTCTTTAAGAGAAAGCTTGCCGTTACCGCTCTGGTGATGGCTAACGGTACACCGACCGACAATAAAAAGTTCATCGACTACATGATTGCCAATGAACAGTGGGAACGGTTAGAGAGGATGGGGGAAGCGGGCGTGAAGGCTTTCGCCGAACTGCTTGAGCATGATGAGCTATATGTTGAGCAGAAGATCAGAGTGATAAGAGTAATCGCTAATATCGGTCACCTTAGCGGAGTGAAGCCGCTAGTAAAATTAATAAAACAACAGGACGAAATAATCGAGAATGACGGTTCATGTTTTCTTATCCTGCCAACGAGCTGTTTCAACCCGTACAGCAAAAAGAACAAGATCCTCTCAAGGAGTACAATCAACGCGTACAGGATAAGAAGAGAAGCGAAACTCGCGTACTTTGAGATCACCGGAAAGAAATACTTGGGCGAAACAATAAAATAACATTGTATAATCATAATGTTACATAGATAATTAATAATTTTCTTGACATTATCTTAAAATGAATTTAATATTGCTTTCCTTTTATGGGGCGGTGTAGCCAAGTGGTAAGGCAGAGGTCTGCAAAACCTCCACTCATCGGTTCAAATCCGTTCACCGCCTCCAATTTCTTTTTTTATACAAAAGCAAACTCAAAGCGCTAACAACGACAAGACACAGAGAAAAAGTAAAAGAGAAATTTAATCCGTTAAATACGTCTTTCACATGTTCTATTAATAATAAAAGACCTGCACGCTCGGAAAACGTCATCGCGAGCGGAGCGTGGCGATCTCGTACTTAGTGAGTTCAATGAGTTATGAGATTGCCACGTCGTTCCACTCCTCGCAATGACAGACCGCGCAGAGATTCTGAATAATTTACAAAACCTTTACGTAATAATTCTTGTAAATGACTGCCTGATATAGTAATATATTTAAAATTAAACTTAGGGAAAAGCTCATGAGGATATTAGTTGTAGAGGACGAAAAGAAGGTCGCAAGTTTCATAAAAAAAGGGCTTGAAGAAGAATATTACGCTGTTGACCTCGCGTATGAAGGTGAGGAAGGGCTGTACCTCGCCGAAAACAACAGCTATGATATTATCGTCCTTGATGTAATGCTACCCAAAAAAACCGGACTAGAAGTTGTCAAAGAGTTGCGGGACGGTGGCGTTGCGACTCCGGTGCTGATGCTCACCGCTAAGGACTCGGTGTCAGACCGCGTGAACGGGCTTGACTCGGGTTGCGACGATTACCTCACAAAGCCGTTCGCATTTGATGAACTGCTCGCTCGTATCAGAGCGCTTTTGCGACGCGGTACAAAGGAGAAGAGCGTACAGCTGAAAGTCGCCGACCTCGTCATGGACCTCCCGACCCATAAAGTGACACGCGCCGGACGTGATATCGAGCTAACGAGCAAGGAGTACTCTTTGTTGGAGTATTTTGTCCGCAACAAAGGGCGCATCCTCACCCGGACGAATATAGCTGAGCATGTTTGGGATTACAACTTCGACAGCTTCACCAATGTCATCGATGTATACATAAATTATCTTCGCAACAAGGTAGATAAAGATTTCAAGAAGAAGCTGATCCACACTGTCAGAGGTGTCGGGTACACACTAAAGGATTAGAATGAGATCACGTTCAATCAGGGTTAAGCTGACCATACTCAATTTTATTATTATGGGGCTTTTCCTTTCCGCATTCTCTTATCTGCTATACTTCACACTTTCGAACACCTTACGGCAGGAGCTTGATCAAAAACTCAGATCAATAGCAGAAGCGATAACAACATCTCCACTGCGCCTACCGGTGTCCTCTCTGCATAAATCGAGAAATATCGATGAGATGCTAGATTATGTGATGGGTATGCGTACTTATGGAAAGTTCATACAGATCATAGATCGCTCAGGTACTGTCGGGGAGAGGACCAAAAACCTTGAAACCCACAAGATGCCGGTCAACAAAGAAGCGCTTTTAAAAGCCTCAAAAGGTATAGCGACATACAATACAATACAGTTTGTAAGCGAAAAATACCCCGTGCGGGTAATCACTTACCCCATAACAAAGTTCAACAGTCTCACGAGAAAAAATATCGTCACAAACATCGTTCAGGTCGGCTCATCACTGGAGAACATAGAGGATACGCTTGAGCGTTTTCTGCTGATACTGCTTCTCCTTGTCCCGTTCGCGCTCTTGATAATCAGTTTTTCCGGGTGGTTCATGGCGTCATGGGCGTTAAAACCTGTGGCCAGCATTACCAAGTCCGCACGAAAAATAACAGCTGAAAACCTGAAAGAACGTATTAAAGATACCGGAGCTGATGACGAGATAGGTCGCCTTACCGAGACGATAAACGATATGATCTCCAGACTTGAGGTCTCGTTTAACCAGCTTGTGCAGTTCAGCGCAGACGTATCGCACGAGCTGCGCACCCCTCTTACGATCCTGAAGGGCGGTATCGATGTCGCACTCCGCCAAAGACGCTCACCTGAGGAGTACGAAGAGATTCTGCTCAGCAACATCGAAGAGGTCAACCGAATGCAGCGGATAGTCGAAGACCTGCTGATGCTTGCCCGGGCTGACATGGGAGAAAGTTGTATAAAAAAAGAGCGATGCGACCTCAACAATATCCTGTCTGACCTGAAGCAGCAGGCGGACATACTCGCGCTGGAGAAAAATATATCTGTGGCGCTAGACGTAAAATCGGTGATCATACTGATGGCTGATGAACTGCGTATCAGACAACTGTTCTTGAATATCGTATCAAACGCCGTGAAATACTCCAATCAAGATGGAAACGTACAAATTGTCGCGTATGATGAAGACGGCTTCGCTTATGTAAGTATAAAAGATGACGGTATTGGTATCGATACCGAGGATATACCGCACCTGTTCAACAGATTCTTCCGGGTAGATAAAGTCCGCACCGGGGATGAAGGCGGCTCAGGGCTCGGGCTCTCAATATGCAAGTGGATCGCAAAGGAGCATGGCGGAGATATTCTGGTGAAAAGCGAACTAGGCGCGGGGAGTACATTTACCGTAAAGCTGGCATGTTAAGAATTATGAATACTGAATTAAGAATGATCAATATTTGTAATCCGGGGGCAATTTTTGACACGTAATATTGAAAAATATGAAAAATCGATAGATTATTTGACAATACTGCTTTTGGCGTTCATCACATTTTCTATCGCTATCGCTCAATCCGCGTTCTTTCTCGCGGCTCTTCTTTCTTTGGTGACTTTTAGGAAAGAACTGAAAAAGAAGTTGTCCGGTATCAATTTCACCCTTCCGGCGCTACTATTCTTTCTGGCCGCGGTAATATCACTCATATTCCACGCAGACGGGGTAAACGCGCTCAAATGCGCAAAAAAACTAAAGATATTCCTGATATTCGCCGCGTATTACTTCTTCTTGCTCAACCGCCCTACCCTCGCGAAAATAAAAAAGTATAACCGCTCACTCCTTATCGGATTTTCGCTGGCGTTACTGTATATTCTCGCTCAATTTTTCCTCGGGAAGGAGCTGCTACCATTTCGGCATGAAACATTTATATGGAATGATGGTCATCGGATATACCCACTGTATGGTCAGTTCGCGGCTGTCATCCTGATGGTATCGCTACCACTAATAATATTCTCGAACAAAATAAGTAAAAAGGAACGTATCGCCCTAGTTGTAATGCTGGTACCGATATTCCTTACGCTATATTTTGCCCGGAGCCGGACATCATTTATTAGCGTGTTCATATCGACACTGTTAATGTTTTCCTTCAAGTTCAAGAAGACCTATCTGCTCATCATAGTCGCTGTAATAGTTGCGGGCTTTGGATTCTTCGCGCTTCGGGGGGAGAGCAACATTTTGAAGAATTACCTCAATCCTTCAGACACTACGACCCGCCGTTATGTGTCGAACCAATTGCGGATAAATATGCTAAATGATGTGAAAGAGATATTCTCAGAGCACCCCCTCACCGGTATAGGTTTTTACGGTTACAAGTACTACACAGCAAAGAAGGAGTACCATCACGACAAAATATTCAATGATTACCTTAATGTTCTCGCGACTATGGGGCTTGTCGGGCTGGCGCCGTTCCTCTGGCTGCTATTCACTCTTTTTAGGGAAAGCCTCGGCGCTCTGCGGCTGTTGCGTATAATACCATCTGAGCAGGACTACTTCATCAACCTCTCATTCGGGATATTCCTCGGATTTATCTGCTTTTTATTGAACGCTATGTTCGAACCGATATTCTTCAACACAAAAGCGCTGATGCTTATGCTACTTCTGCTGTCGCTCAACCGCGTGATTATCGAAGAGGTGGGGATAGAGCCGAAAGAGTAAACAAAAACCTATTCTTTTACAGCTCCAACATCTCTACAGTGAAAAACTTCTTGTAATTATCTCAACTTCAGTTATTATTAGAGTACATTTTTGCGTGTTAACACCAACTTAAGACTCCTGCGCGACTCCAAAACCGTCGTCCTGAATTTATTTCAGGAGCTGGTAGTCCTAATAAATCCAGGTAGATCCCGAAACCAGTTCGGGACGACGGCAGTAGTTTTTATACATAAAAGCAGGTCGTGCAGGAGTCTTAACTTGGTATAAAAAAATCATAGATAAATAGTGGGGGAACTGTATGAAAAGCAAGGTATATTTCGCGAGTATGCACGCGTCGATCCGACGCAACACAATATCAAAAATACGTGAGCTGCTAGAAAAAGTCGGGCTGGCTGACAAAATAACCGAAAAAGACCTGACCGCCATAAAAATACATTTCGGGGAGAAGGGAAACACATCCTACATCCGCCCGGTGCTACTGCGGCCGATAGTCGAACTGGTGAAAGAAGCTGGCGGGAAACCGTTCCTCACCGACTCGAACACACTTTACATCGGATCGCGCGGAAACGCGTACGATCATCTCGTCACGGCGATAGAAAACGGATTTGACTACTCTGTCGTCGGTGCGCCGCTGATCATCGCCGACGGTCTGCGCGGTAACACAAAAGAGGATGTGCAGGTAGATCTGAAACACTCAAAAGAAGTACATCTCGGCGCGGAGATGGTACACAGCGACGCGCTCATAGGGGTGTCGCACTTCAAGTGCCATGAACTGACAGGATTCGGCGGCACGCTGAAAAACCTCGGGATGGGCGCCGCCTGCCGCGAGGGTAAGCTTTATATGCACACCACTGTCGCACCGTTCGTCAACGAGGAGACTTGCACCTCATGCGGCGACTGCACGCATCACTGCGCCGCTCACGCGATAAGCCTCACCGGAGAAGCGGAAACCGCGAAGATAGACTCTGAAAAATGCACCGGTTGCGGGGAGTGCCTGCTCGTCTGCGGCGCCGGCTGCATAAAGATCAACTGGAACGAGTCAGTACCGGTCGTGCAAGAGAAGATCGTCGAGTACACCCGCGGCGTTATTAAAGGGAAGGAACATAAATCAATATTCCTGAACTTCATCACACAGGTGAGCCCGGCGTGCGACTGCTACGGCTACAACGACGCCCCGATAGTACCAGACATCGGTATCGTCGCGTCTGACGATCCTGTCGCGATCGATCAGGCGAGCGCCGACCTGGTGAACAGCGCCATCGGCTTCAAGGACACCGCCCTAAAGAGCGGACATGAGCGCGGCGGGGATAAATTCCGCGGCGTATACGATTACGTCAACTGGGAGATACAGCTAGAGTACGCGCAGTTTATCGGTCTCGGTAGCCGGGAGTATGAGCTGGTGAAGATATAGGCAGATTTCGGGCGAACACAAGGTTCGCTCCTACGTTTCAACGCTAATATTACATATCAAACATATACTATATTTAACTTGCTTTTAAATGTATAAGGTATTATATTGTTTCATGTATTAAGGTTATATCCAACAAACAATGGAGAGAACGAATGTTGTTTTCTGAGAGAAATAATTATAAAAAAGCACGGGATAGTATTCAAATTGAATCTATCGATAAACTAGCTCGTAATCGCTTATGGTCTATTTATTACGAACAAGTATTTAAATATGAATGGGAGCAGTCAATCGCAAAACAAGTGCATTCCGACTTCTTATATTCAAACATTTGGAAAGAATTCTTTAAGGAATCTATAGACAAAATCCCTTCTCATCCTTTAGAATTAGTTCGAGATGCACACTTTAGCGGTAAATGGCATGAGGTTTTTGACTTGTTGGAAATAATTGCCGATCCCAAGTATAGCATACTTATGATGCACCACGCTACTAAATATAAATTTATAGAGTCTGTAAATCAATGCTTTGAAAAAGAATGTGTAGGTTATCGAATACAATCAGGTAAAGTGGTTCAAATTACTGATGTAAGCGAGCTTGAAGAAATCGATTCTGCTATCAATTCAGGGGAATCAACAATTAAAACTCATTTGCAAACGGCATTGCAATTATTATCTAATA
>JAJRXV010000184.1 GCA_024276115.1 Deltaproteobacteria bacterium
ACGGACGCGGAGTTAAAATACGCGTCCGCCCGCCCATACACCTGCGCCAATACAGTATTGAAACCAGCACGTTTTGAGAAGCGCACTATTTTTTTGACGTTCTTCTTCGTCTTTAAATCAAACCGCACAACCCATACCGCGCGGTCTTCTTCTCTGGTGCAGGCAAATAACGCTACACAAAGAAGAAGGAAGAGATAAAAGTATCGCCTTCTGATAATCATCTGGCACCCTCTCATCGCACTATGCAGAATTAATACATGAAACATATATCAATCAAAGAAAAAATATAATTTTACTCTCTGACCAAAGTCGCGTTTTCAATAAGCACCTCATAAGAATACATACCACCGCCGAATTGAGCGTCCAAAACAAGCGTACCGGTAGCTAACACTGAATCACCAGCGTTTACATGTCCCTGAGAAGTAGTGATAGTTATGTCATTAGTACCCGAAGCGCCGGTACCGTCTTGCACATGCACCCAGTTTTTACCCATAATCATCGGATTATACTTTGTGACCTTTCCCCGAACGCTTATTGTCTTCCCCTTTAACTCTTCTCTTTTCGTAAAAAGTTCTTCAACTGTATATACAGTTTTTTCATCAGAGGTCGCTTCTGTTTTTGTTTCCGCAGGAGTATCCACAGTTGTTTCAGTCTCACGGGCTACCTCTACCGGTGTTCCCGGGGTAGCGTCTTCAGGTATAGTTTTACAGTTGCTCACGCATCCACCTGCGATCATCGCGATTGCGATCAATGCGGCGCCAAGTGTCATCTTTGTTTTTTCAGCAAAATTCTTTTTCATTTTTTCTCCATTTCATTTTTATATCAATCAATATGATTGTATTTTAATAAGAGCTTTTTTAGCCGCCTTACTGACTGGTACTTCATCATCATCAAGTGCCAGTCGCAACGCCTCAATAGCGTCATAAGCTCTTAGTTCTCCTAATATATTCGCCGCGGACTGCCTCACAAACTTACTTTTATCTTCTAATGCTTTTATGAGCGGCTGTATCACCTGCGGATCGTTTATTTTGCCCAAAGCTATCACAACATCTCTTCGCACCCACTCGTCATAATCATTATAGGCGCTTATGAGCGGCTCAACAGCTTTTGGATCGCCGATTTTCCCCAGCGCGATAACCGCCTGCTTTCTTACTATCGCGCGTTTATCGTCCAAAGCCGTGATAAGCGGCTCTGCCGCGTCCTTATTATTTATTTCACCTAAAGCATACGCCACCATCTCGCGAACATTCGCTTTTTTGTCCTGCAACATAGGCAAGAGTGGTTTAAGAGCTTTATCATCAGCAAGATTCCCTAACCCCTGCGCGGCGTATTGTCGAACCTTATGGCTTTTATCTCTCAACGCGGAAATAAGAGAAATAAGAGACCGCCGGCTTTTGATTTTCGCAAGCGCGAACGCGGCATTCTGACGTACAATATAATTTTTATTTCTCAAGGCAGTGATCAACTGATTAACCGCCGGCTCACCGATATGAGCCAGAGCAGTCGATGCTCCAGCCTGAATATCACGCTCTATGAACGTTAATCGCTTTATCAACGGCTTTATTGAACGCTCATCCCCGATCTCACCAAGCGCCATAGCCGCCGCGGTCGCGACAGAATACTCCTTGTCATTCAAACACTCGATAAGAGGTATAACAGCCACCTTGTCTTTTAAGTGCCCCAGAATCTCAGCGGCGCCAGCGCGGACTTCAGGATCAATATCGTTAAGCACCGATATGAGCGTTCCTAACGCCCCCAATTTATTGGTGGTCTTTAGCTCATTAATCGCGGAACGCCTTACAGGCAGACTTTCGCTTTTAAGCTCCTTGATCAAGACATCGAGTCTCCTCTCCTTTGAAAAGCAGACCGGGGCATAAATTGACTGAAGCGCAAAGAGTACCATTATGATGAATAGAATTCTCGGATTAATATTGACTCTCATCAGTCACCTTTCAGTCAAATATTTTGGACACTGTATCATTATTTTTCAAGTTTTTCAATAGCTTCTTCTACCGCTTTTCGAAGGGTATCATCATCATCATCAAGCAAAGCTTTCAACGACTCAATCGCGCGCGGATCACCCAGCGCCTCAAGCCCCATCACAGCGCCAAACCTGACAACGTGGTCATCGTCACCTAACAGATCTACTATAGCGTCAAAAGCTTTTGTGGCCTTCAGCCGCCCAAGCGCCAGCGCCGCGTCAGCACGCACGTCACGCTCATCATCCTCTAACGCTCCCATGAGAGGCAGTACGACTTTCCCGCTGCCAAGCACTTCAAGAGCGCGTATAGCCATAAGCTTTTCAGTTGTGGTACCACTACGCAACGTCTCATCATACTCGTTTATCTTACCGGTGTCGCACGCTACCATTAGCAACAATATAAAAAACAGTGGTAGTAAAATGACAGATTTTCTTTTCATTTTTATCATCTCTTTTCCTTTATTTTCTTTATTACTCTTCTTATCACTCCATGACCTATGACAAAAGTCTTCCCAAGCCTCTTTTCAAGCGGTGCTATCGCACTCTTATCACCTATATCACCGAGTGCTACGGCAATAAACATACGCGTATTTTCAAACGCCTCATCCTCTAACTTCGACAAAAGAATATCAACAACACGAGGGTCATTGATCTTGGTAAACGCCCTTAACGCTTCCATACCTACGTATGATTTTTTATAGCGCGAGGTTCTTATGAGCGGCTCGACAGAGCGCGGGTCTTTGATCTCACCGAGGGTCTTTATGACAATAGTCCTTAGTTCGTTATCATCATCATCTAACAACGCCAGCAACGCATCGACAGACTCTGGCGCCTTGAGCGCTGAGAGTGCGTTTACCGCGCATTTTTTTATAGATTCATCCACATGCCTTGTCGCCCTGATGACAAACTCAAGCGCATCCTCGTCACCAGTGATCTTATATAGCGCCGCCGCCGCGTAAACTTTATTACAACTGTCTTCATCGTAATACATATCTTCAAGCGGCTCGACAGCACGTTTGTCACCGATCTTACCTAACGCCTCGAACGCGGCGCGGTTGATGTCTAGCCTTGCGACAAACCTCATACTT
Source organism: Deltaproteobacteria bacterium (assembly GCA_024276115.1). Taxonomy (GTDB): domain Bacteria; phylum Desulfobacterota; class JAJRXV01; order JAJRXV01; family JAJRXV01; genus JAJRXV01. The sequence continues at coordinate 3,070 of JAJRXV010000184.1, forward strand.
GGATTAACTTCTTTCTTCGTCTCTGGATTCGGCTCTTTCATTATTGCAATAAGCTGATCAAGCGCCTCAACAGCCTTCAACTCACCGAGCGCTTTTACAACATTGTAGCGAAACTTTTTATCATCATTATTCAGCACGCCCATAAGCGGCTTAACCGCGCGCTTGTCACCGAGCTTACCTAGAGACTCCGCGGCCAAAACACGCCCATTAGAGCCCTTATCCCTCAAAACAGAAATCAGAGGCTCAACAGCGGCCACGTCACCAAGCTTCCCCAACGCCTGTATCGCCGCGTAAAGCACCTGATCATCCTTATCTTTCAGCAAAGTTATTATCGGTTGCACCGCGCGCTTGTCACCGAGATTAGCAAGTGCGCCAGCTACGTACATACGGCTCTGGTAAGGGTTTTTCAGCATTGACGCGATGAGCGGCTCGACAGCGCGCTTCTCTTTTAGGTAGTGCCCAAGATACGACACGTTCCAATAAGATATTTGGTTGCTTGGCTCAAGTGACCAATCAAGTAGCTCCAGGCAAAACTCTAATGTTTCTGGATAATCACTGTAATTCATACTAAGCGATCTAAACGCTTCTTGCCGGATTGTCCAATTTTCTTCACTGTTTTTTACTACGGTCATCAGGAGTTTTAATACTCGCCTGTCATTAACCGCGCTCAACAAAGTCAAGGCTGTTCTGCGGGCACCTATGCTGTCATCCTCATACAGTTCCATCAAGGCATCTATCGCCGGAGTACCAATCCGGTTCAAAACATCTATCATAACAGCATCATAGTTCGCACGCCCCTTAGCCGCGAATATGACCATCGGCTTCACCGCACTCGCCCCTATACTGGCGAGCTCGCTGACAGCGTTAGCCCTTCCCTCTGGGACGCTACTCAACAAATCATTCAGGAGCTCTGACATTTTTTCATCTTTAGCGTCAAGTGAATAAGCGGGAGCCGCACAGAAAGAAAAAGCAAGTATACTCATAAAAAGCGTTGTCATAAATATGATTCTAGCGAATTTAACCATTAATTAACCTAACACAAAAATCATAAATTTGCTACAATGTTATAAGAATTTATTATTAACCCGGCGATAAAACATAAAGACTGCACAACTCCAAAACTGTCGTCCTGAATTTGAGACGCGTCTCTTCGTTTCAGGATCTGGTAATCCTATAAACGCGAGTAGATCCCGAAACTAGAGGCGAGCCTCCAGTTCGGGACGACGGCAGTAGTATTACACTATACATTTTATCGCCGGATTATTAGAAGTCTAAGGCTTTTCCGGGCGCATCGCTTTCGCCATGACATCCTTATCAAAATAGTTGGTGGACATACCCGCGTCGATGATTATCTTCTGCGCGTTTATACCGGATGAACGGTCGCTCAATAGGAACAGCGCACTGTTGGCGACTTCTTGCGTCGCGAGAGCTTTTTTGCGCAGGGTCAACTGTTCAGCATACAGGTAATACTCTATGTAGCCCGGTATACCAGCAGACGCGGACGTCTTCAGGAGACCTGCCGCGACGGCATTAAAGCGGATATTAGAAAAACCGCTGAAAGATTTGGCGAGGAAAGAAAGCGATGAATCGAGCGCGGCCTTAACCGGCCCCATATAGCCGTAACTCTCTGCCGCCATAGTCGTCGTTGATATTGAGATCGTCACCACAGACGCATTGGTATCGAGGGTATCCTTAAAAGCGTTAGCTATACTAACAAGAGAAAAGCATGAGATGTCGATCGCCTGTAGAAAGTCCTTCTTCTTCGTCTCGTGAAATGGTTTAAGCCCCTCTGAAAAGTTAGCGAACGCAATAGAGTGCAAGATACCATCAATTTTCGGATTGTTTTGGGATACGACCTTATACAAAGCTGATACATCTTCTTCATTCTCCACATCACATACATACACAGGCTTCCCATGAAAGAGTTTCTCCACATTCTGCCTAACAGCGTCATCCTTGACGACGAAAATCACTTCCGCGCCAAACTCGATGAGAGACTTACCGACAAAGAACGCGACGCTCTTGCGGTTGGCGACACCAAAAACGATGTAGGTCTTACCTTTTACTCCTAAGAAATCCAAATACTTCTCCGTATAAATAATGTGTATTTATGTATCTGCCAAACAGCAGGCGAACTCTACAATCACCGCGACCTTGCCGTCAACAGACGCCTTACCGCGCATGAAAAAAGCGTTCGACAGCTTCTCTTTCAGGTTCACCTCGATAGTGACTAAGTCTCCGGGCTTCACCATATTCTTGAATTTCGCGTTGTTGATGCGCGTCAGCACAGGTGTGCCGTCGATCTCGCCACCGATATTTTTAGCGATCAGAATCGCGCCGGACTGGAAGATCGCCTCGCATAACAGTACGCCCGGCATAATCGGATTGCCCGGGTAGTGCCCCTTAAAAAACTCCTCATCAGCATCGATCTTTTTTCTCGTGACGATCCTGTCATAGCTGGTTTCGATAATCTCATCGACGAAGAGAAAAGGTGGTCTATGCGGGATGTATTTCGTAACTTCGCTCACTACAGCCCCCCGGTGACACTGAGGGTAGAGCCGTTTACGTACGCCGCCTCATCAGACGCGAGGAACAGCACGCAGTTCGCTACCTCGTGAGTCTTGCCGAAACGTTTCTGCGGTATCTGCGCGATGTAGCTTTTTTTCATATTTTCTGGAAGGTCCTTGATAAAATCAGTATCTATGTACCCCGGTGAAACACAATTAACCGTTATACCACGCGTCGCGACCTCTTTTGAAAGCGACTTTGTGAGCGCCACCTGCCCCGCTTTTGATGCGGCGTAATTCGCCTGCCCGGCAAAACCGAACTCACCAGATGGCGACGTGATATTGATTATGCGTCCCTTACGCTTACGCATCATGTTCATCACCGCGAATTTACTCATATTATATGTACCGCCCAGATTCACGTCGATCACCTTGCGCCAGTCATCCTCGCGCATCATAGCGAGGACAGAATCCTTACGGATACCAGCGTTGTTCACCAGAACATCTACCTTCTCATAATCTTTTTCTATCTTTTTGTAGAAGACTTCCACCTCGCCATAATCAGCGACATTGAATTTATAGGTATCTATTTTCCCTGTATATTTTGAGTTGTCTACCTTGAATTTACGCGCTTCTTCATCGTTGGATGTGTATGTCACGATCACCCGCGCGCCGCTCCTCAAAAAACCTTCCGCCACCGCGCGCCCAATGCCGCGCGTGCCACCGGTAACGATAACTACTTTATCTGAAAAATCAAACATTTGCACCTCATTATTAAAAGTTTAACCAAGCGGGTAATACAGACCAACCGCACTTCATACGCAGTCTCATAATCGCGGTAAAATTAGCATTTTCTCAGGTACTTGTCAACGTTATTCGCAACGATCACGCCATAATTCGCCGCTCCGAGCCAGCCGGACATGATGATCCCGACAGAGCCGGTGTGGAAGAGCCCGCCGATCTGGTTCGGTAGCTCCATGCTGACCTTCA
>JAJRXV010000185.1 GCA_024276115.1 Deltaproteobacteria bacterium
AATCGAATATAGCATCAATGGCGCGAACCTGCTGAGGAACAACAAAATTCTCGCTTCAGACATTATCAATCTGACTTTTTCGTACTTCGACAAGAGCGGTAACAGCACTGCTACCGTGACTGATATATGGTCTATCGGTATTGCGTTTACTGTCAGTGGCGAAGAGAACATAAACTTCAGGACGAGGATATTTCTGCGCGATATCCACGGTAAGTACAGTTCGTGGAAAGAGATATAAAGCGGAAGCGTGACGCTTCACCCTTTTTATAAAGGGGAAGCAGAGGTCGAGGTAGGCGGAAGCCGTACCTCGACAAAAAGAGGAGCAGACATGAAAAGCAGTAAAGGCGTATCGACAATCGTCGCCATAATGGTGATCATAATCCTCGGTATCCTCGGTACGGTGTTCGTCACCCTGCTGAACACCGAGCAGTACGGCTACCTGAACTATTTCGAGTCCGCGCAGTCTTTCGAGAACGCCAACGCGGGCGCCGAGTGGGGGCTCAAACAGAGGACATCCACACCATCACCGATAGCGTTCGGTGGCGGCACGATCTCGGTCGTGGTATCGGGCAACACGCTTACAACTACTGGAGTCCGCGGCAACGCGAAGCGGATCGTACAGCTTGATCTGCCCGCGGCGCCAGCGGGAGAAACAGCCCCTGAGGAAGGTTGCGAAAAATATATTATTTCAACAGACTCCTCATACTCACCATTTTCAACAAGTTTTAGTAACCCTGTCAGCGGTGTGGGGGATATAGTATACATAAAAGTCCTTACAACTAAGCTTCAAGCGTGTTCGGGTGGGATTCCAACGCTCGATGAGGCGAAGATTGAGCTAACGTCATTAGATTGCCCGAATGATGAGTTCGAGATAGATAACGTTGGTAGCTGGTCTTGCAACGGACCGATCGATGTTGGAGCTTGCACAAATGTTTACGAATACACAATAGCTTTTAACCTTCCGGGCGGCTGGTCAAACACATCGGCGGCGTTCAAGTTAAAGCTTGAAAAGGGAGACACTGAGTTTGAAGCTTATGACAAAATAGATATCGGAAGTGGTCATTGCAGTTCTCTAAAAATCTATTCTGACTCCGGGTACACGACCGAAGTAGACCCATGGGAGCTTGAGAAGGGAAGTACATATTATTTCCGCATAATCACAAACAACCTGAACAACCTGGTGCCAGATGATAAAGCTGAGCTTAAAGTGGAGGACTACGCTAACAATAAAGTATACGAAAATGATACTTTCTTTTCGCTTAACGGTACCCAAAGTATAACATGTGGCGGATCTACTTACAGCTATGGCGCTTATGATGGTAACTTTACGATACCTGACGCCGCGCCAACTGGCAACTGGAATACAGAACCAACCGCGGACTGGTGGTACAGCTTAAAGATAAAACTTGAAAATAACAATGTAAGTTGCAAGTATGAGTATAAAAATAACTTTAAGGTTATTGGCGGTTCTGGTGGCGGAGGAGGTGGCGGAGGCACACCCAACCCGCTCGATGAGGCGGCATCGCAGGCTTCGGCAACGCAATCCACTCCGGGGACATCAGATTGGCACGGCGCGCAGGGAGGGAACGATCAGTTTTTGATCAAGCTGATAAACGAGACAGCGAGTGATATAATAATCTCCTCATTTGACTTGAGTAGTGATACTTCACAGCCGAACCTTAAACACGTTCAATCCTCTACCGCCGCGAACGGATGGAACAAAACAAAAATTTGGGATGGGGATCAGTCGCTCCCGACCGGGCAAATAAATGTAAATGCCGGAAGCACCAATGAATGGACAATACCGGCGAACAATTATATCATAATTGATGACTTCCATTTCCAGAACGACCTTAACCCGGGTACTTGGACGCTTATCGTCTACTTTACGGACGGAACATCGTCAACGCTGACGTTTACGCTGTAAGCTCCATATTATTAACCCGGCGATTAAATATGTGGTATTCTCGCGACGTCATTCCCGAGGTAGTAATCGGGAACCCAGGACTAAAACAGTGAGCGGAGCGAATAAACTTTATTTCTGTTTAATGGGATGTTTAGAGCCTGGCTCCCCGATAGAGACACTCGGGGATGACGGTGTGGCGCGCTCGGGGACGACAGCAATGCTGTTTACACATAAAAGCAGGTCGTGCAGAAGTCTTTTATTGATCAATTCAACCTAAAGGAACATATTTATTTGATACGCTTTATATTACACATTTATTACGGAATTAAAGATGTCTTCTCGCATAAACTGCGCGCGACGCTTAGCATACTCGGTGTCGTCTTCGGTATCGCCGCGGTGATATCGATGGTCTCGATATCAGAGGGCGCAAAGCGTGACGTCGTCCGGCAGATCGAGATGCTCGGGGTCGATAACATGTCTATCATTCCTAAGCGAATCGATGATGAAGCCGACGGAACCTTACCGCTTATATATAAGGACTATGAAGTAATCAATAAGCTCGGTTTTGTTCAGAAAGCTTCCCCTGTGAAAACTAAAAGCAGTGATATTTCGTTCCAAGACAAAGTTATCAAAGCAGACCTCTTCGGGGTAAACGAGGATTACAACAATATTCTGGGGCTTACCCTCGATGAGGGGCGTTTTTTGACCCCCGCGGATACCCCGAAGGTAAATAACATTTGCGTTATTGGCGCGGATGTTAAGAGCGCGCTTTTCGGTTTGGGGGGCGCGGCAGGTAAGCTTATCAAAGTAGAGAACGACTGGTACAAAGTCGTCGGGGTGCTAAAGGAGCGGCAGAGGGTGAAAAAGACTTCGGCGACCAGCTTCAAGAATATCGATAGCGCTGTGATAATACCGCTATCAGCGATGTATAAGACGAATTTTATGCTCTTTGAGAAGCCGCTGTCCGAGATCACGCTCACAATCTCACCGGACTATGACAAAGATATCGCGATAAAGCGGCTTACCGCTCTCATGCTGAAGAATCACCCGAAGAAGGGGTTTGATGTGACGATTCCCTCAGAGCTTATCGCGCAGAGCTACGAGACACAGCGCGTTTTCAACATAGTGCTCGGTATCATCGCGGCGATATCGCTCTTAGTCGGTGGTATCGGAATAATGAACATAATGCTCGCCAGCGTGACCGAGCGAACGCGGGAGATCGGAATACGGCGCGCGATCGGAGCGAAGAAGTCTGACATAATGCGGCAGTTCGTGTTCGAGTCGCTTCTGCTCACTTCGCTCGGTGGTATCATCGGGATCGTGTCCGGCATCGCGGCCGCGTCGTACATCAACTACAAAGCGGGCTGGCCGATTCATATATCACCAGCCGGGGTCTTCCTCGCTCTCTTAATGTCGTCAGGCACCGGAATGATATTCGGGATTTACCCCGCGATGAAGGCGGCTATGTTGCACCCGATAGAAGCATTACGGTATGAGTAGTTCTCTGATTAATTAGTTATTGACGAATACGATCCCCTTTGATATCATCATCTTATACAACTATCTGGAGCAATCATGAAAAAATCACATCTACTCATCGTCGCCCTCTGTATCGCTATGCTCGCGCTGTTCGTCGCCATCAGGCAAAACAAGAGTATGGAAAAGCCTGAACCAGATGCCAACCTCACCTCTGAGACACCAGAAGCGCGCTTTGAATTAAGTAAGAATTATATGAAACAGTACCGGATTGCTAAAACACGTAAACCGGCTTTGCTTGAAAAAGCGCGGGAGTCTTTATTGCCTCTGCTAAATCTGAAAGATACACGTGAGGAGGCTCTTTTTTATTATGGTCTGACTTTTGTTGATGAGATGAAGCCACGAGAAGCAAGAATTTATTTTATGAAGCTTGTGGATGATTTCCCCAAAAACAAAAAAGGCAACAACACCTTCGCGTATAGGTTTTTGGGCGATATAAGCTCATTTAATAATCGGACAGAAGAGGCGAGATTCTTTTATGAAAAGAGCTTGGAGCTGTTCCCGAATAATTTCAAGGCACATTATGGATATGGCAACCTGCTGATGTTGCGGGGTGATCTCGAGGAAGCGGTCAGGCATTTCAGAAGAGCTATCGCGCTCAACGATAAGTGGCCACCTCCGAAAAAAGCATTGCAGCAGGCGCTTTCATCAATGAAGAAGTGATTCCCTAGGCAATCAAACATATAGCTTTCACGCCACGTCATTCCCGAAGTAGTAATCGGGAAACCAGGACTAAACTCTGAGCAAAGCGAATAAACTTTGATTTAGTTTAATGGGATGTTTGGAGCCTAGATCCCCGATAGAGACACTCGGGGATGACAGTGGTGGCGCACTCGGGAATGACGTGGCGAGAATACCACATATTTAATCGCCGGGTTAATAGCAGGAGTCTTAATCTTGTATTCGCCCGGGCTATCTGGCGAAAAGGCGTGCGAACACAAGGTTCGCCCCTACGTGAGCCGCACCGTTACCATTATTTTTTTTTGATCTATTTAAAGAAAAAAGCTCTGTGTTCTTAGTGGTTAAAAAAATGGGAAAAGTCCAAAATATTAATAATTTGACAAGTCCCCCTAAAAGGTATATATTTTTAATATCAAGTGGTTATTTCATTTAAGGAGCGTAATATGAGAAGATATTTATCTTTTTTTATGACTATATTACTGGCTGTAATGCTGATGGGGATGGGTGATATCGGTGGTAAGCCCGGCGGTAGCATCCCTAAGCCTGACAAGGATTTTTCGGCGGTCATAACCGACATAAACTCGGTCAAGACTACATGCACTTTTGTCAGCGTCAACGGCAAAGATTACCTCAAGGGTACGCAGGGTTCTTTTACCGCGACGATCCCTTTTGAGAAGATATCGACGATTAATGTCCGCGCGTCAGGGGACGAAAAAGAAGTCGCGGCGATGCTGAAACTCGTAGACGGCAAAGAAATAACTATGTATATCAATGGTAACGCTGATATTTATGGTAAGGCGGGTTATGGTAATATCCAGATAAAAATGCGCAATGTATCAGAGATCAACTTTAACTCCAGCGTGAAGTGATGAAAAAGATACGTATATGCAATGCTCAGATAAACTGTGTCGTTGGCGATATTTACGGCAACGCGCAAAAAATAATCGATAACATTCAGATAGCCAAAGAAAACGACGTTGATATTATCTCGTTTCCTGAACTGGCGATTTGCGGATATCCTCCTGAAGACCTGCTGTTGAACCCTCATTTTGTCTCTGAAAACCTGAAAGCGCTCGATGAAGTCGTGAAGAGCACGTCAGGCATTACAGCGGTAGTCGGCTTTGTCGACCAGCAAGATGGGCTCTTCAACGCGGCGGCTATCATGAACAACCGCGAAATAAAAGGGATATACCATAAAGTTTTCCTCCCGAACTACAGCGTGTTCGATGAGGGGCGGTACTTCACCAAAGGCGAATCAGAATGCCTGACGTTTGAGCATAACGATGTCATCTTCGCGGTCAATATATGCGAAGATATCTGGTACGCGTCCGGTCCTCTGATGCGACAGGCGCTCGGCGCAGGGGCAGAACTCATAATCAACATCTCCGCGTCACCGTTTTATACCGGGAAGAGGCGGATTCGCGAGAACATGCTCAAGGCGCGCGCCACAGACAACCTCGTAGTACTCTCATACACCAACATAGTGGGCGGTCAGGATGAGCTCATCTTTGACGGTGGCAGCATGATCGTCGGTTGCCGTGGGATGGTGCTCGCGAGAGCGAAGCGGTTTGTTGAAGACCTCATATACGCTGACCTCGACATAGAAAGAGTAGTACGAAAAAGGCTCTACAGCCCACAACGAAAATTCGAAAAAAATATATTCAACTTTGAAAAAGATAAGTTCAAGCGGATAGAAATACCGACGAAACCACGGCAGACCGAAGTCACAAGGATATCACAAACGATAAACGAACCGATCAGCGCGGTCGAGGAGATATACTCCGCGCTATGTCTCGGCATCACTGACTACGTCAAAAAAAACGGCTTCGAAAAAGTAGTCGTCGGCCTCTCGGGCGGCATAGACTCCGCTCTCACCGCGGCTCTTACAGTACACGCGCTCGGCAAGCATTCTGTCATCGGTGTCACAATGCCGTCAGAGTTCTCCTCATCCGCCACAAAAGACGACGCGAAAAAACTCGCCGACAATCTCGGGATACGGCTTATCACCATACCAATAAATGAGATGTATGAACAATATCTGACTAACCTCGAAGAAGTGTTTGAAGGCGAGGAGCCAGACACGACCGAGGAGAATATTCAGGCGCGGATTCGTGGCAACCTGCTTATGGCGCTCTCGAATAAATTCGGTTGGCTTGTACTCTCCACCGGTAATAAGAGCGAAGTCAGCGTCGGCTACTGCACTCTTTACGGCGATATGGTTGGTGGTTTTTCGGTGCTGAAAGACGTATACAAAACAGTCGTCTATAATCTTTCTGAGTTTATCAACACCAAAGAGGGGAAAGAGGTCATCCCGAAGTCCACGATCACTCGTGAGCCGACCGCCGAACTGCGTAAGGAGCAAAAAGACTCTGACTTTCTACCGCCTTATGATATTCTGGATCAAATCCTCAAGTTATATATCGAGATGGACTACAATGTCGAGGAGATCGTCGGGCACGGTTTTGATGAAGAGCTCGTGAAAAAAATTATGCGGATGGTGGATGTAAATGAGTACAAAAGACGACAAGCGCCTCCAGGGATAAAGATCACACCAAAAGCGTTTGGCAAAGACAGACGTATGCCGATCACCAACATACCGATAGATATTTAGCAGACGCGCCTGTTTTTTTTCTATGGGTTTGCTTCAATTGAGTGCTCCCACAATGTTATCCCCGAGTGTCTCTATCGGGGATCCAGACTTCAAACATTCCGTTAAACTAAAGCACAGTTTATTCGCTTTGCTCAGAGTTTAGTCATGGGTTCCCGATTAAGACCTTGGGAATGACGTGGTAGAGGCTTGTTGGGTTGGTTTGCATGTGAAAACTTATAGGCTTGTTGGGGGCGACTCCGGGAGGTATGTTCCTTAACTACCCCCCGGTCGGAGAAGCCTTTGCCCCTTTACAAATTATTAATGAGTATGTCTACTCTTAATAAGATAGTTCTTGATGTTGATGGCGCCAGTGATAGATGTGCAGTCATCAAGCACCAATATTGGGAGTGATACTTCTGCTGTCGCTACTAATTCATGCCATGCGAGGTGCGCGAGAGACTCTACATTGTTCGGTGAGAGCTCTTCAATGTTGACCCCTACTTCCTTCAGGTCAACCGCTTCTTTAATATAATCGCACTTCTTACAGTCAGGCTTGGTAAATAATGTCATTCTGTTCTCTCCTTGTATCTTGAATTTATTTAATTTAAACATACTTAACTATAATTCCTAAAGTCGCCACTCACTTCATCAGATTTTAAAAAGCCTCTGTTTCTGAAGCGGTCATTCAACTCACCGAGCTTACCTTTGTTCCAGCTGTTTGTCTTGGTGAAGTACCCGGTGATCCTAGTGATACCCTCGATATTCTCACTACCGCAATATGTGCAGTTGTCATTCAGACCGCGAACAGTCTTACCGCAATCTACACACGAAGTGAACTCCGGTGAGAACGCTATCTGATCGTTTTGGGTATTCCTGAATGTTTTTATCACGAAGTTCGCGAGCGCCTCTTTCGATGGTTTCGCCTCACCTAGCCAGATGTGTGTCAACGCGCCAGCCTCGATGATCGGGTGGAAGAGTCCTTCCATCCTTACCCTGTCGATCGGGTTGGTGAGGGTACCGACGTTCATGTAAGTAGAATTCGAGTAGTATATTTCATTCCTAGAGATATCACCCTTGACGATATGCGGCGCCACGTCTGGATATTGTTGCATATCAAGCTTGGCGAATCTGTACGCTGTACTCTCTGCCGGTGTCTGCTCAAGCACAAAGTGCATACCGTGCTTAGCGCTGAATCTGTCAGAGAGCAACTTCATGTGCGCGATGACTTTGAGGCCGAACTTCACCATCTCTTCGCTTTCGTCTAACTGCTTCCCCTTGTGGATCTGCACCAGCTCGTTCAGCCCTACCATACCGATCAGGTATGATACCCTGTGCATTCTCAGGTAGTTCTCTCCGTCACGCTGCATCGTCAGAAGAGCGAGCGGACCTGTCTCACCCATGTCGATAAGTTTTTCGATAAACAGTTTCTTCTGTAGGTGAGCGTTTACGATGATCTCAAATTTTGATGTAAGTAGTTCAAAGAGCTTCGTGTCGTCCTTGTCAGCCTCATAAGCGAGCCGTGGCAGGTTGACAGTCACGTTCTGTATAGCGGAATATCTCATTTTCCATGGTTTTTTCGCATCCTCTAAGTCAGACTTCTCAAGCTTGAAGCTCAAGCGGCAACACTCAGATATCTTCGCGGTCTCACCACGGTCAAACACAAAGTAAGTGTTACCTTTTTCTGTAGCGATATCGCAGATGTGGTTCAAAAAGTCCATGTGCCCCTCAGTATCAAAGAGCTTCTCGGTAATATGTACCAGCGGCTTCGGGAAGAAGAACGGACGTCCTGTTCCGTCACCCTCTTTGTATACCTCGAACAGCGCCCATAAGAACCTCTGCGCGGTCTTCTCGTACTCACCATAAGTCTTGCCGGTAAACTCGCCGCCAGGTCCGATCGCCGGAACGTCAACAAAATGCTTCGGCACTTCCCAGTATAGGTTTATGTCGGTGAAGATAGCTTGACCACCACGAGCGACAGCCTGCTGAGAGAACTCAAATATCATCATCTGCGCCAACTGCTTGATCTCGTCGTCACTCTTCTCTTCTATGTAAGGCGCGAAAAAGAGGTTCACCGCGTCCCAACCGATAGCTCCGGCAAAATGCGTCTGTAACGCCGCGGCGAACTTCACCATGTGCGCGAGCAATACTTCCGCGTGCTTTGCGGGCTTAGCGTTCGCCAGCGAATTCGGCAGGCTGAGCCCGAACTTCTTTATATACTCAAGCGACTGACCACTGCAATATGGGCGGTCGATAAAACCGAGGTCATGCAGGTGTATGTCACCACTCATGTGCGCGTCACCGACTTCCTGCGAAAATACGTTCAATAGAGCATACTCTTTCTTTATGTTTTCAGCCAGCGTCAGGTTTGTCGCCTCTGGACCGTGCGGTACATTAGCGTTCTCTTTGTTCTGGTTCAGGATAAGCTGCTCAACATCAAACAGCGGCATACCAAGACGTGTGTGCATCCTTCTGGCGCGCTCAAGCCCATGTTCAATAAGCTTCGCGTCAACAAGCTCCCTGATAAGCGGTGCGGTAAGAGTCTTTATCTTCGATCTCTTTATCTGCTCCTCAACCTCAACGCTGATCATCTTAGCGGTATCTATATCGATGTAGGTCTCCCTGACTAGCGCGTCAACGATC
>JAJRXV010000186.1 GCA_024276115.1 Deltaproteobacteria bacterium
TAAAACATAAGTTTATTCGCTCCGCTCAAAGCTTAGTCCTGGGTTCCCGATTAAAACCTCGGGAATGACGTGGCGTGAAAGCTATATATTTGATCGCCGGGTTAATAATATAGACAAGATAGCAGGATTATAAGTATTTTGGAAGTGGTTTTTTGGGAGTTGTTAGAGGGGAGTGTTGCCACAACGTCATCCCCGAGTGTTCCTATTGGAGATCCAGGCTCCAAACATCCCATTAAACTTAAAACATAAGTTTATTCGCTCCGCTCAGAGTTTCAGCTCTGGGTTCCCGATTAAAACCTCGGGAATAACGGTGCGTAAAAGCTGTATATTTGATTGCCGGGTTAATAAATAAAGGCGCAGTTACAGAACTACTTGAAAAAAACTTGACAAAAAAAAGGGGAATGTGATACTAATCGATAATAGGAGATGCAAAAGTGCTTTTAACGACCAATAAAACTCATACAAAGGATTTATGGTGGCGCGGCAGTAGACATACGTACTGATACGAGCACTTGCGTGGCAATTTTACATTTTTTTACCAATACAAAGCCGTGGGCGAAGAGAGCTCATGGCTTTTTTTTTATTAATTACAGGAGATAATCATGTTCTTACCAGATTTTGAAGAATTTAATAATATCAACCAGACCAGCGACATAAACCTGATACCGGTCTACAAAGAGATACTCGCGGATATGGAGACACCCGTTTCGGCGTTCTCAAAGCTGAGCAACACTCTCCACTCGTTTTTGCTCGAGAGCGTTGAGGGCGGCGAAAAGTGGGGGCGGTACAGCATCATCGGCATCGACCCGGCTATCATCATAAAAGCCCGGGGGAAGGTGGTGACAATCACTGAGAATGGTAAGGACACTACATTTGAGAGCGATAACCCAACCAGGGTGATCCAAAAGATCATGAGCCGCTACACTCCGGCAGAAGTAGAGGGGCTACCGAGGTTTTTCGGTGGCGCGGTCGGGTATTTCAGCTACGACATCATCCGCTACTTTGAGGATATCCCTGATACATGCGGTGACGGGCTCGGGATGTACGATGTTTATTTCGTCATCACCGACACGATATTGATATTCGATAACATCCGCCAGACGATAAAGATAGTCTGCAACGCGCACGTGCAAGACGGTGACAATACGCGCGCGGTATACGACGATTCACTCGCCAAGATCAACAATATAATCGCTAAGTTGCGCAAACCATATACCCCGCCGGTCTCAAAGCCGGACAGGTCAGAGACGCGCCTTGTGTCAAACTTCGAGCAGGCTGAGTTCGAGAAGATAGTCGAGAAGGCGAAGGAGTATATAAAGAGTGGCGATATCTTTCAAGTGGTGTTATCACAGCGGTTCGAGGTAAACGCCAATGTAAATCCGTTCGATGTTTACCGCTCGCTCAGGGTGGTCAATCCGTCACCATATATGTATTACCTGAAATTTGATGATGATATAATAGTCGGCTCGTCGCCAGAGGTGTTGGTACGGCTCGAGGACGATAAAGTCGCTGTCAGACCGATCGCCGGCACGCGCAAGCGTGGTGATAACGAGGAGGAAGACCTCTACTTAGAGAATGATCTGCTCGCCGACCCTAAGGAGCTGGCTGAACATATAATGCTCGTCGATCTCGGTAGAAACGATATCGGGCGTGTCGCGGAGGTCGGCACAGTGCAGGTTGACAAACTGATGATAATCGAGCGGTATTCGCACGTTATGCACATCGTCTCCAACGTTCTCGGTACGCTGAAGGAGGGTAGCGACGCTTTTGACGTTCTCAGCGCGTGCTTCCCCGCCGGTACGGTGTCCGGTGCGCCAAAAATCCGCGCGATGCAGATAATAGACGAGCTAGAGACGGTAAAACGTGGTCCATACGCCGGTGCGGTCGGCTATTTCAGCTTTTCGGGCAACATGGATATCTGCATAACTATCAGAACGATATTCATCAAGAACGGTAAGATATACCTCCAGGCAGGCGCCGGCATCGTCGCTGATTCTGTCCCGGAGACTGAATATATAGAGACGATAAGCAAAGCGAAGGGAATGCTCAAAGCGGTTGAGATGACTAAGAAAGGGCTGGAGTGAGCCCGCTACGGAACAGTAAGCCGATGGGGATTACACGAGCCACGCACTGCTCACTGTCATTCCCGAGGACGCTCACTGTCATTCCCGAGGTAGTAATCGGGAACCAGGATAAAACATTGAGCGAAGCGAATAAAATAGCAGTTAAGTATTTGTTGTTGTTAAATTTTAACAGAATGTTTAGAGCATGGATCCCCGATAAAAACACTCGGGGATGACGTGGTGGACACACTCGGGGATGACGTTGAAAGTATTAGATGATGTTGTGGAAGGCTTGCTTGACTTATTTCATTAATAGGGAGAAACAATACATGTTACTGATGATAGATAATTACGATTCATTCACTTATAACCTCGTGCAATATTTTGGTGAGCTTGGGGAAGATATCATCGTCAAGCGGAACGATGAGATAACAGTAGACGACATAGCCAGGATGAACCCCGAGCGGATAATCATCTCGCCCGGGCCTTGCACACCGGCAGAGGCGGGGATATCGATCGCGATCGTGCGGGAGCTCTCAGGGAAGGTCCCGATCTTCGGGGTATGCCTCGGGCACCAGTCTATCGGGGCGGCTTTTGGGGCGGAGATAATCCGCGCGGATAAGCTGATGCACGGCAAAACATCGCTGATACACCATGATGGGAAGACGATCTTCAAGAATATAAGCAACCCATTCACCGCTACCCGGTATCACTCGCTGATAATAAAGAAGGATACGCTCCCAGACGAGTTTGAGATCAGCGCGTGGACAGATGACGGCAACATAATGGCTATACGCCACAAAGAGCATATTCTCGAAGGGGTGCAGTTCCACCCCGAATCGATATTGACGAAAGATGGCAAAGATATCTTACGTAATTTCATAAAAAGGAGTAAGTCATGATCAAAGACGCAATCAGCAAAGTAGTGCAGGCGCAGGACCTGACCGAAACCGAGATGGTAGAGACGATGATGGAGGTGATGAGCGGTGACGCGACACCGGCGCAGATCGGCGCGTTTATCACAGCGCTTCGGATGAAGGGCGAGACGATAGCGGAGATAACAGGCGCCGCGAAGGTGATGCGGCAGAAGGCGACGAAGGTCAACGTCTCTAGAGACGCGACGATCGTCGATACGTGCGGTACCGGTGGCGACCAGTCGCATACGTTCAACATCTCTACCACCGCCGCTTTTGTTGTCGCCGCGACAGTGCTGACAGTCGCCAAGCACGGCAACCGCTCGGTGTCGAGCAAGTGCGGTAGCGCGGATCTGCTGATGAGCCTCGGGGTAAACATTCAGGCTGATGTACGGCTTGTCGAGGAGTGCCTTAACGAGATCGGTATCGGATTCCTCTTCGCGCCGCTGATGCACGGAGCTATGAAATACGCGATCGGACCGAGGCGCGAGATCGGTATACGCACGGTATTCAACGTCCTCGGACCGCTGACGAACCCGGCGGGCGCGCAATCACAGCTCATCGGGGTGTACAGCCAAAAACTCACCGAGCCGCTGGCGTCAGTACTCGGAAACCTCGGCGCGAACCACGCTTTTGTCGTGCATGGCAGTGACGGGCTCGACGAAGTGACCCTCACTGGGAAGACGCACGTCTCGGAGTTGAAATTCGGTAGTGTGACATCGTATGAGCTCGACCCGAAAGATTATGGAATGGAGTACTGCTCGAAGGATGACCTCATCGGGGGTGAAAGCGCGGAAAACGCAGAGATAACAAAGCGTGTCCTGAATGGCGGCGAAAAGGGCGCGAAAAGGGGTGTCGTACTCCTGAACGCCGCTCTCGCCATAACGTCCGGCGGTGGCGCGGACAACATAGGCGCGGGTATCAAAGCCGCGGCTGAGGCGATAGACTCCGGCGCGGCGTTCGAAAAGCTGCAAAAACTGGTTGAGATGACGAATCTGGGGTGACGGCGTGTGCTTACACTGTCGTGATTACCGACCGCGAAACTGTCGTGCTGAATTTATTTCAAAGACTCCTGCGCGACTCCAAAACCGTCGTCCTGAATTTGAGGCGCGCCTCTTATTTCAGGATCTGGCAATCCTA
>JAJRXV010000187.1 GCA_024276115.1 Deltaproteobacteria bacterium
CCTTCTTGTCAAGATCTCCGCTCAATACTTTGTTGAAAATCTTCACTACATCAGAGGTGCTTTCATAAGAAGGCGTTATCCTCAAGCACTGCATATCAATATCTTTCAGCATATCGATCTGCTCGATAAGGCAGTGCAGCTTAGAACTCTGCACCTGTATACCGTTTGCGATGTAGAGATCTTCCTTCTTCATCGTCTCCAGCAGGACACCATCAGGGTATTCATAACATTTTAGAGCGCAGTCATCCCGGGTTGTGTCGAACATCCGCGCGGTGTAGCATCTCCATGAAAGAGCTGTGGAAAGATGCCCCCATGCGCATATTTCCAGTGGCACATCGGTGCTTTTTGATATTTCTTTTATCGTTTCGTACGGTACTTCATACGGTGTGACAAGCCGCTTTGGGTTGAATTTTTTCATAAAATTCATCGCGGAAGTATTATAGATGTTCATAAAAGGTCCAAGAACGATATCTTTTCCCTTGAGTGATTCATCTTTAGTTACCAGGTTCAATACGCCAAAAGAGTTTATCTCTATTCCGTCAAAAAGACGTGCGTGCCTTAGCGTTTTTTTGAGCTCATCGTTATTTGTGATAAGCGCGAGTGTCGAGAGGTATACAGTTTTTCCGCTTGCCTTGAGGGCGGCGATTATCTCTTTGTAATCGCTTTTAGATAATATATCGCGCTTCAGGCAGATCACCTCACCGAGGTAAACTGTACTTACGTCCATATTTACAACTTCATTTAAATAAAAATCTCTTAATCTGCTCTTCTCCCATGCTGAATAAGAAGGCGCTAAAACTAACTCCATTAACTATCTCCCCAGATAAGGACCAGTTGAGTGATCCATTCCTTCAAACATTGATGATACCTCATTAAACCACGCGTTATCCACTGAATAGTTTTCAGGATCCGCATAGTACCTGTCGATCGCGCGCCTTAGGACACTTGTTGAGTGACCGGCGTAATCTGAAGTCCGCTGGCGACCCTCGATCTTAAACGCGGTTACGCCAGCTTCGATGAGCTGAGGTAGTATCGGAAGTATATCGAGAATAACAGTTGAGTGCATTGTATGATCTACTTTGCCAGTGGCGGTGTTGTGAAAACGCCCTTTGCAGATGTGACGCTTGTTCACGAGGTATGTGTTGTCCCAGCCGTCTTCGTTCTGCATCTCTACCGCGTCAGAACCGTGATGCCCCTTCTTGCATACATGTAGAGCCGGGTCAAGTTTGTCGTTGTCAAATGTATTTAATGTAACACCGTTTAATTTTACGGAAAGTTCCTTGCCTTCATCCTCAAACGTCAGGAACTTCGGTGAAGTGCATATCCCTTTAGAGTTTGTCGATTCACCGGTGATGTATTGTGACATGTTGCATCGCCCGGGGAAGCTTGTACAGAGAGAACCCATCGCGAAGACTTCAATGTCTACAGGCGCGCCCTGACAGATCTCTTTGATCTCTGGAACAGTAAGAACCCTCGGGAGGACAACGCAATCAGCGCCGAACTGCTCGTGGTAGAACTTGATCGTTTCTATGTTTGCCGAACCGGTCTGCACGCTACAGTGTATGCTCATGTCGGGGTGGTTTTTTTTGGCGTAGTCCATTATAGCGATATCTGACGCCACAATCGCGTCCGCGCCAATTTCCGCGGCGACATCAACACTTTTATAAGCCAGCTCTATCTCTCCGGGTTGTGGGTAAGAATTGATGACGATATAAAAATCTTTCCCACTGTCGTGACACATCTTGACAGCTTGCTTAGCCTCTTCTGGGGTGAAGTTCAGACCAGAATAGTTCCGTAAGTTGCTGTTGGGTAGAGAAAGTCCAATATATACAACGTCCGCTCCTGCCGCGATAGCTTTTTGCACGCCATTTAAGTTGCCTGCAGGGCTTCTTAGTGATACTTTTTTTGTACTCATCAAACATACTCCTTTTATAATGGTTTACAATACAATGTTATTTTCATATATAAACTAACGTATCACACGTATTTTACCTTGTCAACACTTTTTCATAAAATAGTGTTATAAAGACTAAAAATACTCGTAATTGTTTATGAAAAACTATTCTGCAGTGGCTGATTCATCTTCTATTTTACGGTATAAAGTACGTAAAATAAACAGTGTTTATGTAGGCATCTCTTTTGACTTTTTCGAAGCGTCAAAAGTTTTGTTGCCATAAAAATACCAATAAAGGGAGTGTTGCCAAATAGAGAATTCCCCCTGTTTTCGAAAAAGCCATTGCTGTAAGTACCTGTAAAAAAGGGGGGATTTTTCCCTCAGACTGTGTCGTATCCCGCCCGCGCCAATCCATAATTTTCATATAACTTTTTTTGCGCCGGATTTTGACCGGCGCGGTTCCG
>JAJRXV010000188.1 GCA_024276115.1 Deltaproteobacteria bacterium
CGGAATGTTGTAACATTTAAGACAAGCCAAGTGTTAAAGAATTCTTTAAACTAAATAAACTGTATAGGGGTGATTGCAAGTGACCAAGGTCACTGATCCTCAAAAAATGTATTTCAAAATTGGTGAGGTAAGCGAGCTTTCTGGCGTGAAACCTCATGTTTTGAGATACTGGGAAAACGAATTCAAGGTCGCAAAACCAATGCGGAGCAGGGCACAGCAACGTGTTTATAAGCGGAGCGACGTTGAAAAGATCCTTCTCATAAAGAAGCTTCTTTATGAAGATAAGTACTCTATTGCCGGCGCTAAGAAAAGGCTTCGTGAGATTATCCGTCAGAATAAAAATGATGCTAAAGTTGAAGCTGATAATCAGGTAAATGATTCAGAAGATGCTAAAGTAGAGCAGACCGCATTCAGCTTTACAGATGAGAAGGTTAAGAATAACTTGCGTGAAGTCATGACAATGCTATCCAACCTTAAGAAATCACTTGATTAATTCGGGATGTGGCGCAGTCTGGTAGCGTACATGACTGGGGGTCATGTGGTCGGAGGTTCAAATCCTCTCATCCCGACCACTATTATTACAATTATCAAAAAAAACAACGATAGGATAACCGCATTTGAGAATTTTGATTTCAAATGATGATGGTATATATTCAGATGGCATTGTCGCATTATATGACGCTCTAAAAGAAATTGCTCAGGTTATCGTTGTTGCTCCAGATAGAGAGCGTAGCGCGGCCGCTCATTCGTTGACACTTCATTACCCGCTCAGGGTAGAAAAAATCAAAAAATCATTCTATACCGTTGATGGTACTCCGACAGATTCTGTTATTCTTGGTGTGCACCAGATCGTAAAAAAGAAGATCGATCTTGTTGTCTCCGGTATAAACAAGGGACCGAATCTCGGGGACGACATCACGTATTCAGGTACGGTTGCCGCGGCTATGGAAGGAACATTGCTTGGGATTCCGTCATTCGCTATTTCGCTTGATTCTAGGAACAAATTTGACTTTAAACCGGCGGCGGATTATGCCGTAAAGCTGGCTAAATCTATATTAAAATATGGTCTGCCTAAAGGGACACTGCTTAACGTAAATGTTCCGGGGTTGCCCGCGGATCAGATAAAAAAGGCTGTCATCACCCGTCAGGGTAAAAGGGTATATGGTAATACGATCGCTGAGAAGACCGACCCGCGAGGCAAAAAATATTATTGGATTGGTGGCGACGATATTGGCTTCCTAAACGAGCCTGAGACGGACTTTGAGGCGATAAACAACGGTGCTGTTTCGATAACGCCGATAAAGCTTGACTATACCGATCATGAATCGATAAGGATACTGAAGGATTGGGAAATTTAAAAAAATATGATGTGATCATCGTTGGCGCTGGTCCGGCTGGGATCTTTACCGCTCTTGAGCTTGTTAAAAACACGTCGCTTTCAATACTGATGCTCGAAAAAGGCGCGGATATCGAGAATAGAAAGTGCCCGATCAAGGGTAATGACTTGCAGTGCCATAAATGCAGGTATTGCGCTTTGCTTTGCGGTTGGGGAGGCGCGGGCGCGTTTAGTGACGGTAAGCTGACGCTCACGCATGAGGTTGGTGGCAACATCACTGATTACATCGAGCTCGCGAAGACGAAGGAGCTGATAGATTACGTTGACAGCATATACCTGAAATACGGGGCGCCGGAAAAAATATACGGTAAGCCGTCTCCAGAGGTAGATAAATTACGCGAAAGCGCTTATGAACATGACCTAAAGCTGGTCGCGACACCGCTCCGGCACCTCGGTTCTGACAGGACAAAGGAGATGCTAAGCTGGATAAAAAACGATCTTATAAGTGCTGGCGTAGAGATACGCTTTGGCGCGCCGGTGGATGAGTTGCTTGTCGAAAAGGGTATGGTGTATGGTGTCAAGACCCTCAGTGGCGATGAGATACTTGCCGGAAAAGTAGTCGTAGGTCCGGGGAGGGAGGGCGCGGACTGGCTCAGAAAAGAGGGCGCGCGCCTGAACCTCAAGACCACGAACAATCCTGTAGATATCGGTGTGCGTGTCGAGCTGCCGGCGGATGTGTTCAAGTGTATTACTGATGTTTCTTATGAGGCGAAATTTAAATACTACTCCAAGCAGTTTGACGATCTAGTGCGTACATTCTGCATGAACCCTTATGGTGAGGTTGTTTGTGAGCACAATCAGGGGATAGCTTCTGTCAACGGGCATAGCTACCGGGACAAAAAAACTGACAAGACGAACTTCGCGATATTGGTGAGTACTGATTTTACCGAGCCGTTTCATGAGCCTATTACTTATGGCAGGTCTGTCGCGAGCCTCGCGAACTTGCTTGGTGGCGGTGCGATCGTTCAGCGACTCGGTGACTTCAGGCGAGGGCGCAGGTCTACATTGGAGCGGATAAAAAAAGGATTGGTCGAGCCTTCATTAAAGAACGCTACACCGGGTGACTTAAGTTTTATCTTGCCATATCGTTATCTTTGTAATATTGTAGAGATGTTAGACGCACTCGAAAACCTCGCGCCAGGTACGGCGTCACGTCATACACTTTTATATGGGGTTGAGGTAAAATTCTACTCGCTGAGAAGAAAACTTGACAAAGGTTTTGAGAGCGAGGTGAAGGGGCTTTACCTTATTGGTGATGGCGCCGGAATCAGCCGTGGCCTTGTGCAGGCATCTGTCAGCGGAGTAGTCGCGGCAAATAGTGTAATGGACAAAAATCAATTATGAGTCACGATTTTAATATTTCACGGAACAAGATGGTAGAGACGCAGATCATCCGTCGCGGTGTAACTGATGGGCGTGTTATCGCCGCGATGCGGAAGATTCCGAGACATCTCTTCACTGAGGAGGTTCTGCGTCATCAGGCGTATAATGACCACCCGCTTCCGATAGGTGAACGACAGACGATATCTCAGCCATACATCGTCGCGTTTATGACTGAGGCGCTAAAGCTAAAAGGTGATGAGAAGGTGCTTGAACTCGGGACAGGATCGGGCTATCAGGCCGCGATACTCGCGGATATCGCGTTCAGTGTATATACAATCGAGCGTATAAGCATACTCGCCAAAAGAGCGAAGCAGACCTTGCAGTCATTGGATTATTATAATGTATTTATTAAAATCGGTGATGGGTCAGAGGGGTGGCCGGCTGAGGCGCCATTCGATTGCATTATTGTGACCGCCGCCGCCCCAAGAGTACCTAATGCGCTTAAGGAGCAGTTGAAGGACGGCGGCCGGCTGGTGATACCTGTTGGTGATTCTCACACTCAAGAGTTGATACGTGTGACGAGAATCGGGCATGGTTTCAAGACGGAAAAATTACTAATGTGCAGATTTGTACCACTAATCGGAAAGAATGGATTTAATAATAATGACTATTGATGATAAAAATGATGTAGCTGAAACGCTTGATCCCGCAGAAAAGAAACCACATATTATCAGGAGATTGTATGACTGGGTACTAAAATGGGCGGATTCACCGCACGGTGCTTTGGCGCTTTTTTTGATTGCGTTCGCAGAGTCTTCATTTTTTCCGGTACCACCTGATGTTTTGTTGATCGCGCTTGCGATAGGTAAACGAAAAAAAGCATTCAGGTTCGCGCTTATATGTTCCGTTGGCTCTGTTCTCGGTGGTATGTTCGGCTATTATATTGGGTACAATATTGTCGAGATCAGCAAATATCTTTACGCACACGAT
Source organism: Deltaproteobacteria bacterium (assembly GCA_024276115.1). Lineage (GTDB taxonomy): Bacteria > Desulfobacterota > JAJRXV01 > JAJRXV01 > JAJRXV01 > JAJRXV01. The sequence goes on from JAJRXV010000188.1 coordinate 3,710, forward strand.
TACAACTTCGCCATAAAGTTCATAGATTTCGCTAAGGAGCATTTCCACCAGCAGTACCTTCAGGCTCATGGTGTCTTTCAGGGACCTTACGGTGTTTGGGGAGTCGCCATCGCGGGGTTCACACCAATCCCTTATAAAGTTTTCACCATTACCGCCGGTGTTTTGGATATGCCGTTCATACCATTTATTGTAGCGTCCGCCTTGAGCCGCGCGGCGAGATTTTTTCTTGTCTCAACGCTTATCTATAAGTATGGCGAGCCGATAAAAGGAGTTATTGACAAGTACTTTAACTTGTTATGTTTTGTTTTTATCGCTTTGTTGATACTTGGAGTCTATGTAGTTAAGTACGTTTTTTAGTAATTTTTTAGGTATGCTTTACAGGATTTACTTTCTGATATGCTTATACTATTAACCCGGCGATTAAATAAGTAGTTATGAGCGCAATATCAACGTTTTTTGTATCTACTTATTAATTATTACCGCGCGTTATTTGAAATGTCATCCCCAAAGGCTTCTATTGGGGATCCAGACCTCAAACATCCCATTAAACTAAAGCAAAGTTTATTCGCTTTGCTCAGAGTTTA
>JAJRXV010000189.1 GCA_024276115.1 Deltaproteobacteria bacterium
CAAGAAGGGGCAGTTCATGGCGCCGTGGGATATGGGGAACGTTCTCACAAAGGCGCGCTCCACCGGAAACGAGAACATAATGGTGACTGAGCGTGGTGTGACTTTTGGCTACAACAACCTTGTGGTGGATATGCGCGCGCTCATCGATATGAAGCGTTTTGGCGCGCCGGTGGTGTTCGACGCGACCCACAGCGTTCAGCTACCCGGTGGCGCCGGTGACCGCTCCGCAGGCGACAGAGCTTATGTTCCGCAACTCGCGAACGCGGCGGCGGCGGTCGGTATCGACGCGCTCTTCCTCGAAGTGCATGAGACCCCGGAGCACGCGAAGTGCGACGCGGCTAACTCGATATATTTAGACGTGTTAGATGGGATATTGGATAAGGTGAAGAGGATTACTGATATTGTAAGCTGACCCTCTACCGCCCAGAAGGCGGTAGGCTTGGGGATGACGTTGTGTTTTGGTGTGGTTCAGGAGCGACGTGCCAGCATCAATGGCAGTCGAGGCATTTATCGTTCATCACCTTCGCAGACGGTATCGTACCGGTCGCCGGGTCAGTATGGCACTGTTGGCAATCCATCGGATCATCAGTGTCTTCGCAACCGCAATGCCCCTCAATCGTGCCGTCAGGCTTGTGGCAGTGGTTACAGACTGCGTGTTCAAGGTTTATCTTCGGTGATATAGACTCAGGGTCGGGTTCTTTTGTCTCCATGTGGCACCCGACGCAAAGCTCCCCGGGCATTGGCATAATATGCTCCATCTTTGTAGCCTGCTCTGTAGCCACCACTGTTTTTGAGGCTACTACTTCCTTCTTTTCCGGTGTAGTAGTCGTTGTCACGGCTTCTTTTGTTTCAGCGCTCTTTTTTTCGTCTCGCGCCTTCTTTGCTCTCGACTTACATGCCGCGAAAACAGCGGTCATAGAAATTATCACCATCACGATAAAGCAACTACGCAGTATATTTTTTTTCATCATTACCTCGTATTTATTTTTGTTGGAGTAGCTCTAAAGTGGCTAATTCCCGTTCTTTTTGAAAATGTCTTTTAAGGCTGAAATGTCCTCTACGCGCACTTTCGCGGCCTCGATATTCTCAAGTTTTATCGCGTCGTAGACCTCTTTGCGGTGGACGGTCACATCGCGCGGCGCCTTGATACCGAGCTTGACATGCCCCTTCGTCACTTCCACTACCGAGATCTCGATATTATCGGCGATAATTATTGATTCGTTCTTTTTTCTGGTCAATACTAGCATTTGATTCCTTGAACTGTAATACTACTTTTTTGTATCCTGAAGAATCCGGTGCTTCGTGGTATAGCTCGGGTTGCTGAGTACGAGCTGTTTCCCGCGCTTGTTACTCGCGTTGATGACTATCGGACCGAGCAGGTTCGCGGTTGAGTCGCGCGGATCTTTGTAGACCACGACTACCACCATCACGATGTAATCCTCTTTCAGCTTGATGTCCAGCTCGTTTTTTGTCGAGTCATCGAGCTTTATGTTGTAGTCGGGCTTGAACAGATAAGGATCGATCACCAGAAACGCCGGCCCACTATCGTCAACGCTCTGCAACCATTTAAATGGTGAGGCTTCCCCCTCCTCAGTGTTCATCAGTATGTACTTACTGGTATCCGGGAAACCGAGCATTCCGTCAGAAAACGCTATTAGAGCACTTTCGTCGTATTCGATCTCTCCAAACTTTTCGGTTGTTACTTTCATTGTCACCTTTGTTTTATTAAAATTTTACTAATAATCAATAACTAGCATATAGATCGTCGCATGTCAAGAGGGGCATGTTGCCTCAAAAATAGACATTGATTTTCCCGCACCGGTTTGTTAGGTTTTTCTTAGCGATTTTTTGACCTGACCAACAGGATTTACAGCTTTTTTATCTGAACATCATATTTTCGCCATCAAACCGCGTCATTTTTTTGCCGGCG
>JAJRXV010000190.1 GCA_024276115.1 Deltaproteobacteria bacterium
ATAAACTTAGAAAAAACATATAATTCAGCTGTTTTTGCTCGTTTGCCTGATACTCATCATTTGCGCTGACTATCTCTTTCTTCATCTCAGCCAACCTCTCCAGGATCGGAGCTACGGCGTGCACCTTCTCTCTGAACAGAGCAATTTCACTGTCGACCACGAATGTTCCTTTAACGACTTCTTTAAATGAATTGTCGTAATCATCAAGGGTTTTGTTTAAAAAATCTTTTTGTTCTTTAGGTATATCGGATTTTGCCAGCTTGTCCATAAAAATCAAATGATTCTTCTCCATTTTGCCGCCATATTTTTTGTTCTTTCTCATTAGAAAATCTTTTTCGTTCCTGCGCATTTCAAGCATTTGAGTCCATAGCGTACTCATAACAGAATACTTCTTGAATTTCTTATCTTTTAACAGAGCTTCAATGCTATGAGCATAACCACGCATTTTTCCTCTCAGCCCTGTTTTGGGAGTCAAACCGAGAGATAATTTCATATTAACCATCTCCTTAAAACTCTTTTCATACGCCTGTATATTAACCAAAAGCTTATCGACGTCCCTTAAGTGCTCCGGGGTGTCGATCAAACTTTTAATCTTATCAATAGATGTATATATATGCCTAGTTTCTTCGGCGTGATCTTTGGCGTACTTCTCATCGCTTCTCAGTAAAAAATCCTTCTCCTTGCGCCTCGCGTCAGCGATATCGAGACCTACTTCAGATAGTTCCATCGCTAGTTTATCAATACCCTCATCTTTTGTATGAGCCACATCCTGCATAATCAGACCGTACCAGTATACAGAACCTATCGCCATAAAACCTACAACCAGTAGTGTTGAAAGAAGCATCATCTTTTTACCAATTTTAAGATTATTCAAATATTCCATAGTGCTCTCCTTTTTATAATTACAGTTTAATGTTTTCATTATTAATGACTTTTGCACAGCCCTTAAGCCGTAATTCTGAATTCATCTCAGAATCTGGAGTTTAGTATTTTCCTAATATTAACCGTACAATATAAAAATGATTTGTCAAGGAAGAAGAGCTACTGCTATTGACTCGAAAATTACATGGTGATTTAAGCCCTCTGAACAGCCCCGGGAAACGTCATCGCGAGCATAGCGTAGCGATCTCGATGGGTTGTGAAGGGCAACATGCCCTTGAGGCGCGCCTCAAATTCAGGTGACGGTTTTGGAGCCGCACAGGAGTCTTATATTGATTATTGAGTGATTGTCTTTGACTTAAACATTAAAAGTAGCGCAAAAAAAAGACCGAAAAAGAAAGTCGGTCAAGGAGAAAATGGAGCGGGAAACGAGATTTGAACTCGCGACTTCAACCTTGGCAAGGTTGCACTCTACCACTGAGTTATTCCCGCTCAGCTTATTTGAGTGTCACAAAAGATTTTTGGATACTACATAAAAACATTTTTATTGTCAAGCAAAAAATATAAATTTTAATAGAATGTTTTTTGAGTGGTGTCACCGCGTAAGCCCTTCATACATATCTACATGCAGTCTCGCGACGGTATCCTTGTCGAACTCCCGCGCTTTCTGGTAGCTCGCCTCACCCATCTTGGCGGCGTCTTTTCCTGAGGAGTTTTTTATCGCTTCTGTCAGCCCTGCCGGATCGTCCGGCGCGTATAATATCCCGGAGCTTTCATCGAGCAGCTCGCTGAAGCACCCTATGTCCGGCGCGATCACAGGGCGACCAAATGACATAGCGAGGATCAGCGCGCCAGAAGTCACAATATCCTTATACGGCAGAATCACAAAATCGGCGGCGTTGAAAAAG
>JAJRXV010000191.1 GCA_024276115.1 Deltaproteobacteria bacterium
ACTTTTTAAATTTTTTTTTGACGAACTGATTTTGTTGCCGGCGTTAGCGTTGCTCTTTGGGGATGTAATAAGAAGAAAAACAGATGCGATTATAAGAAATCTTTTTAGCATAGTTATTATTTCTTGAGTTCGAATGAATAGTTGATCTTCAATTGAGAACCAGCTTTAACATTCGTATTATAAGTTATTGTATCCTTATATGTTTGGTACTCCATGTCGCTCTCGTAAATAGAAAATCCCTTCGGCAGATGTTCGGTGATCCGCACCGCGGCATCTTCCCCGGTACTGTTTGTTATAGTTAGCTCATTCGAAATATTATACTCTTTTCTCGAAGGTCGCTCGTAGCTTGTCCTGTTGCGCTCAAAAACTATACCAGAAACCTCCCTGAGGTCTATGAATATTTCATCGCTTTTTTTTGAAAATGGCAGATCAAACTCCTGCAGAAGACTGATGCTCTCATTGCTGTTTTTATCATAAACCCGGAACTTCCCCGACAAAAGATCAATATTTAAGTTGTTCGAGTCGTCATTCAGTATTTTAATCGCTTTTTTAAAGGTACCCTTGACCGGTTTGACTCTCTTCGCGAGGCTGATAGATTTATCATCAAAGTAATAGAGTTTTTCAAGCTTTTTTACTGAGGCATAGATCCACGGCAGGGTCTTTGTTGAGAAGGGCTGTGTAGTAAATTTAACCTCACTATTAATATCAACAAAATGAGTTATCTTCTTGGCTTTCGACTTAGCTTTTTCGCCACCCCCGATCAAGGCGCCTAAGGAGACTTCCTTCTTACCGAACCCAGCAATAACCTCCTCCTGCATTATTGATAAATTATCAAACGAAAGATCATAAGCAGTATCGTTATTGATTGTAAGGTTAGCTATCAATGTAGCGTTTTGATCTTCAACAATCAAAGAGTAGTCTACTTTGTAATTTATACCTTCAGCGAGGTATAATAGATCAGCGGTTTGCTTGGAGTCGCCACTGCCGGTAACGCTGAAAATCAGTGAGGGCACGAAAGTTGAAGCCGGTAGCTCTTTTTTACCATACAGCACGTAGTAATCCGGGTCGATTACAACGTTATCCCCAATCAAGAAAACGTTATTATCTTTATTTGAGTATAAGAACTTGGCGGAAGTGGTGTTAGAAGTATTATTTTTGTCAACCAGCTAGACTTCCTTCCCAACAAAACTGGAGTTTAAGGAATCACGCGAACCAATCTTAAAATCATAATCAATCGAGTGTACTTTAAGCGTTTCAGTATTGTGGGGAGTCAAGACCACAGAATTCAGCATAATAGTATCAGGAATATCTGAGACATTCAGCTTAAACGCGCCATTGCGAGTGTTCAACTCGCGCGACTCATTAAATAAAGCTGTATTATTATCATAAATAGTCAAGCTCCTCATCTTGACGCTATCAGCGCCAGCCTCGACGAGCTCAACATCAGAAGCGATTAGGTTTGTGGAAAATGTTGCGAGAAGGAGAAAGAGTATTGTACCAAAAAGATTTCTTCTGTTTTTCATATTTTACTCGCTCCTTTTATAAGACCTCCGAACAGCCTGTCATTGCGAGAAGCGGAGCGACGTGGCAATCTTATACCCCATTGAACTCACCACGCCACGCTCCGCTCGCGATGACGTTTTGGGAGGCTGTGCAGATGTCCCTTTATATAATAAAATACCACTTCTAAATGAAAAATCAAGTAATATTATACATTAGAGCTTCCCAATAAAATGATAAGCAATGACCTCAATTCTCTTGAGAGGGGATTTTTACCCCGCCTTCATCACCTCTATCTCAATAAATATCTTCTCATCGAGTTTGAGCGAGTGTGTAATGAATTTCGTTGTGACCTTACCGGCCTGAAAATCGGCGTTATCCATTATGTTTTGATGTAGTGGGATCGTCGTGTGGATTCCTTCGATAGTGAACTCATCGAGAGCGACGCGCATTTTGTTTATCGCCTCTTCACGCGTGTTGCCGTGGACTATGAGTTTCGCGATCATAGAATCGTAATGCGGGGAGATAACGCTCCCCTGACTGACGTGGGTGTCAATGCGTATCCCTTGACCGCCGGGCTGAATAAACTTCGTTATCGTCCCGGGGCATGGCATAAAATTGTTGAAGAAATCTTCCGCGTTAATACGGCACTCTATAGCGTGACCGTGAAATTTAATATCTTTTTGTTTGACTGACAGCTCTTCGCCAGACGCGACCCTGATCTGCTCGGCAACGATATCGACACCGGAGATCATCTCAGACACCGGGTGCTCTACCTGAATACGGGTGTTCATCTCCATGAAGAAAAAGTTGTTGTCACCATCGACTATAAACTCGATCGTACCGGCGTTCTCGTACCCGATCGCTTTGACGATCTTCACCGCGCTGTCGCATATCTCACGGCGCATTCTGTCCGAGATAGATGGTGATGGTGACTCCTCAAGCAATTTCTGGTAGCGGCGCTGTATCGAGCAGTCCCTCTCACCGAGGTGAATAACATTCCCCTGCTTATCAGCGAGGATCTGTACTTCTATATGACGCGGGTTCGCGATAAATTTCTCAAAATATATCTCGTCAGAACCGAAAAACGACTTCGACTCGTTCTTCGCGAGGTTGTACATATCATGCAGCTCATCCATCGTGTTGACGATCCGCATCCCCTTACCGCCACCGCCCGCGGACGCTTTTATCATAAGCGGTAATCCTATACGATCCGCCTCAAGAGACGCGGCCTTCAGGTTAGTCACGATATCCTTGCTCCCTGGGATAGTCGGGATCATCGCCTCCTGCATAGTCTTTTTGGCGAACGCTTTGTCGCCCATCTTCGAGATGTGATCAGCGGTCGGACCGATGAAGATTATACCGTTCTTGTCGCACTCTTTTACAAACTTCGCGTTTTCGGCTAGGAAGCCGAATCCCGGGTGGATAGCATCGCTCTTTGTCATCTTTGCCGCGCGTATGATCTTTTGCATATCAAGGTAACTGTCAGCAGACCTTGTGCCACCGATGTGTACCGCCTCATCGGCTATCTTCACACCGAGAGTCTCCTTATCCGCGTCAGAAAATACGATAACGGTTTTTATGCCGACCTGCCTACATGAACGGATTATTCTAACGGCGATCTCGCCTCTATTCGCAACTAATACTTTATTTATTGTTTTTTTCATCTTACCTGCCCTCTTCGCGATTTTGACTACAGCTTACTTTATTTCCTTCAGATAGAACATCACCTGATCTCTATCAAGCGGTTCAGCGTTCTCAACCAGTATCGCCTTCACCACTCCACTTACCGGCGCTTTTATCTCGTTCATCAGTTTCATCGCCTCGACAATACAAAGCGTGTCGCCCTTCTTGACTTCCATACCCACTTCGCAGAATGGCGGTGTACTCGGTGATGAAGCGCGGTAGAACGTACCGATCATCGGAGACGCGACAGCGACCTCCTCCTGACCTCGTTTTATGATCTTCTTTTTTGCTGTTTTTGTGGTGTCAATAGCATCGACATCGCCACTCAAGCTCAATATATTCGCGACATTGCTCTTTAGTCTTATCCTGTATTTTGATGTGTCAACAGTAGCGTTGGCAACCTTCTTAGCGATGACAAACTGCGCGACATCTTTGAGCACCTCATCGACCTCGACATCATCATCCTTAGGCAACATCTTTTCCTCTTCTGGTGGCTCCTCGATATACTTCTCTGGGTCTTTCCTCCGCTTAAAAAAGCTTAATGCCGCCTTCGGGAAGAGCGCGTAAGAGATGTAATCCTCTTCATTCTCAACAAACTCCTTAGCAAGCTCGGACTTCACCTTTTTCATCCTCGGCGGCAACATATCCGCCGGCCTGCAAGTAATAGGCTTCTCATCCCCGAGTATCCTTTTTATCATCTCCGGTTTTATTTTTACCGGTGATCTGCCATAGTAGCCCTTCACGTAGTTCTTCACCTCGTTTGGTACAAGTTTGTACCTCTCACCGAGTAAGACGTTTATAACCGCCTGCGTACCGACAATCTGAGAGGTCGGAGTGACGAGCGGTGGAAAGCCAAGTTCTTCTCTCACAACAGGGATCTCTTTTAAAACGTCATCCATTCTGTGTAGCGCTTTTTGCTTTTCGAGCTGGACAATCAAGTTAGACATCATTCCGCCGGGTATCTGGTGTATTATAACATTTATATCTATCATAGACTGCTTCGCGCGCTTGAGGTGTCTTTTCGCGGATATTTTTTCAAAATATTCCGATACCTCGTTGACCTTCTTCAGGTCGAGTCCAGTCTTGTATTTTGTGTCACGAAGAATAGCGACAATACTCTCAACCGGTGGCTGAGAAGTATAAAGAGCAAGTGGCGCAACAGCGCAATCAATGACATCTATACCAGCCTCGATCGCCTTCAGGTATGTCACTGTCGCCATACCGCTTGAGGAGTGGCAGTGCAGTTGGATCGGAATATCGATCTTTTCCTTCAGTCGCGACACAAGTTCATAGGCTACATACGGTGTAAGAATACCAGACATATCCTTTATGTTGAGCGAATCGATTCCGAGCTCTACCTGCTCTTTCGCGCACTTAACATAAGCTTCTATATTATGAACCGGGCTTATTGTGTAGCAAACATTGCCCTGAGCGTGTTTACCAGTTTTTTTGACAAATTCGATCGCCTTTTTCAGGTTCCGCACATCGTTGAGCGCGTCAAAAATCCTGAATATGTCGATACCGTTTTCAGCCGCTTTATCTATGAACGCCTTTAGCACATCGTCAGGGTAGTTTTCGTACCCTACAACATTCTGCCCCCGAAGAAGCATCTGCAATGGTGTTTTCTTAAATATACTCTTGACAGTCTTCAAACGTTGCCACGGATCTTCGTGCAGGAATCGCAGGCAGACGTCAAATGTCGCGCCGCCCCACACCTCAACTGAATGATAACCAACCTTGTCGATCCTTTCAGCTATCGGAAGGATATCTTCCATCATCATTCTGGTCGCCCAGAGTGATTGATGGGCATCCCTTAGCGTTGTGTCTGTAATCTTGACAGAATTATTTAGAATTTCCTTTACTGGCTTTTTCATATAGTACTCCTTCATTCTATTCTACTTATTAATATATTTTTTTCACATATTATAGGTAAATTAATAAAAAAATCAAGTGATTTGTTTAAAAAGCACTAACCAGCCCGCTTTTTACTACAAAAAATTCAGAGTTTTTTCAGCTATAGGTGGAAACGTATTCTCATACCAAGTTGCAGTCGAACGGATAACAAGGCGATACAAAGACTCCTGCACGACCCTAAAACCGTCGTCCTGAATAAGAGGCGCGCCTCTTATTTCAGGATCTAGTAATCCTAATAAGTTCGGGACGACGGCAGTAGTTTTTATGGTTTTACCCACTGCTGTCCGGTTAAGCTTGTTGAAAAGCCATGTAACGTGTAGAAATTAATTATCAGGCATCTTGTCGAGTTGGAGAGGAGAACGGCTGTCATAGCGGGATAATCCGCAAGAACAACGACCCGAAAAAAAACCGTGAAAAAGATAGCTGGCTGACGAAGCTGAGGATGCCGTTTGAGGGGACTTTTTCGAAGATGCCGAAAAAAGCGCGCTACAACAAGGGCGACGAGAAAATGCAGTTCCAGGCGACGTTCGAGACGATCGC
>JAJRXV010000012.1 GCA_024276115.1 Deltaproteobacteria bacterium
AATTCAAAATTGACAACCGCATCTTACCTGTTATAATTAATGGGACTGTTGCCAAATAGATGAGGCGCGCCTCTTGTTTCGGGATCTGCTTGTATTTATAGGGTTACAAGATCCTGAAATGAATTCAGGACGACAGCGTTGGAGCCGCACAGAAGTCTTTATACTTTATCGCCGTGTTAATAATCGAGGTAACCACCAAATAAATATGTATAAAATTTTGATCGTTGACGACATAAAACAAAACCTTGACATTCTTGAAGCTCACCTGCTCCCTCTGGAGTATGAAGTACTCCGGGCGGAGAATGGTCTTGTCGCGCTTGAGCTCCTAGAACAACACAGCGATACCAGCCTTGTTATATTAGATATCATGATGCCGGTGAAGAACGGCTTCGACACATGTACTGAGATACGTAACAACCCAAAGACGGAAAACATCCCGGTTATTTTTATCACCGCGATGCCAACCCCAGGAACGCGGCTCAGATGTATTGAGTGTGGTGGTGACGATTTTTTGGAGAAGCCAGTTGACAACGTTGTGTTGGAGGCGCGTACAAAATCACTCATAAAGCGTAAGGAAGTGCAGGATGAGCTGGCATACTCTTATGAGCATTTGACCGATATAGTCAACCAGACCGAAGAAAGTATCTCTAAATACGATCCGTTGCATTTTGACTACAACGCTTCTAACGACAAGTTATTGCAGAAGATATTGAGGAACAGGTCAGACAAGTCGAGCAAGAGACCAGAATACGCCTTGCTCGCGTACAAAAATGAAGGGTACCTCTCCGGGCACCTGTTCTATAAAGAAAACGGCGATCTGCTCAAGTTCCCCGAGCAGATCGATATCGACATAAAGTCAAGCGAAGCGATAACATTAAGCATCAACTCCTGCGATCTTGAAGAAGTTTGCACACACCACACTGTATTCTCAAACTGGTTCGACTCTGAGGGTACGCTCGCGAAGTTCCAGCTACTTTTTAATCCCGCAGTAATAGACAGGGTCGGTGTCGTTAAAAACTATGTCACGTACTATTCGGGGCAGCTGGCTGTAATAATGTTCAACTACGGTAAGAAAGTCAATGAGTTTGACGCGCAAATACTAAAAGGCTTTACCGCGCACGCGAATTTTCTGAGGACAATCTCTGAGCAGGCCGCCGAGATATCACAAAAAAAAGAGCTCGAGCACTCTTATGAAAATATCACCGACATAATCAACGTGACCGAGGCTAACCTGGTCGCGTTTGATCCACTTACTTTTGATTATGGGCTGGCCAACGAAAACCTCCTGACAAATATACTTAAAAATGTGGGCGAAAAAGAGGATAGAAAACCTGAATTTGTTTTACTTGCTATTAAGTCAGAAAACACTCTTCTCGGCGAACTTTTTTTTAAAGAAAATGATCACCTGAAAAAAACACCTGAAAAAATAAGCATTGACCTCTCCTCCAGCGCGGCGATAACTTTGAGCGCAAAAAATAGCGCGACAGGTTCAATCGTCAATGGTAGCGGGGAGATGGTATTCTCCAACTGGTACGAAAACAGCTCAAACATCTATGAGTATCAGAGTCATTTTAACTCAAAAGTTATCACGCATGTCGGTGAAGTCCGCAACTTCGTCACCTACTATTCCGGGCAGTTGGCAGTGATCGCCTTCAATTACGGCAAAGATGTCAACGAGTTTGACGCGCAAATACTAAAAGGGTTTCTGATTAATTCAAGCTTCCTAAAAACGATCTCTGAACAGGCGAAGATGACTGAGGATGCCTTCCTCTACTCTGTCGGAGCGCTGGCGCGAGCGTCAGAAGCGAACGATGAGGACACATTCAGCCATATTATTCGGGTAAACAAATACTCTGAGGCGATAGCGATAGCGTTGGGATGCCCCACAAGCTTCACAAAAAGCATCAGTATATACGCGCAAATGCACGATGTAGGCAAGATACACGTCAGCCGCGATATATTGAGGAAACCCGCGAAACTAACCGACGAAGAGTACACGATAATGAAAGAACACACTGTATACGGCGCGAAAATACTCGGTGACGAGTCGCGCCTTGCCATCGCCCGTGAGATCGCGATATCACACCACGAAAAATACGATGGCAGCGGATATCCTTATGGGCTTACGGGGGAGGAGATACCGCTCTCCGGACGCATTGTCACGATAGCCGACATATATGACGCTCTACGCTCAAAGCGCCACTATAAGCCCGCGTTCCCGCATGAGCAGGTGTACAAAATAATCACTGAGGGTGACGGACGGACAATGCCGAAAGACTTTGACCCAAAAATATTAGATGTCTTCAAGAGGGAACACAAGATGTTCGAAGATATATTCGCAACGATACAAGACGACACTATCGAGCACGCTTAACGCCAATACACCTAACGCAACCAGAAAACCAGCGTAACAACAATCAAAGCGGCGCTGAACACCAGCACATTGACACGCTTTATATGCTGTTGGTTGAGCGGTTCTAGCGGTTCACCGATCGTCGGCTTCTCTGACGGCTCGCCGTCATAATGGCTCAAGCCCCCCAACCTCACACCGAGCGCGCCGGCGACAGCCGCTTCGGTTAACCCCGAATTCGGGCTCGGGTGGTTCTGACCATCACGAAAAAACACTCTGATAGAGTTCAACGGCCTCAACCCGAGGAAAAGTGACGCGAGAATCACGCTTACCCCCGCGACCCTAGCGGGGATATAGTTCGCCACGTCATCTATCCTCGCCGATGCCCAGCCGAATTTTATGTAACGCTCGTTCTTGTAGCCGAACATAGAGTCGAGCGTGTTAATCGCCTTATACATTATCGCCCCGACCGGACCACAAATAGCGGCATAAAGAAGCGGCGCGATTACGCCATCAGTAAGGTTTTCCGCCACACTCTCCACCACCGCCCTCGTTATTTCCGCCTCGTTCAGGCTCTTTGTATCACGCCCGACTATCATCGCGACCCGCGAGCGCGCTCTCGGCAAATCACCCGCCTCAAGCGCGCGAAGTACCTCACGGCTATGCTTCAACAAGTCCCTCAACGCCAGCGAAAAATATATGATGACGACCGAGACGACCTCCGCGGCAACGTCAGAAACCGCCCCAGCCCCCACAACCAGCAGAAGCGCGAACGCGCCGGTCGTCAATATCACCATCAAAGCGGTGACAGCGCCACCAACCCGCTCGTTTTTGAAGCAACTCCTGGCACCCCTCTCCAACCATATCGCAAGCGATGCGATCAGCTTCACCGGATGCGGAAACCAGCGCGGATCACCGAGCAGAAGATCAAGCGCGAACGCCGCGGCTAACTGATGCTCGGGCATCATTTCAGCCCCGCGAGTTTATAGATCATATCGATCGGCAGGCTCTCCCTGACTACATCGGCGAGGCGGTCGAGCGCGACGTCAATGTCATAAGTCGCCATAACCTCACCGAACGCGGGGAGGCCCCTATTCTCTCGAAGCCGATCTATAAACCAGCGTCGGAAGCGATCCGCGTCAAATATACCGTGCATATACGTCCCCCACGCCCGCCCATCGTCAAGACGCGCGCCGGTTGTCCCGTTGTCACGCCGTAGTAGCGGCGCGATGTTAGCTCCGGTCGTCTGCCCGTGATGTATCTCGTAGCCATGCACACTGAGACCAGATTCTATATGCCGCGCGGTGACACGTTCGAGCGTCTTTTCCGCCGCCATGCTGGTAGATATCCCGAGGATGCCGAGCCCACTCACCTCCGCCCCTGTTGACTCTACCTTGTGAGGGTCGCGCACTACCTCACCGAGCATCTGAAAACCGCCGCAGATACCGATTATCTCGGTTTTTCCATCACGGTGGAGAGCGAGAAGTTTTTCAGCGATACCGCTCTCCTTCAGGTATCTAAAATCACCCGGTACGTTTTTGCTCCCCGGGATTATAACCGCGTCAGGCTGCCGAAGCTCGCTCTGGTCGCGGACGATCCTCAGGTGTACGTCCGGCTCGATCCGCAAAGGGTCAAAATCAGTAAAATTCGAGATATGCGGCAGATCGATAACAGCTATCTCAACCACGTCGCCGCTCTTCTTCGCGCTGTCGAGCGCACCGCTCTTGAACTCAACGGAGTCCTCTTCTGGCAGACCAAGCCCTCTGATAAACGGTACGACCCCGAGCACCTTCTTCGTCGTGTGGCGTTCGGTGTAGGTGAGCGCGTCCGCAAGCAGACTCGCGTCGCCACGAAAACGGTTGATGATAAAACCCGCCACCAACCGCCGCTCCCACTCTTCGAGTAGCTCCATAGTCCCGGTAAAGGCGGCGAAGATACCACCGAGGTCGATATCCCCAACCAGAAGCACCGGCGCCGCGGCATACCTCGCCATCTTCATGTTCACAAGATCGTGCCGCTTGAGGTTTATCTCCGCCGGACTGCCCGCCCCCTCAAGAACGATTATATCATGTTCGGCAGCGAGCGAATCGTACGCCGCGCGCACCTCGACCGCCGCTTTTTCTTTATATTTATAGTACTCTTTGACGCTCATGTTGGCGAGCGGTTTGCCATGCAAAATCACCTGACTACCGGTATCGCTGCTCGGTTTGAGCAGTAGCGGGTTCATCCGCACGTCAGGCTCTAGCCGACACGCCCGCGCCTGCACCACCTGCGCGCGCCCCATCTCACCGCCGCCTATCGTGACGAAGGAGTTCAGCGACATGTTCTGCGCCTTGAACGGCGCGACATCATAGCCGTCCTGCAGGAGGATGCGGCAAAGCGCGGCGGTCATAACGCTCTTACCGGCGTTCGAGCTCGTACCCTGAAACATTATCGCGTTGCTCTTTCGTTTTTTTCCCCGGGGAGTAGGGATACCTAAAGCCTCCCTTATCGCTCGTGTCAAAGCGTCGTTATCCTCTTCACTCTTCACAGCTACCCGAAAAAAACTCTCATCGAGCCCGTCATAATTATCGCATACCCTTATCGCTATACCTTTTCGCAACAGTTTTTCCGCGAGCGTCACAGCGTCACCGCCCACCAGCCGCGCCAGCAGGTAGTTCGCAGCACCCGGATAAACATGCAGACCACCGACCGAACTCAACTCAGCGAAGAGCTTTTCCCGCTGCCCGCTTACATAAACTTGCGTCTGTTTTATGTAGTCGGCATCAAGGAGCGCCGCCGCACCGACCTGCTGGGCGAGCGTGTTGACCGACCACGGCGGCAGAATACTCCGCAAGCTTCGGATAACCTTAGGGTCGGCAACGATATAACCGAGCCGAAGCCCGGGTATCGCGAACTGCTTCGTCATAGAGCGCATCACTATCACGTTTTTTGGTCTGTCACTGATGAGACTGTCAAAACCGTCAACAAAATCCGCGAACGCCTCATCTATCACAAAAGTCGCCTCGCTCCGCTTCGCCAGCTCCCTGATACGGCGCGCGTCGCACACCACTCCGGTCGGGTTGTTCGGCGTTCCGATAAAAACTAAATCGCCACTGCTGACCTCTGATTCCAACGCCGCGATATCGAGAGCGAACTCCTCCTCCGGTAGCGTGTCAAGAGTCACAACCGTAACACCCGCCGCCCGCGCGGCCAAAGCGTAATCGACATACGCCGGTGTCGGTATCAACGCCCGCGCGGCGGCAATCGCCCTCGGCAAGGCGTAAAGCAGTTCGGTGGAGCCGTTACCGACCAGCGCCTCGTCGGCGCTGATACCATGCTTCTTCGCGATCTTCTCTGTCAGCCGCCCGCAGAACGGCTCGGGGTAGTTGACGAGTTGGCTCACGCTTGAGCTGATGACAGCGCGCAACCACTTCGGCGGTCCGAGCGGGTTTATGTTCGCCGAAAAATCGATGATTTCGTCTGCCTTCATCCCCGCGTCCTTCGCTATCCGCGATATGTCACCACCGTGCCTGAATTTCACTTTATTGTTCTCCTTGATTATTTTGTTGCGCTACGCTGGCGCTAACGGCAACCTACCTGCACGACCTGTTTTTACGTGTAAATATATTGTCGTCGTCCCGAACTTGAGGGGCGCCTCTTGTTTAGGGATCTGCTTGCATTTATTACACTTTACAGACCCTGAAATAAATTCAGGGCGACGGTTTTAGGGTTGTGCAGAAGTCTTCGAGCACCGAAAAACGTTATCCCTGAGTGTCTCTATCAGGGATCCAGACCTCAAAACATCCCATTAAACTTAAAGCAAAGTTTATTCGCTCCGCTCAATGTTTTTGTCCTGGGTTCCTGATTACTACCTCGGGAATGACAGGGGTGGCGTCTGTGTGCCTGCCAAAAGCCCGGACGAACACAAGGTTCGCCCCTACAATTTCCCCCATTCATAATTCATCACTCATAATTCTTAACTCATTATAACTTCTCCGACGACAAAAATCGCCGGTGGTTTTATCTCATGTTTTTTGCTGTCCGCCAAAATATTATTCAAGGTGCTTTTTACGCTCTTCTCGTCTGGGTGTGTCCCTTTTTCGATCAACATACATGGGGTGTCCGCACTCCTGCCGCTGTCGATGAGCTTTTGCACGATGTTTTCGAGGTTCGAGACCGCCATCAGGAACACCAGCGTGTCCGCGTTGACTATCCTCACCTCTTTCCCCTCGCGCCGGTGTCCGGTCAAAAAAGCGACCGATGACGCATAATCCCTGTGCGTCAGCGGCACTCCGCATGATGTCGGCACCGCGATCGCCGAGCTCAACCCCGGTATCACCTCCACCGACACTCCGCGCTCTTTGAGGTATTTCACTTCCTCGGCGCCGCGCCCGAAGATGAACGGGTCACCGCTCTTGAGGCGCACGGTTATGCCGTGTTCGCCCGCTTTATCGACTAGCAGGCTGTTGATTTCGTCCTGCTTCATCAGGTGATGGTTCCGCGCTTTACCGGCGCAGATCAGCTCCGCCCCGGCTTTGGCGAAAGTCAACAGCTCCTTGTTCACCAAAAAATCGTAGACGATAGCGTCCGCTTCTTTTATCAGCTCAAGCCCCTTCACCGTGATCAGCTTAGGATCACCCGGCCCCGCTCCTACCAAATATACTTTACCGCTCATTTTTTTCCTCTTCTCTCTTGGGCGTGTTGCCCCTTTTGAGGTGATAGCCTCTTGGAGTAATCATATAATCACCCTTCCGATAAGTCGCCGAGTTCCCAATTATCACCGTTGTCAGCATGTCTATCTCCTGCTCTAACATTTTTTCTAGCGTCGTTATGACCACGCTCGCGTTCTCCCTGCCGGCGTTCCGCACTATCCCGACCGGTGTCGCGGGCGCCCTGTTCGCCATAAGAATATCCCACGCTTTTTTGAGCGGTTCTGTCCGTGTCCGCCCTTTCGGGTTATACAACACGATCACGAAATCCGCTTTCGCCGCCAGCTCCACTCTCTTTTCGATAAGCGTCATCTCGGTGAGGAGGTCGCTAAGCGATATCGTCGCGAAATCGTGCATAAGCGGCGCGCCTAACATACTCCCGCAGCTTGTCGCGGCGATTATCCCGGGTATCACCTCGATCGATATCCTGCCCGCTTCCTCTTCGGTTATCAGCTCGAGCGCGAGCCCTGCCATACCGTATACACCGGGGTCGCCGCTGGAGATGAAACATACCGAACGCCCAGCGAGAGCCTCGCTTATAGCCGCCCGCGCCCGCTCGACCTCCTGCCTCATCCCGGTAGAGATAACCTCCTTATCACCGATCAGCTCAGCGATAAGTTTTACATAAGTGCTGTACCCGACGACGACGTCACAGTTCAGTATCGCGTCGCGCGCCCTCGCGCTCAGGTGGCTAGTGGCGCCCGGGCCTATACCGACGATGCAAAGTTTTCCTTTACTATCGCTATTGTTACGTTCCCGAATATTTTCTTTTGCATTATCATTTTCGGCGCTGAAGCCGTCAAAATCGCACATGGTTCGCAAACCCCCTTTATCCCTATCTTTTTATTGACAAACTCTGACCGCTGGTACTCACCGTTAAATCGCTTGACCATGTCGGTCGAGATTATACGCAGTGGCAATCCAAGCTCGGAGCACGCGTCGCACAGTCCGACCTCGTCACGTTTTATGTCTATCGTCGCGACCGCTCTCACATCGTCTACTGAATGTCCCGCCTCGTTCAGCGCGGTTGTCACGGCGTCAATCACTTCTTCTTTTTTCACCCCGCGCCTGCATCCGACACCGATGACAATATTCCGCGCGGATTCTGACGCTGTCGTTATTACCGGTTCGGCGTTCAGCGCGTTCGCGACTTTTATCGCCAGCTCGTTCGCCCCGCCCTCATGCCCAGAGAGCGCGCTTATGGCGTACCGCGCCGCCTCATCCACCACCACGACCGCCGGATCGCTGTACTTGCTCCTGACTAGCGGCGCGATGACCCTGATGACGATACCGAGCGCCATGCACATAACAAGCCCGTCATACTCCTCAAACAGCTCCGGGGTCAGTTCTGACACCTTGCGGTCGAACAGCTTTACCTCGTCGTTTTCAGCGGTACCGAGTTTTTTCATGGCGTATATTGTGCTGTCCGGCAGAGCTTTTTTCAGCTTTTGAGCGTTGTTCAAGCCGCTTTTTGTGATCGCCACTATCGCCAGCTTCATTTTACGGTACCTTCCCGAAATCCGTGGCTAAAGCACTTATCATACAGCTTCGACCGCTCGTACTCCCTGCGCATCACGTCACCGATGATTATGAGCGCTTGCCGTTTTATCCCCGCGCTCTCTACCTTCTGCGCGATATCCTCAAGCGTACCGATGATGATCCGCTCATCGGGGTGGGACGCTTTTTCCACCACCGCTACCGGGGTGTCAGGCGCGTAGCTCCCGCTCAGCTCCCTTACGACATCGGCTATCCTGTTTATGCTGAGGAATATCACCATCGTAGCGTTACTTTGCGCCAGCTTGTCGAGCCGCTCCTTTTCGGGTACCTTCGTCCGCCCTGATATCCGCGTAAGGATAATCGTCTGGCTCACGCCCGGTAGCGTAAACTCCTGCCCGAGCGCGGCGGCGGCGGCCTGATACGAGCTAACCCCCGGGATGAGGCTATGCTCGACACCGTTGTCGTCGCACCACTCCATCTGCTCCTGGATCGTGCTATATATCGACAGATCACCGGTGTGGAGCCGCGCGATAATCTTGTCGCTCGCTTTTTCCGCCTTGATTACATCGCACACCTCGTCGAGACTCATACCGCTTGAATCGTATATCGTCGCGCCCTCCTTGCAGTGCGTGAGAATATCCCTGCTCACGAGCGACCCCGCGTAAATGACGATATCCGCCCGCGCGATTATTTTCGCCGCTTTGAGCGTCAGCAGATCCGGGTCTCCGGGACCGGCGCCGATAAAATATAGTTTCATCTGTTAAGCCTCCATATTTTTTGTCCGTAGGGGCAGCCTGTGTGCCTGCCCAAAAAATGAGTAGGGGCGAACCTTCTGTTCGCCTGGCTTACTTGTATTACAAGTAATCAAAAACTCCTGCGCGACTCTAAAACCGTCATCCTGAATTTGAGGCGCGCCTCAAGCCTACATCGGGCGAACGGTTCCCGTGAACGTCTCGCAATCCCCTACCGCTCCATTATTATCATAACGCAGAGCCCGAACCCGACCATACCGCTCACGGTTTTCAGGTCTGCGTCTGTCACTTTTTCATCATGGTACGACAGCCGCTCGAACACCACCGCCCTTCTGTTCTCCACGCCTTTGCTTAACAACTCCACCGCTATCTCGTTCGGTGGCAGTTTCGCGTCGGTGAAGAGGAAAATCTTCTTTGACCCGAGCGCGATTTTGGCTAGCTCACCTGGTCGCCTGCCGTGAAGGCTGATTATCCGCGCGTCCTGCCACGTCTCACCGATCCGGGCGAAGGCGAGTTGAAGCGCGCTTATCCCGGGGATGACATCAAACTCATCTGTACTAAAAGTCCTGCCGATCAGCCCGAGCAGGCTGTAAAGACCGCTGTCGCCCGAGACGAGCAGAGCTATCTTCTTCTTGGCGCGATTCTCCTTGATGTACGAGACAATACCGTTGAGGTTCCCCTTCATCAGCACCGTCTCCTTGCCGAGATCCTCGAACCCCTCTAGGTTGCGCGCCGCGCCGATCAGGCAATCAGCCCGCTTTATGCCCGCAAGCGCGATCGGTAGCAGGTACTCCCTCGCGCCGGGGCCGACCCCGATTATTTGTATTTTATTCATGCTTGGTTCCTTTATTTTCGTAGGGGCGAACCACCTATGTGATCGCCCGATATTTTGGGCGACCACACAGGTCAAGCCCCTACGGTTTATGCCTCCCGATCACCTCGGCGTCGAGCGAAAGAATCACACAGCTAACATCGAGCCGCCCGCTGACAAGCTCATCTATCTTCGCGACCGCGTCACCCGCGACCCGGTCAAACAGCTCTGTGAGTCCGTTCAGCTTGATTATATCGACCACCGCCTCAGCCATCGTCTGATCTTCTATTTTTTTTATGACTTCTGCACTAGCGCCCGCCCGAGTCGCGTATTCGGCGAGCGAGCTTATCCTCTTGTCACCATGGTTTATATGCGTATTAAACTGCCCGTTGGTGAGTTTTATCAGCTTACCTATATGCCCTGCGAGCAGTACTTTTTTTATCCCTCGTTCCGCGCACTCTTTGAGCATAAACCCTACGTGATCTCCGATCTTTATCATAGCCTCATCGCTCATATTCAGCGTTTCCGCGCAGTACTTCTCCCCGACATAACCGAGGATGAGCGCGACTTCTTTTGCGCCCGAGGCGGCTATCACGTCTAGCTCAACCGCCAGCGATTTTTTGTACGCCTCGAGCGATTTTGGCTCAACTATGCCGGTCGTACCGATGATAGATATCCCGCCGATTATACCGAGCTTGGCGTTATGCGTCTTTTCGGCGAGCGCCTCCCCTTCTGGAACGCTTATCGTTATCTCCGCGCCGCGACCGGTCGGCAACAGACCGCGCGCCTCAGCGCGTATCATCTCCCGCGGCGTTGGGTTGATCGCGCTCTCACCGATCGGTATCGGCAGCCCCGCCTTCGTGACAGTGCCAACGCCTATGCCGCCCTTTATCACGATTTCCGGTGTGTCGGTGAGGCGCGCGGCGGCAGTGATTATCGCGCCATGCGTAACGTCATAATCGCCACCGGCGTTTTTGCGCACCGCGGCTGTCGCAACGTCATCACAGCGCCCGCAGTAGCTTTCCACCGGCATAGTGAGTTCACCACCACCGGGCAGAGCGATAGACATGCTCTTCGGGGTGGCGCCGGTCAGCAGCATAGTCAGCGCCGCCTTTACCGCGGCGGTCGCGGCGCTACCGGTTGTGAAACCTTTCTCCATCTACGTCGTCTCTCCTGCTGACTGAGTCGTCACGCTTCCACGCTTTATCACCGCGGTTGAGAGATACGCCTTCCCCTCTGGCGGCGGTGAGTTGAGGAGGTCGTAGAATCCTTCACCGTCGAGTCCGACCCTGCTGATGAGGTGCGCGCTCTTCGGAGAGACCGCTTCCACCGCCTCAATTAGCACCTTCAGTCTCTTGTAGACCTTGAGGAAAAAAGTCGTCGGATGGCGTTCGATCAGCTCCACCGCGTTCTTCACGTCGTCAGGCATCTCGTAGACACCGAAATGCTCACCCTTCACGCACGCAGGCGTACCGAGCCGAGCCGATACCGCGCTGACAGTGCTTATCCCAGGAATTTGCGTCACGGATATGTCACGCGCTACCAACTGCTCGCTGATGTAGTTCGAGGTGCTGTAGATCGTCGGATCACCGATAGTGACGTAGGAAACGCTTTTCCCCTCACCGACCAGCGTTTCTATCTTCTTCGCCAGCTCCTTGTAACGCTTGTCGAGGTCGCTTTTGTCATTCGTCATCGGAAAATAATACATCATCAGCTTCGACTCTGGGATGAAGTTGAGGATAATATCCTTCGCTATGCTCCTCCCGAGCTTGTCAGACTGCGGGACTACTACTATATCAGAACCTTCGAGCCTCTTTACCGCCTTGAGCGTAATCAGCTCTGGGTCTCCCGGACCAAGCCCTATTGAATATACTGTTTTGCTACTCATAATGCTCTCCTGGTTTATATATGTTTGTTGTTGCTCTGCTTGTTGTTGCGTTACGCGCTAATTCCGTAGGGGCGCCCCTACGTATTATGTTGGGCGACCGACCGGTCGCGTTTACCGGTCTAAAAACATCCGGTTGAGCTTCAGCACCGCCTCGAACGAGTTGAGCCCGGGCCGCGCGAACTCATATTCATCCACGTGTATCACCTTGCTTTTTAACGTCGAAAAAGCCTCCCGCTCCTTTGGCGGCGCGGGGTTTCTGTTCATCGGGCCGGTCTGGTAGAGATAATAGTCAGGGCTCTCTTTCAGCACCACCTCGGGTGAAAGAAGCACGTGCTTCTTATCGACCTTGACGATGTTTCTGCCACCGGCGGCCTCAACGATCGCGGTCAGGATGCTCTTCGCGCCGGCAACCCTTAATGGGCGGGCGCTTATCTCATAAACGAGCGATGGTTTGTTCGGTAGCGGTTTTACGTTAGCGAGCTTCTCTTTTAGACCGCTCACGATTTCCGCGGCTTTCGCTTCCTTCTCGAAGAGTTTCCCGAACTCGGTGATTTTGTCCATAATATCATCGAGATTTCTCGGGTCATAGTGGATCACGGGCGCCTTGACGAGCTTTAGCATATCCTTTTTGAACGTCCTCTTTGAACCGGTGATGATGAGGTCGGGCTCTAACGCGTTGAGCAGTTCTATGTTCGGCTTCAGGTGTGAGCCGAGCTTTATAGCTTTTGCGAAGGTATTGTCGGTCTTCGATACGCCGACGACTTTATCACCGACCCCGAGCTCCTTCAGGATCGGGCTGACCGCGGCGTAAAGGACAACAACTTTGTCATACGCGAACGCGGTGGACGCGCTCATGATGAGCGCTGCGAGGAGGAACATAAAGGTTGTTTTTAATGATAATCGATTCCCACGATGACCATCAGTCGTTCCCCTCCCTTCAAGACTATACCCCTCTTGAAAAGGGGATTTTAAAGCATAAGTCTGTCGTCCCGAACTTGTTTCGGGATCTACAGCCCCTGAAACAAGTTCAGGGCGACAGCACCTAGCGCTGGTTTTAGTATTAATGGTCTTACTATTAAAAAAACTCATTATTCCTCCGTGTATACAAATATTTTATCTTCATGTTTTATAAATTTTACGCTCACCCCGAAGATGCTTGAGAGCTTCTCCGCTTTTAGCTCGGCCTTCGGTACATTGTAGGAGAGAGTCCCTGATTCAAAAAACAAGAACCGGTCGAACTCCCTTATGGCAAGCGGAAGGTCATGTATAACAACGAGGATCAGCTTCTCTTCCGCCAGCTGCTTTATGAGCCGCACCAGTTTGTGCTGATGCAGAATATCGGTATTGCTGAACGGTTCATCGAGCAGTATCACCGGTGTATCTTTGTTCAGCGTCCGCGCGAGCAGTA
>JAJRXV010000192.1 GCA_024276115.1 Deltaproteobacteria bacterium
AAGTTTGTTTTCTCGTCGAGTTGCGCTGTTTACGGAGAGCCGATAACCGTCCCGATGAAAGAGACGCATCCGCAGGAACCGGTAAATCCGTACGGTATATCCAAGTATTTTGTGGAGCGGATACTGAAGGAGTACGGCAGGAGCTATAACTTGAGGTACGCTATTTTGCGCTACTTCAACGCCGCCGGCGCGAGCGAGCTGGATAATATCGGTGAGGCTCACTCACCGGAAACGCACTTGGTACCGCTTGTATTAAAAGCCGCGGACAAGCTCAAGGTGTTCGGCGAGGATTACAACACGCATGACGGGACGTGCATCAGGGATTACCTGCATGTCGATGATATTATCAGCGCGCACATCCTTTCGCTTGACGCTATTTACGCGAATGATAAAAGCTACACCTTTAATGTCGGTAGTGGCACTGGCTATACCGTCAAAGAGATAATAAAGACCACTGAAGAAGTAACAGGAATCAAGATAGATTATGAGGTGGTGGAACGCCGCCCCGGGGATGTCGAAAAGCTCGTCGCGAGCCCGGGCAAGATAAACAAAGAGCTGGTCTGGGAGCCGAAATACAAAAGAATATCTGATATAATCAGAACCGCCTGGGAGTGGCATAAGAAAAATCCAGACGGGTATAAAGACTAGGGGGGGCGAGGGTATAGGGTACGAGGGTAAAAACGTTTTTCACTAGACCCCCTTGCCTCCTTGACTCCTAGAACCCTAGTCTCTTTGAACCCTGTATTTTAAAGGAGAAAGAATGAAAGTCTGTGTGATAGGTACCGGTTACGTTGGTCTGGTGGCGGGCGTATGCTTCGCTGAAGGCGGTAACGACGTTATCTGTGTCGATATTGATGAGAACAAGATCAACATGCTGAAGGAGGCGAAGTCTCCTATATATGAGCCCGGTCTCGAAGAGCTCTTGAGGCGGAACCTCGACGAGGGGCGACTGACGTTCTCGACTGATGTCAAGAGCGCTGTCGAAGCGTCGCTTTTTAACTTCATCGCGGTGGGGACGCCGCAGGGAGATGACGGCGCGGCTGACCTGCAATATGTTTACGCCGTCGCAGAAACTATCGGAAAGCACATGAACGGTTACAAGATCATCATCGATAAGAGTACCGTTCCTGTCGGTACCGCTGACAAAGTGCGCGATATCATATCAAAGCAGACTGAGCATGAGTTTGATGTCGTATCCAACCCCGAGTTTATGAAGGAGGGGGCGGCTATAGATGATTTCATGAAGCCGGATCGCGTGGTGATCGGTACGGAGAGCGAGAGGGCGGCAGAGGCTATGACCGAGCTATACTCCCCGTTTGTCAGAACCGGTAAGCCTATCCTCACTATGGGGGTACGTGACGCCGAACTCACCAAGTACGCCTCAAATTCTATCCTCGCGTTGAGGATAAGTTTTGTGAACGAGATCGCGAACCTTTGCGAAGAGGTCGGCGCGAATATAAAGAACGTGCGCAAGGGTATGGGGACTGATTCGCGGATCGGCACGTCATTTTTGTTCCCTGGTGTCGGCTACGGTGGATCATGTTTCCCTAAAGATGTTCAGGCGATAATCAAGACCGCTAAGGATCATGGCTATGAGTTTGAGACTCTGAAGGCGGCCGAAGCTGTGAACGTCAGGCAGAAAAAAATACTCGCGAAAAAGATTTTAAAACATTTTAATAATAATATCCAGGGGCTGAAGATAGCGGTGTGGGGG
Source organism: Deltaproteobacteria bacterium (assembly GCA_024276115.1). Taxonomy (GTDB): domain Bacteria; phylum Desulfobacterota; class JAJRXV01; order JAJRXV01; family JAJRXV01; genus JAJRXV01. The sequence continues at coordinate 1,715 of JAJRXV010000192.1, forward strand.
CTTGCGTTCAAACCGCGGACTGACGACATGCGATGCGCGCCGTCGATCGAGATAATCAATATGCTCGTCGCAAATGGCGCGATTGTGAGCGCGTTTGACCCAGAGGCTGTGGAAAACGCGCGCGAGATAATCGGTAGCGACAATGTGATTTATGAGAAAAATAGTTACGACTGTCTTAAAGACGCTGACGCGCTGGCGGTAGTCACTGAGTGGAACGAATTCCGCCGCCCGGATTTTGAGCGGATAAAATCTTTGATGAAACAACCTATAGTTTTCGATGGTCGGAACGTATTCAACCCGAAGACTCTTATTGACCTTGGTTTTACGTACTATGGAATGGGGAGAGGTATATGACATATTCGTTAGTTACAGGTGGCGCCGGTTTTCTCGGCTCGCACCTTTGTGATCATCTTATTAGTAAGGGACATTTTGTCATCTGCGTGGACAACCTTATCACCGGATCGCCGGACAATATCGCGCACCTTATCGGACATGATCGGTTCAAGTTTATCCGGCATGATGTAACAGAATTTCTGTATGTCACCGAGGATCTTGACTATATATTCCACTTCGCGTCTCCGGCAAGCCCGATAGATTATCTAAAGTTTCCGATCCAGACGCTGAAAGTCGGTTCGCTTGGTACTCATAAGGCGCTTGGGTTGGCAAAGAACAAGCAGTGCCGCTTTCTGCTGGCCTCGACGTCAGAGTGTTACGGTGATCCACTCGTGCATCCACAGACCGAGGACTACTGGGGTAATGTCAACCCGATAGGACCGCGTGGCGTGTATGACGAAGCGAAACGGTTCGCTGAGGCGATCACTATGGCGTACCACCGGCATCATGGTGTAGCTACGAGGATTGTGCGGATATTCAACACGTATGGTCCCCGAATGCGGCTCCATGACGGACGCGCTCTACCGGCGTTTATTTTTCAGGCGATGACGGATCAGGAAGTGACAGTCTTCGGTGATGGTTCTCAGACGCGTAGTTTTTGCTATATCGATGATCTTATCAGGGGTATCTATGCTCTGATGATGTCAGATGAAAATGAACCGGTGAATATCGGTAACCAGGCTGAAATAAGCATACTCGATTTTGCGAAAGAAGTCATAAGGCTGACCGACTCGAAGTCGAAGATAGTTTTTGAGGCACTACCTGTTGACGACCCGAAAATCAGACAGCCCGACATCTCTAAAGCTAAGAGGGTACTAAACTGGGAACCAGAAGTAGAGCTTGTTGATGGTATCAATCGCTCTATCCCGTACTTTAAAAAGAAGGTACAGCAAGAAATAGCTGACTAAGCGATAACTGAGCGTAGTTCTCTTTTAAGTCTCTTGATGTGGAATCTTGCTTTTTTCAGCGATACACTGTCTTTGCTCTCTAGAGCTTTGTCACGTGCGTCTTTGAACTTTTTCATATTCACTTTTATCTTCCCTTTTGCTTCTGCTACTTGTGCTTTTGATGCGTCATCTGACGCGTCAATACCGAGTACTTCGGCTAATGCCGCGATAAGTTCAGGCTTGTGCATACTGGTAACACCAGAAATCTTCTTGTGCTTAAGCGCTTCTACCTTCAGCTTTTTTACGGTCATCTTTTGTAGATCTTTTAATTCCATTCTTTATACCTCCGAAAAATTTCCCCTGTATAACATATTATAAAAAAAATGCACTATTTTTTTTTACTACGTTTTTTTTAAGGTGACCGCCAAATGTCAATCATCTCTCCTCACCCAAAAAAACTGAATACATAGGTTTATAAGATTTCCCTCTTGACATCGGGGTGGGATGGGGTAGTCTATTAGAAATGTTAAGTGTTTTGACAATTGATGTTTTGAGGGTTACAGGGCATCATTTATTTGAAATAAGAGGTTACCATGCAATCAAATAAAAGGAGGTTAACGTGAAAAGGAAATTAATACTTACAGTTTTATTTGTTATTATTAGCATGTCGACATCATTTGCTGACGAAAGGAGTTATCCACATATTGACTTTGATGACCCGACCAATATCTACATAAATACACCGGAATATGGCGGCGTCAAAACGAAGTTTAACCTTTATTTTGATTATGAGTATACTAAGATGGAGAAGATGCCGATGCCGATGGGTGTGGCGTATATGGAGATGGATGAGCAGGAGCATACCGCTGTCAGGCATTTAAATTTTCTCGGTGATTTTGAAAAAGGCGCAGTCAGAGCGCACTTTAACTTTGAAGCGCAAAACCTTTACACATCCGGCGATGATGATGGGAGGGATAGTACCTCGAGAATGATGGAATATTATCTAGAGAGTACCTTGAATGACGCGTTTAAAGTAAGAGCGGGTAAGTTTCTCGCGCCTTTTGGTATATACAACGATATCAGGTATATCACCCCGCTTTATGCCACCGTTGTCTTACCGACGATCTATGCGGCGCCTATGGGATATTCAGGCGGCGCTTTTTATCCTCCTGACGCTAACGCTATGTTTTCGGGCGTTTTGTTCCCGACTGATGATATAGAACTGTATTACGCCGCCTATTATGGCACGGGGGAGAAGGATGATAAGGGTATGGGCTTTAACGCTACACCAAGTACAGGCGGCAGGGTAAAGGCAACGCTCCATGAAATGCTTACTCTTGGTGTTTCAGGGTTTACTTTTGATAACGATGTTGTCGGAGGAACTGGTCAGGAGGATACGATCGGCGCTGATCTTGAGTTATTGTTATTAGATGATGACTTAACGATACAGGCGGAACATGTAAAAACAGGGTATAATGGAATTAAAGACCGCTCTTCTCGTTATGTCCGGGTGATGTATAAGATCGATCGCTTCACCCCTTTTGTCATGTTTGACAGAATAAACGACAGAGAGGATTCTCATTATAAACACAAACTAGAGAGGTGGGGTTACGGCCTTTCTGTCAGGCTGACTAACAATGTGTATCTAAAGGGCGAATACCACCGACACAAGTTTATTGAGGGTGATGTAAAGACGATGGCGGGCAAAGATATATCAGAATATGATATGGTGAAAGCCGCTCTTAACTTTGCGTTTTAACAGGCGCGCCTCGGGCTTTTCCCACCCAAGAGCTTGTCGCGAAACTCTAAGCCTGACGTACCGTCAGCTTGGCTTAGGGGGCAATTATTAAATTACTAGTTAATAATGGAATTTATATAAGAAAGGAGGCCATAAGTGAAACGATCAACAGTGATAATAACAATGTCATTTATTTTATCCGCATTAATATTTTGCGGTTATACATTTGCCGAAGGTGGCGTTGTCATAATAAACAAAGGTAATTCAAAATCCAGCCTGTCAGCATCTGATATCAAGAAAATATATAAAGGGAAAAAGTCCGGCTGGCGGGTCGTCGAGCAGAAAAAGAAGAGCTCAATTCGTGAGATTTTTTCAGAATCGATCTTAAAAAAAGACCCCTCAGAGATGGAGCGCTACTATCTGAAACGGAGTATGTCTGGCAAGGGTCAGCCACCGAAAGTAATTGACAGCTCAGACGCGGTAAAGTCATTTGTCGCAGGCAATAAAGACGCGATAGGTTATGTCGAGGTCGATAAAGCTGATGACTCTGTAAAAGTGGTGCATGAGTTTAAATAACGTAGCGCAATAAAGGTAGAGTAAAATAATGTCAAAGATAAAAGAATCAATACTTATAAAATTACTTTTGTGTCTGGTCGTCTTAGCTGTGGTCATAGGGATATCCACCCTTATTTTAGTTAAGAACGCACGTCAAATAAGTGGCGCTTCTCTTATTGTCGAGACAAACACATATCCGGCTTTAGAAGCTTCTAACAGTTTAAAAGAGTATATTGCTCAAGCCAAAAAAATGTATCTCGAACTGATTGACGCCGAAGATGAAGACGAACAAAAACATTATCTCGAAGAGGTTGATAAAGCTACAATCCAATTTAATGATGAGATGAAGAAGCTACTCTCGATGGGACACGATGAACAGCTTACAACTCTACAAAACAGATTTAAAGAATATATTGAAAACGGCAACAAAGTCTCTGACGTAATAATCTCAGAGGGCGATATATCTTCTGTAATGACTAATATGCAAAATATAAATACAGTCGCCAAAGAGATGAACATAATTGTCGCGGAATATAACAAAAAGAAGCGAGAGGAGTTTAAGGCTTCTTTGAAAAAGGTAAACAAGCTAAGCAAAAGCAACCTGTTTATAGCGATTGTAAGTTTTATTCTCTCTATTGCCGCGATCATCGCTTTCGGTTTCATACTAAAGCGGGTTATCGTTACCCCAATAAAATCGTTACTTCGTATTATAAGTAAAGTGGCCGAAGGTGATCTGACAGAAAAACCAGCAGTCAAAAGTGTTGATGAAATCGGCGCCATGAATGAAAGCATCGCTAATATGGTCGATAATTTAAATTCAATATTAAATGAGCTGAAAGAGACATCTGAACAACTTACTTCATCCACTCAAGGTATCTCTGATACTTCACAACAGATAGCAGACGGCGCTAACCAGCAGGCTGCAAGCTTTGAGGAGATATCCAGCTCAGTCCAGGTAAATGCTGACAATTCATCTATGGCCAATGAAATAGCTCAAAAAACTTCGGGCGACGCGGTCGTTACCGGTGAAGGTATGGACAAGATGATTAACGCGATGGATTCCATTGTCGCTAGTTTTAAGCAAATCAGTGACGCGGTCGCGTTCATCACTGATATTGCAGACCAGACAAACCTTCTTGCGTTAAACGCGGCGATCGAAGCGGCAAGAGCCGGTGAACACGGGAAAGGTTTTGCCGTTGTTGCCGATGAAGTCAGGAAGCTTGCTGAAAAAAGCGCGGCTTCAGCTAAAGAAATAAATAACTTGATCAAAGATAGTTCTAAGCAGGTGGAAGAAGGAACTGTACTATCCAAGAGAGCCGGTGAAAACCTTAATAGTATTGTAGAAAATATTGAGAAAGTAGCTAGTAAGTTGCTTTCTGTTACTGATATGACTCATCAACAGGCCGCTTCTATGGAGGAAAACTCTTCAATAACCGAATCCAACGCTTCTTCGTCAGAGAAGCTGGCCGCATCGGCGAGAGAAATGTCAGAAAGAGCGAGAAATCTAAATGAGATTATTAATAGATTTAAGTTAAAGGATTAAAGTAAACAACTATACCTCTATTTACTACAATGAATACTATCAATGAAAGATTCCCGCGCGACTCTTTTACTTGAGGTCACACTATAACCTTCTATTTCCATCCCAATAACTAATATTATCATTGAATTAATCAGCATGATACCATATACTTGACGCATGGAGACCTTTTTATGCTAATGAAACTTGTCAAAACTATAATTATACTCGCGATTATTGCCGGTGTCGGCTTTTACCTCATCACCGGTGAAAGCAATACCGCACCGGGGAAGACGGAAACTACAAAACTAAACGCGCTGAAGAGTTATCGCGCCGAAAAGCGTGACCTTATCATGAAAGTAGTGCAGAGCGGCGAGCTGAAAGCGCTTCGGTCGCTTGTCTTCGGCTCTGAGATAAGAAGCAATCAGGCAAAAATAATCTATATCATCAAAGAGGGCACCTTCGTGAGTAAAGATGACGTGCTTTTCCGGTTTGACAAGACGCCCTTCAACGACCGGATCGACGACCTGAACTCCCGCAAGGCTGAGGCGGATGCGAACCTCATCCGCGCTAATGAGGATCTCGAGTACAGCAACACAAAGTTTAAGGAGGAGTTGAACAGCGCCGAGCAGAAGATCAGGATGGCGGAGTTGCGCCTGAAGAACGTTACAGAGGGTGAAGGGGTTTTGAAGCTTGAGCGCGCGAAGTCAAAGATCAAGGCGGTAGCGCTGAAGGTGGATGCCGCGAAGATAGCGCTTGAGAACGCGAAGAAGATGCTCGATAAAGGTTTTGTCACAAAAACAGAGGTGGATAAGGCAGAGATAGCGCTCAAGCAGACAGAGGAGGAGTATTATTTCGCGAGCAAGGAGAATGAACTGCTCGTGAGCCACACATACCCGATCGAGCTTGAGGACGCGGAGAATAGCGTGTCGCATACGCGCGATTTTATTGATAAGCTCAAGCAGAAGCACCTGCATGAGGTGAACGGTTTTGGGGCGAACATACAGCACGCCAAGAACCGGGTCAAGCGGATGGAGCGGCGGATCAAGGCGGCAGAGAAGGAGCTCACCAAGACTGAGGTGCGCGCGCCGATCCCCGGGTTCGCTGTATACTCTAAAAGTTATTTCGGTGGGAAGATGCGCAGCGTACAGCTTGGTGACGCGATATGGAGCAATCAGGATGTCATGATGATACCGGACACCTCAAAGATGCTCGTTGACTCACGGATCAGGGAGGCGGATATATTCAAGGTGAAAGTCGGGCAGGATGTTGACGTAAAGGTGGATGCCTACCCCGACCTTGACCTGAAGGGGAAAGTCTCGCGTATCGGCGCGCTCGCCCAGAGCAAGAACCCGCTCAAGGAGGGGATGCCGAAGTCATTCGATATGGAGGTGGAGATACTCAACAACGACGAGCGGCTTCGCCCCGGGATGTCCGCCCGCGTGGAGATCATATCTGAGGTGATAAAAAACGCGCTCACGCTACCGGTGCAGACGTTTTTCACCGAGAACAACGTAAGCTATTGCTATGTCAGGGACGGCGCGGACTACAAAAAAGTTAAGATCATACCGGGGCGCTCGAACGAAGATTATATCGAGATCGTCAGCGGTATCACGCCCGGCGAAAATGTTTTTGACCCCGAGGAGGTAAGCCGGATAAAAACGAAGGAGACCAAGCGCGGCTTCTCCTTGATAAACGCTCTCAGCGATATTTTCACCGGGATGTGAGGGGGGGGGAGGGTGCAAATGGTAACACACCACGCACCCCACAAACCTTGTAAACAAAATGTAAATATACACGCCTGACCACCTTGATGCAAACATTCTGGTTGACAACGGACGATATTTCTTTTATCTTTTGAACAACAAACACGACGCGAAATGAAAGGGAAACAAATGAAGCTATCGGTAGTGATGCCGGCATACAACGAGGAGGATACAATCCTCGAGATAATCAAGCGGGTGAAGGCGGTGGATATCGACAAGGAGATCATCATTGTTGACGACTGCTCAAAAGACGGCACCCGTGATATCTTGAAGAAGCTGACCGATCCGGTGGTCAAGGTGTTCTTCCATGAGGTGAATCAGGGGAAGGGCGCGGCGCTCAAGACCGGATTCTCCAAAGCTACCGGTGATATTGTGATCGTGCAGGACGCTGACCTAGAGTATGATCCGCGCGAGTACCACAAACTGCTAGAACCGATCCTCGATGGGCGCGCCGATGTTGTTTATGGCTCTCGTTTTCTCGGTGGTACGCACAGGGTGCTGTTCTACTGGCATTACCTCGGAAACAGGTTTCTCACAACTCTCTCGAACATGTTCACCAACCTGAACCTTACCGATATGGAGACATGTTACAAGGTGTTCAGGCGGGAGGTCATCCAGAGCATAGATATCAAATCAAAGCGGTTCGGTGTCGAGCCAGAAGTCACCGCGAAGCTAGCGAAGATGAGGTGCCGTATCTACGAGACCGACATCTCATACAGCGGAAGGACTTATGATGAAGGCAAGAAAATCGGCTGGAAGGATGGCGTTTCCGCGCTTATCGCTATCGTTAGATTCAATGTTTTCGATTAGGGGCGGCTTATGAAAATAGCACTCGCCGCGCCAAGGTGGAAGAACGGCAACTCATACCCACCGCTTGGGCTCGCTTATCTGGCCGCCAGCGTTCAGCGCGCTTTCCCCAAAGCAGAAGTCAAAATATTCGATTTCAACTTGCAGATGAAGAGTACGACCATGAGTAACGCGGAGGAGGCTCTCGCCTTCAAACCGGATTTGATCGGTATTACCTGCATGACCAACGTATACAAAGAGGCGCTGGAGCTTGCGCGGTCGATAAAAAAGCGCGCGGAGGTGAAGATCGTCTTCGGTGGTCCGCACCCGAGCGTCTTTCCGGTTGAGACGCTGAAGAACGATTGCGTCGATTATGTCATTGCCGGTGAGGGTGAGAGCTCGTTTTGCGAGTTGATAAACGCTCTTGATAACGATGAAAATGATTTTTCTCATATAAAGGGGTTGCACTACAAGAGTGGCGGTGAGGTTGTCAGTAACGACCCTTGCGCTCTTGTCGCCGACCTCGATGACCTGCCTTTCCCCGCGCGAGGACTCCTGACGCTCGACGACTACCCGCTGAAAACCAGCGACGGTAAGGTTATCGCGACGGTAATGACGAGCCGCGGCTGTCCATTTCACTGCACGTACTGTTTCAAGGGGCTTTTTGGGAAGAGCTACCGACAGCGCTCGGCTGAGAGTATTGTAGCCGAGGTGGAAGATGTTATAACTAATTTTGGTGTAAGAGATATATATTTTATAGATGATATTTTTATGCTTAACCTTGAGCGGGTGCGGAAGATATGTGAGCTGATAATCAAAAAGAAGCTCGGTATACGCTTTCAGTGTCTGGCAAGGGTAGACAGGATATCTGAAAAACTCCTCGATCTTTTGACCCGTGCTGGTTGCGTTGAGATACATTACGGTATCGAGTCAGGCAATCAGGAAGTGTTGAACCGGATAAAGAAGGGGATATCGCTTAAGCAGGTGAAGAAGGCGGTCAAGCTGACGAAGCGCGCCGGAATCCGTGTGAAGGGGTACTTTATGACCGGGCTTCCCGGTGAAACGCTCGAAACCGTTCGGCAGACGATTGATTTTGCCGACTCGCTCGACTGCGACGACACGATGTTCAGCATGACGACGCCTTTTCCGGGCACCGACCTCTTTGAGGCGCTTAAAGCGAAGCACCCGGGTATGAGGTTTGATGATAAATTTGTCGACGCGTACTACTTCTGCGGGGATGACGCGATGATACCGACGTTTTTTAATCTGTCGAACATCCCGAGCGATGAGCTGGTGGAGATCACCCGCAAGGCGAACAGTGACATGATAGTCAAAAAGAGGCGCGATCGATACAAGAAGAAGTTCGGTAATGTAGTCGGCGTGTTTTTTTTCGGGCTCTCTAAGATAAGCCCATTGCTGAAAATGGGTGAATATGTTAATAATAGATTTTTGAACCAGAGATGAGGGGCATATGAATTTGGCAAAACTAGGAATGCCGCTAAAGTGGCTCGTATATAAACTGACGATGATTAATGTCGTCACAAACCCTGACCGGCTTTACATCGAGGCGACAAACGAGTGTAACCTTAAGTGCGTCATGTGCCCGAAGGGTCGTGGTGAGATGGAGCGTAAGGTCGGCTTTATCGAGTTTGAGCTTTTTAAGAGTATCATCGATGAGATGCACAACAAGGTTAAGACCGCTGTGCTACATATCTGGGGCGAGCCGCTTATGCACCCGAATATTTTTAAGATGATCGACTACTGCGCCAAGATGGGCTTGCGGTCAGAGATTTCGACGAATGCGACTTTGCTTTCTGAGGAGCTGACCGACAGTATCTTGAAATCTAAGCTCTCCGCGATCTACCTCTGCTTAGATGGGGTGAAGAAGGAGACCTACGAGTCTGTGCGGGTCGGGAGTGATTTTGAGGCGACCGAGCAGAACATACAGCGTTTTATTGATGAAAAAGTAAAAAGAGGGGCTAACACCCCCTATACGAATATCCAGGTGGTCGAGATGAAGGCTACCGCCAGTGAGATCAGCGCGTTTAAGGAGAAGTGGAATGTCCCTGGTGTCGATCACATCAACGTGAAGGCGTTTGACTCATGGGGCGGTCAGATAGACGCGATAAGTGAACTCGGCTCGAAAGCGAAAGGCTCTAGAGCCAAGGGCGCGATCGAACGCTACCACTGCCCGAACCTCTGGTACCACGTGCATATTTACCACGACGGTACGCTTGTCTGCTGTGACCGGGACTATGACGCGAACTATCCGCTCGGCAACGTGAAGGACGGCGTCATGAAAACGTGGAACGGGGAGCGGATGCGGAAACTGCGCCAGAAGCATATCGATGACGACCTTAGCGATGTCCCGTCATGCGACAAATGCACCGAATGGGCATGGTGGAAGCCGTCACTCTTTTCGTCCCGGGGGAATATACCGGAGTAGACCCCTACGGTATGGATTGGGCGACCACACAGGCAGACTGTGTCGTATCCCGCCCGCGCCAATCCATAATTTTCATATAACTTTTTTTGCGCTGGATTTTGACCGGTGCGGTTCCGGTGCGGCAACATTTTTACAATAATCCGGCAAAAACAGCGCGAAACGAGCCTCGTCAGCGGTTTTTACGCTTGTAGCGCCATCAGTTCGGCGAACCTGGAGGGAGTC